>NZ_JAVDQF010000001.1:1272853-1591066 GCF_031454135.1 Arthrobacter russicus
TCATAGGTCTCCCGGAAGGCGCCCAAGCCGTCGATCAACAGGATCATCCGGGGCTCATCCGGTTTTCCGGCAAGTTCCCGGTATTCGGCGATGCTGCCGGCCCGGACCGCGGCAAAGGCTTCGGTGCGCTCATCCAGCACTTTGCGCAAGTAGCGCAGCAACCGGCCGACCCGTTCCTGGTCGTCGCCGGCCACCACATCGCCGACATGCGGCAGCTGCTCGAGCATCTGCAAACCGTTGGAAGCGGCATCGATGCCGAAAACCTGCACCGGCCCGCCGCGCGGAGTGATTGCCGCGGCGATCGCAATGGTCCGCAATGCCGCGGATTTGCCTGAACCGGAAGCTCCGATGATCGCCATGTTGCCGTCCCGGTCCGGCTCGTAGAACACCGCGGGCTGCGCCTGGTGCGCCGGATCGTCCAGCACCCCGAGCATCAGCCGTTCGTCGGTGCGCGGGTTGGGCAGCAGGGAGAAATCGTAGGTGGTCGCCAGTTCCTCCATCCACGGTTTCCGGGGCGGCTTGATGCCGAGTTCGACCGCGGCGGAAGAGATATTGCCGACGATCTTGGCAATGTCGTTGGGCCCGGAGTCCTCGGCCGCCGGGGCCTGCGGAAGCTCCTGTTCCCATTGCACGCCGGAGCCGAAATCCATTTCCACGATGTCGATCTTGGGCCGTTGCGGCACTCCGGTGGTCCAGCCTCCGGCATAGCCGGTCTGGAAGCCCTGGATCCGGCCCGGACCGGTTTTCGCCGCGCCCCGGCCCGGAATCGTCGGGCTGAAGTAGGCGGCCATCGGATCGCCCAAGATGTCCCGCGAATCGTCGATATCCGCCATCCGCAGCGCGATCCGCATATTCGTGTTGGCCCGCAGGTTGTCTTTGATCACGCCGGCCGGCCGTTGCGTGGCCAGGATCAGGTGCAGGCCGAGCGAGCGGCCCCGTGCCGCGACGTCGACCACGCCGTCGACGAACTCGGGCACCTCGGTGGCCAAGGCGGCGAATTCATCGACCACGATCACCAAGGACGGCGGAGTCTCCGGATCGGCCTCGCGCTCCATCGCCAACAGGTCCTTGGCTTTTTTCCGATTGAACAAATGCTCGCGGTAATGCAGTTCGGCACGCAACGAGGTCAATGCGCGGCGCACCAGGTGCGGCGAAAGGTCGGTGACCAGTCCCACGGTGTGCGGCAGCTTGACGCAATCCGCGAAGGCCGCGCCGCCCTTGTAATCGACGAACAGGAAGGTCAACCGGTCCGGACTGTAGGCGGCCGCCATGCCGAGCACCCAGGACTGCAGGAACTCGGACTTTCCGGCACCGGTGGTGCCGCCGACCAGCGCGTGCGGGCCTTCGGTTTTCAAGTCCAAGTACATCGGTTCGACGCCTTTGGAACCGACGAGCGCGCGCAGCGAGCCCTGGTGTTTGCGGTTGGCCACCGCAGTCGCCGCCACCGAGTTGTTCTCCTGCCAGCGGTCCGCAATCGGCGAAGTCTCCGCCACGATCTCCAGACCGGCCAAACTCGCCCAGGAGACCGCCTGCGGCAGATCGGAGTCGTCGTCCACCGGTTTCGACACGTCCACTACCGGAGCCAGCATCCGGGCCAATTGGCCGGCGAGCGCGGCATCGACGCTTTCGCAGCTGACCGGGTAACTGAGTTCGCCCAAGCGCACCTGGCCGCTCGTGGTGCCGGCCTCGCCGTCGACCTGCATGAAATCCCGGCAGCTGGCCGGCAGCGCGGCGAGCGAGCCGGCCAGCCAGATCACATGGATGCCGACGTCGGCGCCGGATTCGGCCAGCCTGGTGAGCCGGCCGCGATCGACCTTGGCGTCGTCCTCGATGAGCACCAGCACAGAAGGCAGAACCGGGGCCGGAAGCCGCTTCCCCGGATCGGCGGCGGCGGTGCGCTCCCCCGGCCGGGCTTTGGCTGGGTTCTCCACCGGCCCGCGCAGGGCGGCCGAATTCGCCGCCAGGTTTCCGCCCCGGGCGACCAGGAGGTCCTCGAGTTTGGCCAGCAGGATCGCCCCGGCCCCCGATCCGGCAGCCAAGTGGTCTCCGGCCAACGGCGAATGCGGGGAGCCCACGTGCGGCAGCCACTGCAACCAGTTCCAGCGTTCCCGCGACTCGGTGCCGACCAGCGCGGCGACCACGAGTTCCGACGGCGAATGCAGGCCCACCGCTTGGAGCACGATGCCCCGGGCCACGTCGTCGAGCACTTCCCGGCGTCCGGCCAAGCCCAGGGCCCCGGCGCTGCGCAACTGGGAAACCACCGGGACCGCCTCGATGAAGGCGTACTCGTTCGCGGTGTCGTCGATGATTTTTTGGAATTCGGGAACCGTGTTGTTCATGGTCGGCGCATTGATCGGGATCCGGCTCGGTTGCCGGCCCAGCCCGAACCGCAGGGAAAGGAAGGCCGGGTGCTCCGGCCGGTGCGTCCAGAGCAACGGACCGAGTTTGTAGATCGCGTCCACGGTCTCGGCGACCGAGGGGCTCTCCGCGCTGCGGACCGCGCGCTCCACCTGCTGCAAGGTGCCCACTTGTTCGTGGAAGACCTCCAGCGATCCGTAAAACTGCTCCGATCCCAGGGCCAGGAGTTTCTTCGCCTGCATCCGCTGATCGAGCCAGGTCGCCATCAGCATCAAGGGCATCATGATCACGAAGACCAGGCTGAAGATGCTCTGCGTCACCGCGAACATGATGCCGCCCATCAACAACGGCGAGACCAGCATCACCGCGGGGAACCGTTGCGGCTGCGGCCGCTGCGGGCCTTCCGGGATCTTCTGCTCGGCCGGCCCGAAATGCGGCACCACCCGGGGCGAACGGTTGAATTCGACCAACGGACCGGCCAAGGCGTCGCCACCGGTCCGGCCGATCGCGAGCACGCTGATCCTGGTGTCGCCCAAGCTGATCTCGTCGTTGGGGCCCAGCACCGCCCGGCCCACCGGCGAGCCGTCCATGACCAAGCCGTTCGCGGAGTTCGTGTCGGCGATCTCGATGCTGTCCGCCACGGTGATCCGGGCATGCCGTTTGGACATCATCGGGTCGCTGAGCCGGATGTCCGCGTTGCGGTCGCGGCCGATGTAGCTGGTGCCCAGCGGCAGCGAGAACTCCCGGCCGGCATCGGGCCCGTCGAGCACCCGCAAAGTCGCCGCAGCCGGGCCGCGGTCCTGCCCGGGCGCGGTGAAGTCCCGGCTCAACCGGGTAAGTGAAACCGTGGACCCGGGCCGCAACCCGGACTCCAGCAGGTTCCCCGCCGGGTCCAATGCGCGCCCTTGCACATTGCCGCCGGCCATCGGTGCCTGGTCGACCTGCAGGGTGAGGTTTTCCGGAATCGCAGTGCCCCGGCGGTTCGGATCGGCCGCGAAGAGTTCCGCCGCGATGTCCCCGACGGTGGCCAGGCCGTCGACGGTGACCGCCAGGTCCTTCGGCTCGGGATCCCGCCGGAGCGTCAATCTGATCCTCATGCGTCGTCGAGGCCTTTCATCGTCTCCAGCAGGGGCAAATCGTCCGGGGTCACCAGATGCGAGGTGATCGCGTGCTCCACCAGGCGCGCCCGGCGGTTGGTGGCCAGCTTCCCGCCGCCGCCGCGCAGGCCCACCACGCCCACCCGGTCCAACTTGTCGCAGACGTTGTCCAGCTTCCGGTTGAACCTGGTCAGGGCCCAGCCCAGTTTCCGCGCGGCCTCGGCCGAAGACGGGATCGCGGCGAACCCGGTGCCCTCGCGACGCAGCATCGGTTCAGCGAGGGCCACGATGATCGCTTTCTGCGAATCCGTGAAGACCACCGGACCGATCGTGGTGTCGCCCACCGCGTCGAACTCGTTGCTCTGGTATTTGAAGGACGGGGATTTCAGGTGCACGGAGAAGTCATAGGTGGTCGGCCCGGCGGTGAAGACCACGTTGGTCTGGCCGAACACCAGCGGGATCCGGGCCCCGGGCGCCAGCCAGGCCTGCATGCCGCCGCCCGCATCGGCCACCGTCGCGGACAGGATGCTGCCCACGTTGGAGAGCCACCAGATCCCGTCGTAGTGCGCGATCTGCAAGAACTTCCGATGCAGGTAAGGATTGTCGTCGACCTCCAGGTCGCCCTCCCGGCCGATGTTGAACGCCTCCGTCTTCGCCGGCTCGTACCATTCGCCGCAGAAATCGATGCTGAGTTCAGATCCGGCCATGCCAACCTCCTGCGCGGGTCGCTCCTGCTCGACAGCCGGTCCCCCGGCTGGTCCCGGCGCTCATTGCGGGAAACATTTCTTCTCCTCGTCCGAGGCCTTGCCGTTGGCCCGGACCAGGATCACCGAAATACAGGAAACGTTCTGCGCATTGTTCGCCACGAAGACGTTCGGGGTTCCAGTGCCTTTGAAGTCGCCGGTTTTGATCGCGTCCACCGGAGCCCACTGGAAACTGTCGCCGGGCTGCGGGTCCGGATTCCGCCAGCTCCAGTTCGCCCCGCCGTCGCCAGCGACCGCGGTCAGATCCGCGACTTGCGGCACCAGCAGGCCCAAGTCCACCGGGGGTGGCGGGGTTTTGCTGCCGGCGGTAGGCGTCGCGGAAGGCGCCGGCCCGGAATTGGCGTTGACCAGAACCAGCACCAGCACCACCGCTGCGACCAGCACCAGGACGCTGATCGCTCCGGCCCAGAGCGATCCGGCGCCGGGTTTGCCTTTGGCCTTGCCGCCCGGCCGCAGGCTTTCGGGCTCGATCGGCCGCGGCCTGGCCACCGTGGCGGCGAGTGAATCTTCCGTCGCCTCCGGAGTCCCGCTTCCCGGGGTCCAACCACGCGGCGCGGTACTGAACCCCTGGTCGGCGCGGGCCGGATTCACCCCCGGTACCGAACTGACCTGCGGCGCCGGACTGCTCTGCGGCGCAGCGGCGCCGGGCACGGTGAAATCGTCGGGGCGCTGCACCGTGCCGGCAGCTGCACCGGGTCCCGTCCCGGCGTCGGGCGCGGCCGGGGGCACGCTGCGGTCCATCGCCGGAAATCGGGATTTGCTGCTCCCGGTGGTGCTGTCCGGATCGATCGAGATGATGTTGCGTACCCGGGTTTCTTCGGCTTCGCCGTCGGGCGGCGCGGACTCTTCGTGCGGCGTTTCTTCCTGCACCTCGAACGGGGTGACCGAAAAGCCCAATTCGTTCTGGATCCGTTGCAGTGCGCGGGCGAAATCCTGGGCTGAGGCATAGCGTGATTCCGGGGATTTCGCCATCGCGGTGGCCAGCACCAGTTCGAGCGACTCCGGGACGTCGGCCCGGCCCAGCGGCGGCAAGGCGGCGGTGCCGATCCGCGCGATCAATTCGCGTTGCGAGTTGTCCGCGCCGGGGAGCACAAAAGGCGAACGCCCGGCCAGCAGGGTGTAGAGCGTGGCACCGAGCGCCCAGACATCGACTTTCACGCCGTCGGCGTTCTGCCCGGTGAACGATTCCGGCGGGGACCAGGGAATCGACATTCCGGCGTCTTCGTCGGCAGTGGCGTCCATGGTCCCGGAAATCCCGAAGTCGGTCAGCGCCGGGCGGTTGTAATCGGTGACCAGGATGTTCGCCGGTTTGATGTCCCGGTGCGCGATTCCGGCCCGATGCGCGGTTTCCACGGCGGAAGCGACCTGGACGCCCACGGCCAGGACTTCGTCGACGCTGAACCGGGCGCGCCGGTACCTGACATCGAGGCTCGGCCGGGAACAGTACTCCATGGCGAGATACGAATGCCCGCCTGCGGTGACCTCGGCTTCGTAGATCGTCACGATGTAGGGGTGGCTGGACAGCTGGGCCATCAAATTCGCTTCGGATTCGAAACGCCGGCGGGCGCTCTCCGTTTTCAAATCGGAAATCAGCACCTTGACCGCGACTTTACGGCGTGGCCGGTCCTGTTCGTACAGGAAGACATCAGAGAACCCCCCGGAACCCAGCAACGCCAGGTAGTTGTATCCGGGGATGTCCGGCGGCGGCGCGGGGGGCCGTTTCTGGCTCACTGGAGCCCCTCGAAACGCAGTGAAACGTCCTCGCCCAGTTCCGCGATGTCCCCATCGAGCAGCATCGCCTGCTCGCCTTGGCCCAGCCGCCGCGGCAGCTGTCCTTCGCGCACCAGCACCGTGCCATTGGTCGCCTTGAGATCCACCAGGATCACGTCCCAGCCTTCCAACCGGACCTCGACATGCGATCGCGAGATGTCCCCGGCCCGGCTGCCCACTTGGACCAGCTTCGGCATCCCGTCGCCGTGCACCCGGGACACCGACGGCTGGCGGCCGACGACGAGCGAACGGTCCAAATCGACCACCTCACCGGACGAAATCCGCATCCGGCCCAACACCGGACGGCGGACTTGCCGGGCATCCCCGGCCACGGCCTGGCCGCAGACCGAGCAGCGCGCGGACGTCGGCGGGTTGGCGTGTCCCGCCGGGCAGAGCCTGGCGAGCACCATCGGGCCGGTGGCCGACGGACCAGCGCCCGGCTCCGGCGCCCGCTCGGGCAGCGCCGCCGGGGCCAGATCGCTGCGCAGCACCGTGTGCCCGTCGTGGTCCGGGTCGCCCGGTTCCGGCTCGCCGACGGTCTCGGGTTCGGCGGCGGTCTCGGGTTCGGCGGGCGATGCGGGGCTGAGCCACGGCACGGACTCGATCAAGCCGCCTCCGGCCGGCGGTACCGCCGGAAACGGTACCGCCGGAAGCGGTGCGGCGGCCTCCGCGATGGCGGCCGCTCCGGTGCCGGCCGGCTGACCTGCACCCTCCGGGTCGGCATTGCGGGCCGGTGCCGGCGGTTCGACGTCCTCCGCTTCCCCGGGGACCCGGATGGCCGCGTCCTCCACGGACCGGGCGATCGTCCGGTCCCAAAGGTGGTCGTAACTCGAAGTGCTCTCCAGCGGTTCGCTTGCGGCCGGGCTGCTCGGCGGCTCGCCGGCAGACTCCGCAACCGGCTCTGAAACGGGTTCCGGCACGGCCGGATTCAGCACCGCCGGCTCAGCGTCAGGTTCGGCTGCCGGTTCCGGCTCAACCGCCGGCCAATCGGGCGCGGGCGCGGATTCGGTGAACTCGCTGCTGACCAAGGTGTGGCTCAAATCGGGTTCCGGCTGATCGATCTGCGGGGCAGTGCCGACCAGCAGCCTGGAGAGCCGCACCACGCCTTCGGACAAGGGCAGCACCGGTTCCGCGCCGTCGTCCGCCAAGCGGAGTTCGAAGACTTCCGCGTCCGGCAACGACCGTTCGCTCCAGGTGGTCACTTCGCGCCCGGAGACCTCCAACCGGGTGTTTCCGGCGCTCGCGGTCAGCGTCATCTCCCCGCGCAGGATCGCCCGGGGGCGCTCGCCGAAGGTGATGATCCCGAAAGCCGGCATTCCGGTCAGCTCGGTGCCGAATCCGGAGGTGACCCGGTTGAGCACTTCGTCGACCTGCGGTCTCCCGGCCAGAAAATCCCAAAGCTCCGCGATCAGCCGGTTCCCGGTCCGTTCATCGAGCACGATCACGGTATTGGCACGCACCACACCGAGCCAATTCCCAGGGCCGTAGCTAAGCTCCGTCATGATCGCCCTCCGTTCCCCGGGATTCGGCCAAAAGGTCTTCGATGACGTCAAGGGCGTCCGCTTCCGGCTCGACGGCGGAGTCCGGCACCGCGCCGGCCGCAGGACTCTCGGCAGCAGGACTCTCGGCAGCAGGGGCCCGCTGGACCTCGGTGACCATCGGCAGACCGCCCGGCAAGGTGTCTTCCTCGGCGAGCGGACGGGGTGCCGTGGTCAACCGGTCCGCGGCCTGCACCATGTCTTCGGCGTCGACGATCAGGACCGTGACATTGTCCCGGCCGCCTGATCGCAGTGCCGCTTCGAGCAGGGCGTCCACGGCGGCCTGCGGCTGCGCCACGCTGGAGACCACCTGGGATATCTGCTGATCGGAAAGCTCCCCGGTCAATCCGTCCGAGCAGACCAGATAGCGGTCGCCGTCCTCCACCGGGATCAGCCAGTAGTCGGCCTCGGTATCGTCTCCGGTGCCCAGGGCGCGGGTGACGACATGCCTGCGCGGGTGCACCAGTGCCTGGTCGCTGGTGATGTGCCCGGCGTCGACGAGTTCCTGGACCTCCGAATGGTCCACGCTGATCTGTTCGAATTTCCCCTGGCTCAGCCGGTAGGTCCGGGAATCCCCGACGTTGAAAACCAGCCAGTACGGGTTCCCCGCCTCCTCGACCAGGACCACTCCGGTTGCCGTGGTGCCGGCTCGGGAGTCGGTGAGCTCGCGGATCTTGGCATCGGCTTGGAGCAGGGCCTGCTGCACGTCCAAGGCGCTGGCGGTCCGCGATCCCGGGGCGAGCGCGGCAGCCTCGCGCAACGCCCGAATGCACTCACGCGAGGCCACTTCGCCGGCTTCGTGTCCGCCCATCCCGTCGGCCACCGCGAAGATCGGATCCGCAGCCAGGAACGAATCTTCGTTCAGTTCCCGGCGCAAACCGCGATCCGTGTTCGATCCCCAGCTGAGCGTGATCCGATGCGGTGCCGCTGCCTCCGCCGGCGTGGCAGGTCGCTCGTTCATGCGCGGGCCACCAGGAAGCTGCGGTCGCCGAAGTGCACGGTGGCGCCGAAGCCGGCCAGTTGCGGGCTGCCGGCGACCAGTGGCCGGCGAACTCCGTCGGGTCCGCTGAGCGCGCTGCCATTGGTCGAATTCCGGTCCGTGACCCACAGCCCTTCGGAGCTCGCCCGGACGTGGACATGCGTTTTGGACACGGAGCGCGAAGGATCCGGCACATCGATGAGCTGTTCAATCACTTCCCCATCGTATCCAGAGGGGTTGCGTCCGATCAGCGCCGCTCCGGCCAGCCGGACTTCGCGACCGTCGTCGAACTGCATCCGCACGCTCGGCCGTTGCACCGCCGGGGCCGGATCGACGGCCGCCGGGACCGGATCCGGTTGCGCTGCGGAGCGGTATCTGGTTTCACCCGCCGCTTCATCCGGATGGACTGTTTCCGGCCGGACCCCGGGGCTGGCCGGGGGCTGCCACTGATTCGGGTCGTGCCGCCGGCCCGGGGCCGGCTCGGCCGGTTCGAAGCCCGGAATCCCGGCCGACGGCGGCGCTGCGGAGGTCGGCAGGCCGGGCGCTGCCGTCCCGGCCACCGGAGACTGCACCGGCAGCATCGGCGGCAATTCGACCGGGGCGAACGACGAAGGCCCGTCGATTCCGCCGCTGGTGAGCGGATCCCGGCCGGCCTTCACGTCGAAGACCAGGGTGTGCGCGGCTTTGTCCGGCCAACCCTGGCGCTGCCCGTTCCGGTCCCAGAGATTGGAAATCAGCACCAGCACACCGCCCACGAAGGCCAGCCCGAAGCCGATCGTGATGACCACGTTCCGGACCAGGATCGCCAACCAGCCCGCGGCGAATCCCTGCATCCCGGTGGTCCGGATGCCCAGCAGCAGATTGCCGATGGTTTTCCCAGTCCTCGCTTCCCAGCCCCAAAGCACAATCCAATAAGCCAGGGCCAGCAAAGCTGCGGCTCCGGTCCACACGCTGAACCAGAACAAGTCCAAGGTGATCACCTGGGCGTTGACCCGGGTGCTGACAATGGTCGTCGCACCGACCCCGGAACCGATCGCGAAACCGATGGCCGGGGCCACCATGTCGAGCAGCTTCGCAGCGAGCCGTTTCCCGGCACCGGCATTGACCAGGTCCAACCGCGCTGCCATGTCTTCTCCGTCGTCGATTTTCGGTGCCACGACCGGCCCTCGGCTGAAGGGCGTAACCGGGATGATACCCGGGATCTGGACCTTGCGGGGATTTTCCGGCGCACTCGGCTCCGAAGCTGCGGCCGGCGCCGTCCGGCCGGCCCGGTTGTAGACGGCCGCACCGCACAAGGTGCAGAACGACGCTCCGGGCGGCAGCGCGGCACCGCAATTCCGGCAATTCGAGGTTCCCGGGTTCATTCGTTGCCTCGTTCCGACGCCGGGTGGCCGGTCTGCGCGGGGCTCCCCTGGCCGAAGACCGGCGGCTCAACCGGTTGCGACTGAGGTTTCTTGCGGAAATAGCCTGCGGACCCGGGCCGTTGCGCCATGGCCAGGCTCAGGTCGCCGAGCAGCGAACGCGGCGAGAATCGGGCCCGCATCCGATGCCAGAATCCCACTGATTCATTCATCTTCTCGAGCGATCCGTCCACCTCGGACCAGAAGGCGGCGACCTCGGCTTCGCTCGGTTCGCCGACGCCGAAAATCGCTGAGTCCGCGCGCTCGGCCAGTGCGGTCGTGCTTCCGCCGCTGGCCGGGAACGCGCCCGCCAGTGTGCCCGCGGTTTCCCGCCGGGTCTGTTTCGGGTTGACCGCAGCGCCGAGGTCGGTGGCCAAAGCCAGCAGTTCGCTCCAGCCACCGCCCACCCGCTGGGCCGGAGCACCTTCGCTGAATCGCTTTTTCCGGCGCCGGCGCTTGACCAGGACGATTGCCAACAAGGGGAGCACGATCACCGCCACCGGAATCGCGGCCAAGCCCAGTACCGTCAGGATGTGGCCCAGCACTGCCCAGAAGTCCTGCTTTTTCTTGTCGTTGTCCAGTGCGTCGGGCGAGCTGTCCGGCGGCAGCTCGGCTTGTTCCTGCGGCGGAGGCGGCGGCTGCAGGACCTGGGGTTTGGGCGAGGACGCGTTTTGCGGATCCGGCGGGTTGGGCACATGGTCTTTGTCCGGCGTTGGATCGAAGGGCACCCAGCCGATCCCGCTGAAATCCGCTTCGACCCAGGCGTGCACATCGGACCCCTTGATCTGCACATTCGGCGCCCCGTTGAGCTCGCCCTTGGGGTCCGGATAGAAACCCATCACTACCCGGGCCGGAATCCCCAGGTACCGCGCCATCAAGGCCATGGTCACCGCATACTGTTCATCGTCGCCGACGATTTCCTTGCCGGAGAGGAACTTCGCGATCCGGGCCGCGCTGTGGCCGGGCAGACTGGCCACCTGGCCTTTGATCCCGTTGCTGTATTTTCCGGCCAGCCGGAAGTAGTCGGCGAGCGCCTTGACCTTGGCGTAGTCGGAAGTCTTGTCGCCGGCGATCTGCACCGCTTTGGCCCCGACCGCCTGCGGCACGTTCGCCAACTTCGGCATGCTGAGATCGGCGAAGCCGGCCGCCTCCAGTTGCTTCTCATCGCGCTTCGGCGGGAACGCCACATTGACCCGGTAGGCGTCGTTTTTCCGGACGCCGTCGAGCTTCACCGCGGTGTTCGAATCCTGGTTCAGGTACAGCAGCCCTTGCCCGCCGTCGGCCGCTTGGTACTGCAGCGAGCGGATCGCGCTGGCCCCGGGGATGTAGGCCCCGGCGTAGTCCTCGATCTGGAATCCCAGCGTGCTGGTGTCCCCCTCCGAGGCGCGGTTCGCGGATTTGGGGTCGCCGATCGGGGCGAACGCCCCGGAACTCGCCGAATCCACGTTGAAGACGATGCCGTCATAGGAGTCCAGGGCAGCCAGCCGGACCCGCGCGTCCCGGGGCAGGCCGGAGACCGAGAACAAGGTCTGCTCCGCCTCGTCGCCGACGTAGCGGCGGAAGTCGGTGAGCGGCGAGGGCAGATTGTGCGGATCCAGGGGCGGGATCACCACATCGCGCAGCACCTTGCGGTCCTCCCCGGCACGGAACATCGGCATCGCCGCCGCCGTCAGGCCGCCGGCCAAAACCACCACCACGGCCCCGGCCAGCAACCGACGGGAGCGGTTCGCGGCGGCTGCGGCGAGTGCCGGCGCTGCACCCTCCGGCCGGTCTATGGCTCCCGCACGGCCGGAGTGCACCATTCCCCGGCTGAGCAGCTCCCGCCGGTAGGCCAGCCAGCAGATCGCGGCGATGCCGAGCAAGATCCCGCGCAGCGTCGGCAAGAACGGCTCGTCCGTGCCGAAGACGATGCTCGCGATGAACAGGGCGAGCACCGGGAGCATGGTCCAATAGGCCCGGCGCACCCGCCAGGCGAGGGTTCCGGCGAGCACCGAGCAGAGCAACGCGGACAGGAACGGTACCACCAGCACGTCCACCGAAGTGCCGACCGGCGCCGCGATGGTCAGCAATTGTTTCCAGCCGAAGACCACGCCGAGGAGCAGCCCGCGCAGCGATCCGCCAGTGGGGATGAACCCGAACAACGATTCGCCCGGCGCGGCGAGCGCATTGCCGAAGAGCAGGTAGCCGAGCAGCACCACCGCGGTCATCACCAGCAGTCCCCAACGCCAATGCGCCCCGGCGGCGGCGATCGCCAAGCCCAGCAGCACCCCGCCCAACCCGGCGACCAAGTAATAGGGGTCGGCTCCGAAGGTCGGCGCGAAGCCGAGCACCGCCAGTCCGAGCAACAGGAACAGCACCCCGGCATCGAGTACGAAATGCCAGGCCGGCCGGCCGGAGAACAACGACATCCGGCTCATGCCGCGGCCTTCCGGAGCACCGCGGCGAGATCCGCCAAATCGCCCAGGGTGAGCACCGCGAGGTCGGCGATGTTGTTCCGGCTGGCCCCGGCGCCGGTCAGGCAACGGATCGCGAAGCAGCGGATGCCGGGCGGGATCGTCGCAGCCGCGGCCCGCAGCTGCGCGGGACTGACCAAGGCGCCGACGACGAAGAACACCACGGACGCACCCGGCACCGCGTCGGCGACGCTCCGGGCGAGCTCCGCAGTGCCGTCGAGCTTGCTGCTGCCTTCGATCCGGGTCATATCGTCCAGCAGCGTCCGGCCGGTCGCGCAGCGCAGCGGGCCGCGTTGGTCGTGCACGCTCAACTCCCGTTGTTCCCGGATTGCCTGCCGGCCGATCGACGCCGCGGCGGAGATCGCCAGCTCGAGGTCTTCCGGGGCCTGGTACTCCGAGGTGTTGATGCTCAAGGCCACCGCGATGTGCGCCCGGCGGGTCTCCTCGAATTGCCGGACCATGAGCTTGGCGGTCCGCGCGGTGGTCTTCCAGTGGATGTGCCGGCGGTCGTCGCCCGGGATGTAGTCGCGCAGCGCGTGGAACGACACGTCTGCACTGGAGAGCTCGGTCGTCGGCATGCCCTCCAGATCTTTGAGGAATCCGGCGGCGGAACCGATCAGCGGCGTGGTCCGCGGATGCACGAACAGGTCCGTGGCCTCGGTCCAGTACACCTGCCTCCGGAGCAGGCGCAACGGGTCGGCGCGGACCGAGCGCACCGGACCCACCACGATCACGGCGCGTTTCGCAGTCGGGATCGTGAACAGGTCTTCGTGCACGTGGCCCGGCTTCATCCGGGGCAACTGGAAGGAGGCCAGGTTGCCGCCCACCGGCAATTCCAGGCTGGCCGGCAACAACGGCCGGTTCGAGGTGTTGGTGACCGAAACGCTGCCTACCGCATGCTCGCCCACCGCGACCCGGGTCCGGGCCAGGTCGAGTTCCACGCCGTAGGCGGATCGGCCGAGCACGAAGCCGACGGCGGCGAGCAGCAGCACGCTGCCCAGCAAAGCCACGGTTTTGGCCTCCGCCCAACCGAAGACCCCGCCGAAGCCCCATAGCAGCAGCACCAACACGAGCAGCATCCAGCCCAGAGGGCTGACCGGGCCGAACACCGGGCCCAGGTATCTGCCGAGCAAGGCCCGCGCCTTGGCCCACCACGGGAGCAAGAGCATTCCGCCGACCCGGCCGGCCTCGGCGAAAATCGATGCCGGGTGCAATCGGGTGCGGCTGCCGTTGCGCCGGAACGGCCGCTTCATCGCGGCTGGGGAACGGGGTGACATGGTCCGGTCGGATCTCCTCCGCGCCGGCTCAGGCGCTGGCACGCTGTTGCGGCGCTGCGACGTCGGCCAGCACGCGTTTGAGCACCACCTCGGGAGTGGCTCCGGCGAACTCCGCTTCCGGGTCCATCACGAAACGGTGCGTCCAGACCACTGGCGCCAGCTCTTTGACATCGTCCGGGAGCACGAAGTTGCGGCCTTGCGATGCCGCCCAGACTTTCACCGCGCGCACCATCGCGATGGCCCCGCGGACGCTGACCCCCAGCCGGGTCTCCGGGGCATTCCGGGTCTCTTCGCAGAGCCGTGAAATGTATTCCAGCACTGCCGGGTCGGTATGCGTGGTGGCGGCCAGATCCGCCATTTCGGCGACCGCGGAGGTGGTGATGATCGCTTGCAGCGTCGAGGTCCGGTCGCGCTGGCCGGAGCCGGAGAGCAACTGCACCGTGGAGGCGTGGTCCGGGTAGCCGATCGAAGTCTTGATCAGGAACCGGTCCAACTGTGCTTCCGGCAGCCGGTAGGTACCGGCTTGTTCGATCGGGTTCTGCGTGGCCAACACCATGAACGGCCGGCCGGCCTCGTAGCTGGCGCCGTCCACGGTCACCCGGGACTCCTCCATCACTTCGAGCAGCGCGGACTGGGTCTTCGGCGAGGCCCGGTTGATTTCGTCGGCGAGCACGATGGTGGCGAAGATCGGGCCCTTGTGGAATTCGAACTTCTGGGTTTTCTGGTCGTAGATGGTCACCCCGGTGACGTCCGAGGGCAGCAGGTCCGGGGTGAACTGGATCCGTGAGTTGCTGCCTTGCACGGTGGCCGCGAGTGCCCGGGCGAGCATGGTCTTGCCGGTGCCTGGGGCATCCTCGAACAGGATGTGGCCTTCGGCGAGCATCGCGGTCAGGGTCAGCCGGACCACCTGCGACTTGCCCAGCACGGCCTGGCCGACGTTGGCCACGAGTTTGTCGAAAGTACCGGCAAACCAGCTGGCCTGCTCCGCGGTCATCGTCATCGGTGGTTCCTCACAGTAAATTCATAGTCACGGTCGTTGGACTGATTCTTGCAATGTTCTTCGGGCCTGCCAAGCACCCGGTCTGCGTCAGGGCTGCGGCTCAGCACGCCGGCAGACCGGCCGGATTCGGCTTCGTCGTGGTGTCCGCGCGGACCCAACGGAACCGCCCGGCGTACTCGGCGGGGCTGTCGATCCGGTACCAGACCCGTGCGCTGCCCGTGGTGATGAAACAACCCACGGTGACCGGGGTGTTCTCCGGCAGCCATTTCGAGCGGCAGACCGGCGGCGGGTCCGAGTAATTGTTGCTCACCCCGTTTCCGCTGCGCTCCTCGAGACAGGTGTTCACCGTGCCCGCTTTCACCTGGATCACCGCGCCGGTCGGCTTGGGCGCCCCGGTGCGTGCGGATTGCGACGCCACCGGCCCCGCAGTGCCCACCGAGTTGATGCTGCGCACGTTGATCGTGTGCGTCTGGTTGTTGCCGTCGCCCACGGTGCGGCTGCCGCTGCCCCGGCCGACGTTTTCCCATCCGCCGCCGTCGATGCTGATTTCCAAGCGATCGACGTCGGCGTTACCCGGCGGGGACCAGTTGAAAGTCACGTTGGTGGAACCTTCCGGGCCGTCGTTGCCGCTCACCGCCGGGGTGCCCGGCTGGCCATAGGGCTGCAGCCGGTTCGACGGCGCCGAAGCGTCGCCGGCGTCCGGGTACGCCCGGGAACTCGCATACACCGACACCGAGGCCTCCGAGCCATTGGCCGCGGGCACGGTATCCCCGGATTTGGCCAGGGGCACTCCACGTTTCACCACGCTGCCGCCGTTGAGCACATTGGCGTAGTAGCTGATTTCGTTCGGCGAAGAACCGTTCAGCTGGCTGGCGTCCAGCGGGGTGAAGAACACCTGCACCTGGCCCCCGGAGCCGCCGGTGTTCGCCGCCTTGATCGACGGCGCCGCCATTTGCGCGGGCTTGCTGACCGAACGCTGCGGAGCCGAGGGCGCACTGGCCGGCGAGTTGCCGGCCTTGTTCGTGGCGGTCACCGTGAAGGTGTAGGTGTCCGCGGAATACGGCAGCTCCACCACTGCGTTGGTGGGCGTCTGCGGCGGGAGCGTGCGGACCACGGCGCCCTTCTGAAGCACGTTGAGCGTGTAGCTCAGATTGTTGTCGCCATTGCCGTCAGCCTTGTTCCAGGACACCGAGAATGTGGTGTTGCCAGCCACCCGCTGCCCGGGCTGGGCGCTCGGCGCGCCGGGTGCGGCTGGCACTCCGGCCGGCGTTTCCGGGGCGGAGTACGCGCTCCACTGCGAGGGCTCCGGGGCGGAGTTGATCGCCCGGATCCGGAAGGTGTACGCGGTGCCGTTGCTCAGCCCGCTCCAGACCACGCTGTTCCCGACGATCCCGCTCTTCTGCCCGTTCTGTCCGCTCGGGGCCGGTGAGATCTCCAGGTCGAATTTGCTCACCGGGGTGAAATCACCGGTGGGGGTGCTCCAGTTCACCGTGATCTGCTTGTCCCCGAACACCGCTGCCGGAGGATTCGGGGTGTCCGGCGCCCGGTTCGGGATCGCCGGAGCGGAAGCCGGCGACGCCGGGGAGGCACCCACCGCGTTGTTCGCCACGACCGTGAAGGTGTAGGACGTGCCGTTGCTGAGCCCGGTGATCAGGCAGGTATTGGCGGCGCACTGCTGCTCGGCTGCTCCGCCGGAGTTGCGCACCGTATAGCTGGTGATCGGCGACCCGTTGTCCGCCGAGGGCGCCCAGTTCAGCAGCACCGCGTGGTCCTTGACCTCGTTCACCCGGGGGGTCGCCGGAGCTTCCGGCTTGCCCTTGACGTTCATCCGGACCCGTCCGGTGACTTGGCGGGCACTGTCGTTGGTGGCATCCGCCACGGTGTAGCGGATCACGGCGTTGCCTTTGAAGTTCTCATCGGTGCCCACCGTGACTTTGCTGCCGTCGGTGCTCGCCTGCACCGCGCCCCCACCGGATTCGACCGCGACGCCGATGATCTTCAAGGCGGTCTCCGGGAACGGATTCACGTCATTGGCGAGCACGCTCAGGTCCTGGCTCCGGCCCGCAAGCGCATCCGGCACGATGTCGTCGTTGGCCACGGCAAGCGGTTTGTTGGTGGACGTCGCCACCAGGGTGAGCGTAGCCTTGACCGCCGGGTTGCTGCCGTCGGAGACCTTCATCGGCAGGGCTTCGGTACTGCCCGGGGCGACGTCGCCTTTCACGGAGACCTTCAAGGTCTGCCCGCTCAACGAGACATCGAAATTCTTCGGCCGGTCGCCGTCGAAATCGAAGGCGAGCTTGGCGTTGTCGTCCGGGTCCGGGTCCTTGGCCAGATTGCCCAGCCCCAGCTCCACGGGCTCGCCCTTGGCCACCTCGACGGTGCTCCCGTTGAACATCGGCGGCCGGTTGTTGTTCGGGTTGGGCTTGACGTCGACCATCACGGTCAATGTCGACTTCAATCCTTCCGGGTCGTTGGGCCCGTTGCCGTCGGTCACTTCGAAGGTGATCGAGCCGAGGCCGTAGAACGCCGCATCGGACTTGTACTCGATCGAGGTGCCGCTCTCCGACGCCGCTCCCCCGCTGGGCGCACCGATCAGCGCCACCCGGTCGAGCTGGGTGATCCGGGGCGAGCGGCGTTGGCGTACTTTGACATAGCGGTTGAGGTCCAGGCTCACGCTGTTGCCCGCGACGACTTCCAACGGAGTGCTGTCCGCGAGCGCGGGGTACTGCTTGCCCAATCCCGGCACCCAGATCAGCGCGGTCGCCTTGTTGTTGTCCACATCGGTGACCGTGTACGGGATCACCTGGGCGTCCTGGGCCAGATCGACCTTGATCGTGCGGGTACCGGTGACCGTGGCGGTCGGGTTGCCCGGGTCGACCTCGAGTTTGAGTTCTTCGACGGTACCGTCCGGATCCTCGTCGTTTTTGAGCACCGGAACGTCTACCGCAGTTTTGCCGAGGGTCTCCTGCTCCGTGACGTGGTCGTCGCGGGCGATCGGAGCTTTCAGCGGGGCCTCCGGGCTCACGGTCATCTTGATATTGGCGTTCGAAGTCGCGGCGCCGTCGGTGATCGTGTAGTTCATCGTGTAGATGCCAGGATCTTTCGGCGAGGTCAGGATCACCCGGCCCTGTTCGCTCATCCGCGGATTCATCTCCTGGGGGCCTTCGAAACGGTCCGGATCGACGCGCAGCGCGTTCCCGTCCGGATCGGAGTCGTTGAGCAGCACGTCGAGAGAGACGTTGCGGCCAGGGCGCATCGAAATCACATCGTCAGCGGCCACCGGCGGGTGGTTCTGCACCTCGGCCGGGGCGACGCCCACCCGCACCGTCGCGACGGCTTCGGCACCGAGCCGGTCCCGGACCCGGTAGCTGAACACATCGGTGCCGGCCGAGCTGGCCGCCGCACTATATTGCAGGTAATTGCTGCCGAGCAACGCGGTGCCCAGCTTCGGCGCCTGTTCCACGCCGACCAATTGCACCGAGTCGCCGTCCGGATCGATGCCGTCCAGCGGGACTTGGATCTTCGCCGTGGAACCGGCGATCACGCGACCGGTGAGCGCTTTGGGCACCGGAGCCTGATTGCGCCCGCCGTCCGCGGGCAGAATCCGGATCGTGACCGTGCTCGAGTCGAACTGCGGAGAGCCGCTGTCCAGTCCGTTGTAGACCTTGTACACCGCGTTCACGGTCCCCGGGGCCTCGCCTGCGACGAAGCGCAGCTGGTCCTGGTCCACGAACAACTTGCCGCTCGCGGCGTCCGGCGCCTGGACGATCTGCGGCGATTTGAGCGGTTGCCCATTGGGGTCGAAATCGTTCGCGAGCACCGGGATGTTCACGACATCGCCCACCCGCACCGTGGCTTCATCCGGTTTGGTCACCGGCGGCGCGAGTTTCGCCGGCTTGGGAATCGGCAGCACGCTGATCTGGCCGGTGCTGGAGCCGTAGGCGTTGGAGACCACGTAACTGAGTTCCGCGGTTCCGGTCAGACCGCGCAAATCCACTATTTTGACCACATTGTGATCGAGCACGGTCGCCGAAATCGCGGCGCCCTTCGGCGCGGTGACCGATTTGACCACCAGGACTCCGCCGCCCGGATCGGTATCGTTGCCGAGCACGTCGACCAGCGTCGAACCGCCGGAGGGCAGCAACGCCAAATCCTTGACCGCGATCGGCGGGCTCTGGTCCTGCGCTTCGGCGACATCGACCCGGATCAGTCCGGTGGAACTCTGCGGGCCGTTGCTGACCTGGTAGACCAGGTAGATCTGGCCCGCGGTGTTGCTCTTGAAGGTGAAGGTGCCGTTGTCCGCCGGATTCGAGATCTCCGCGGTATTGGTCCGCTCGATGCTGCTCAGCCGCAAACCCTGGCCGGAAGGGTCGATGTCGTTTTTGAGCGGGGCGATGGTGATTTCCTGGCCCACGGTGGTCCGGACGAAGTCCGCGTTGGCGATCGGCGGCACCGAACCGGCCGGTTTCACGTTGACCGTGAGCTGTTTCTGGGTCTGCGCCCGGCTGTCGGAAACCGTCACCGTGATGGTCTTGATCCCGGCGCCCTGGCCCAGATCCGAGTACGTCAGCACGCCGTCCGGCGTGGTCTTCAGTTGGGCCGAGCCGTCGTCGGAGGTGGCCGCGGTCAAGAAGATGTCGTCGCCGTCCGGATCAAGCCAGTCGCTGAGGATGTTCTGCGTCATCGATTGGCCCTGCTCCAGCACCAGCGTCGTGGCGCGTTTGAGTTCCGGCGGGGAATTCTCCGCGTCCGGGACCACCCGGACCGACACCGGGGCCACTGCGGTGCCGCCCCGCCCGTCGACCGCGGTGTAGCCGAATTGCCCGGAGCCGATTCCGGTGTTCGCGGGTACGGTCAGCTGCAGCCCGGTGCCGCCGTAAACGGTCTGCAGCTGGCCGATCGCGGGTTGCTCTTTGGGCGGCTCCACGGTGAGCAAGTCGCCGTCGGGGTCCGAATCGTTGTAGAGCACCGGCAACAAAGTGGTCTTGCCGGCCCGGACGCCGAATTCGTCCGCGACCGCATTCGGCGGCCGGTTCGGTTTGGACCGGTCCGGCAACGTGTTCACGAAATTCGGATCCGCAGAATCCTTCTGCGCGTCGAGGCTGTTTTTGGTCTGGGTCTCCAGATCCTGCCAATTGTCCACGATGACCATCGACTTGTTGACCAGCCAGACGGTGCCGGCCGTGACGTCGTTGAGCACCACGATGTCCCGGTTCTGCCGGAAGGCGAATTGCGCGCCGGGCACGGTCTTGGGCACATCCTGCAGTTGGTTGTCGCTGCCTTCGCAGTAACGCAGGTATTTGTTGGCCCCGCCCCAGGCCATGTGCACGCAGCCGGACTGCTGCACCGGGGCTGCCGGCGTACCGGTGGCCGGCAGCTCGAAAGTCCTCGCGGCGGAGCCGTCCAGCGGTTGTTCGATCAGCCCCTTCGCGGTGCCGATCGCCACGAACGGGGCGTCCGCGCCGCGTTGCTGCAAGAGCGCGCCCCTGGCCTGCTCCACGGATACCGTCTTGTTCCCGGGCAGGTACAGCTTCGCCGCGCTGGCGTCGAAAACCACCGGTTTGCCGCCGACCACGGTGATCTGCAGGTTCGCGTCGGTGTCCAGCCCCTCGATGGTGCTGGTTCGTTGTTCCTGCACCGCGCCGTTGGCGTCCAGGGTCGCGGTGGTGAGCTTGCCGCCCTTTCCATCCACCGCATACACCGTGTCGTCGAATCCGACGACGGCGGCCGGATTGGCCAGATTGTCCAACAACGGTTTGCTGTTCTTGTCGTCGAAAGACCCGGCGGTGGCCGCATTGGTCGCCCAGACCCGCTTCTTGCTCTTGTCCACCAGGGCGAGAACGCCGGTGCCGAGTGCCACCTGTTTGCTGCCGCCGAGCTTGGTCTCCGGTTGCAAGGCCATCTCCGGCACGTCCACGCCGGCCAGCACCGAACCCGAGTCATTGTCCATGAAAACGTTGCTGGCCTGCTGCAACACGTCGAAGCCCTGCGAGGTCGCGGTGAACCCGCCGTCGAGCGTTTTCGACTGGTAGTTCAGGTGCCCGACCAGGTTCTTGCTCCGGTTGGTGACCCAAATCCCGCCGTCGTTGAGATTGACATCGGCAGTGGTGAATCCCGGATAGATCACCGCGCCGGCCACCACGACGGCGCCGGCCACGGTCAGCGAACTCGCCGTGATGAGCCGGGAACGCCCCTTCAAACTCTTCGAAATACTCGCCAATGTCATATCAGGTCAGAACTTCCTCGGATTGCTTGCCCCGTAGTGCTCGGCCAAGGTTCGCCTATACCTTGGACTAACACCGGCTACCAGTCTGCCCCCAAAGGCACGTTCGGTGCAATGGGGACAACTCCCCATCGGCCCGTCCGACGGCCGGGAACGCCTCCCGGCGCGGGAAGCTCAGTCCAGGACCAAACCGGTGCCGCGGCCACGGCTGAGCAGAATCGGTCGGACGTCGCCGAAACCGCGGATGTTCTGCTCCGGCAGGGGCTGGCACACGTATCTGTCGTCGTCGGCCAGCGAAGCCGCCGTGACGTCGTCGACCAGCACCGTGCCGGGCTCCGCCAACGCAGTCAACCGCGCGGCCAAATTGACGGTGGGCCCGTAGATGTCGCCCAGTCGGGACAGGATCCGGCCCCAGACCATCGACACTCTGGCTTGCGGGAGCAACTCGTCGTCGTCGAAAGCCTGGGCCAAGGCGAGCGAGATCTCCGCGCCGGCCACCGGGGTCTCCGCGGTGTACAGGACTTCGTCGCCGATGGTCTTGATCAGCCGGCCGCCGCCCACCGAAATGATCTCCGCGCATTTGTTCTCGAAGCGCTGCACCAATTGGGCGAGCGTCTTTTCGTTCATCCGCCGGGACAGTGCGGTGTAGCTGACCAGATCCGCGAAACCGACGGCCCGGGCCAACGGCAACGGCGCATCGTCTTCGTCGCCGTCGCGGCCCTCTTCGCTCGCATCCAATCCGGACTGCGCCCGGACCGCCATCCGCTGCACTCCCGCGGCGAGCTGGCGCCGCCAGGCGTAGACCAGCATCTCCTGCAGCGGTTCGACCAGCTCGGGCAGGATCGTGACCAGTTCCTGCCTCGCCTGGGCATCGCTGAGCCCGCGGGCCGCCACCAGGTCCTCCACCATCGCTTCGACCTGCCAGACCACGATCCGATCGGTCATCTGGCCGACCGCGCGGGTGAGCGAAATCGCCGCATCCTCGGTCAGTTTGCCGGCCCGGACCAAGTCGATGATCCGGCGCAAGGCCACTTCGTCATTCGGGGTGAAGGCCTTGTCCGCATCACCGAGGTTGGGGAAACCCAGAGCGCGCCAGATCTTCCGGGCGGAGAGCAGTGAGACCCCCGCGGAGGCGGCCACCTCGCGCCGGTGCAAACTGCGCTCGCCGCCGAGCAATTGCGCCTCCAACGCCCGGACGTCGCGCCGCAGCGCGCTGGGCACCGCACCGTCCGGGGGCGTCTGTTCCGCGAGGCTCGGCACGGCGGCCGGTTCCTCGGCATCGGCCGGTGCGTCCTCCGGCCCGCTCAGATTCTGCGGCAGGAACGCATCGGCCGGCTCAGCGCCGGTATGGCTCGGTTCCAAAACGTTCCCCTCCTTCTGCTTCCCTGGTTCGTCCGGCGTCGCCGGCGAACGGATCAATCCGGTAGCGGTCGGCAGGACGCGGTTCACCCGGATACTGGCCTGCCGCCGGGCCAGAAGCCCGCGCATCATCGCCGAGCAGCGCCGAATGCGGCAGCTCCGCGATAGCCTCGAGCGCCAGGTTTTTGAACTTCAGTACTTCGGGCACGTCCCGGACCCGGACCGCGTCGTCGATCCCCGAAACCAAGGTTATATTCCCGGAGCGAAATATTCGCTGCAGGACGCCTTGGCGAACGCTGAGCGTTCGCACCGAGAACAACGGGATGTCCTGATGCCTGCGGACCAGGATCCCGCTGCGCAGCACCAACCGGCGGCTGGTGAGGATGTATTTGGTGGCCAGCCACTGCAGATACTTGCGAACCGGATAGAACAGCAGGATCACCAGCACCACGAGGCCCGCGAGCAGGCTCACCGTGGGCCGCCACGGTTCCCAGCCGGGAGCCCAACGGGCCCGACTCAACCAGGCGGACGCCACGCCCAAGACCGTGGGCAGCAGGATCATGACCACGGCCGGCCAGGCGAGCCGCTTGGCCTGCGGCCGGCTGAGCACGATCACCTGCTCGCCGGGCACCAGCCAATTACGCATAACCGATGCCTTGCACGTCAGCCCGGCGCAAGTGCACCACATCGGCTGCGGAAACCGCCACGCTGGTACCCTCGGGATCGGTGATCAGCAGCGCCCCCTGGGCATCGATTCCGCTGGCCCGGCCACAGCGGTAGCTGCCGTCCGGCAGCTCGGCGCGCACCTGTTGGCCCAGCGTGAGCATCATCGAAGCGACTTCTTGCGCCAACGCCGGGAAGCCTTCGGACTGGCGTTGCGGATTTCCGCCGGCCGCGACGAAACGCTGATAGCCGGCCGTGAAGCTCCGGACATATTCCTGCAACAGGATATTCCGGTCCAGAACCCGGCTTCCCTCGACCAGCAAGGAGGTCGAGGTTTCCGTGGGCAGCTCCGCCCGATCCTGCGAAACGTTGATCCCGGTGCCCAGGACCACCGCCGGATCCCGTCCGGGCAGCAGTACCAATTGCGCCAGGATGCCGCAGATCTTCTTGGCCTGGCCGGCCGCATCGACGGCGAGCACGTCGTTGGGCCACTTGATCCACGCGTCGACGCCGGCCGGCCGGAGCGTGCGGCAGACCGCGACCGCACTCAGCATGGAGAGCCAGGCCAAAGAGTCCACCGGAACCCCGCGCGGCCGGAGTACCAGGCTGATCGCCAGGGCGCCGCCTACCGGGGTCTTCCAGGGCCGCTCCAAACGGCCCTTGCCGGATTGCTGGGCTTCGACGGTGAGCAGGCTCAAATCCGGCCAGGCATCGGGGTCCGCGGTGGCTGCGGCCACCAGATCGGCATTAGTCGAACCGGTCTGCGCCGCCCATTCGAACCGGCCCAACGGGCCGCGCGGCGCAGTGAGTTCCGACCGCAGCCGTTCAGCGTCAAGGGCTTGCCGCGATTCCTGAGCCGGAAGATTCATGTTTCGATCCTATCTGGGCGCGGTTGTGGAGCTGCGGACCGGGCCGGCGCGGTGATGCGCTGCTCGGAGCACACCGCCCGGGCGTTGCACCGGAGACTCGGTGTCCGGGCGCGGTTTCAGGGTAAACCGGATATTGCGAATGCGTTACCGCCTAGTAACTTGCCATGATGTGCTTCGTATTTTTGTAGGTTTTCTACATCTGCCCCCCATCGACGACTGACTAAACTAGGGTTTGATTT
Organism: Arthrobacter russicus; assembly: GCF_031454135.1. NCBI lineage: Bacteria > Bacillati > Actinomycetota > Actinomycetes > Micrococcales > Micrococcaceae > Arthrobacter > Arthrobacter russicus. The sequence continues at coordinate 1,296,843 of NZ_JAVDQF010000001.1, forward strand.
AGAGGAAACAGCTAAATTCGAGTCGATCACGAGGCGGAACCGAACGCATGAGCCATGACCTGACCACCACCGCGGGCAAGATCGCCGATTTCCGTGATCGGATCGCGCAGGCGGCCCAGCCTTCAGGTCCGGAAGCGATCGAGAAACAGCACGCCCGGGGCAAGCACACCGCGCGCGAACGCATCGAGCTGTTGATGGACCCCGATTCGTTCGTCGAGTTCGACGCCTTGGCCGTGCACCGCTCCAGCGCCTTCGGGATGGAGAAGAAGAAGCCGCTCGGCGATGGTCTGGTCTCCGGCTACGGCACCGTGGACGGTCGTCTGGTCGCCGTCTACAGCCAGGATTTCTCGGTATACGGCGGATCGCTCAGCCAGGTCAACGGCGAGAAAATCGTCAAAGTCCAGGAATTCGCCTTGCGCAACGGCTGCCCGGTGGTCGGCATTCTGGACGGGGGCGGCGCCCGGATCCAGGAAGGCGTGGCCTCGCTGGCGATGTTCGCGGATATTTTCCGCAACAACGTGCATGCCTCGGGCGTAGTGCCGCAGATTTCGATCATCATGGGGCCTTCGGCCGGCGGTGCGGCCTACTCGCCCGCGCTCACCGATTACGTGGTGATGGTGGACAAGACCTCGCACATGTTCATCACCGGACCCGACGTGATCAAAACCGTCACCGGCGAAGACGTGGACATGGAGACGCTCGGCGGCGCGCGCCAGCACAATGCCACCACGGGCACGTCGACCTACTTGGCCGCGGACGAAACCGACGCCATCGAATTCGTCCGCGAGCTGCTCGATTTCCTGCCCTCGAACAACCTTTCCGAAGCCCCGCCCACCGAACACGACCAGGAACTCGAACTCGACGAGGCCGACCTCGCCTTGGACACGCTGATCCCGGATTCGGCGAATCAGCCCTACGACATGCGCACCCTGGTCGAAAGCATCGTCGACGACGGGCATTTCCTGGAGATGCAGTCGTTGTACGCGCCGAACGTGATGATCGGCTACGGCCGGGTCGAAGGGCAGACCGTGGGCGTGGTGGCGAACCAGCCGATGCAGTTCGCCGGAACACTGGACATCAACGCCTCGGAAAAAGCCGCGCGCTTCGTGCGGCACTGCGACGCCTTCAACATCCCGATCCTGACCTTGGTCGATGTGCCCGGGTTCCTGCCCGGAAAAGACCAGGAATTCCAGGGCATCATCCGCCGCGGCGCGAAGCTGCTCTACGCCTACGCCGAAGCCACGGTGCCCAAGTTGACCGTGATCACCCGCAAAGCCTACGGCGGCGCCTACATCGTGATGGGCTCGAAGAAACTCGGTGCCGACTTGAACCTGGCCTGGCCCACCGCGCAGATCGGCGTGATGGGAGCCCAGGGCGCGGTGAACATCCTGTACCGCCGGGAACTGGCAGCCGCCGACGACGCCGAAGCACTGCGCGCCGAGCTGATCCAGCAGTACGAAGAAGAATTGCTCAACCCGTACCAGGCCGCGCAACTCGGCTACGTCGACGCGGTGATCGCGCCTTCGGAGACCCGGTTGAAACTGATCCGCGGCTTGCGCGCATTGCGCGACAAGCGTGCCGCGCTGCCGGCCAAGAAACACGGGAACATTCCGCTATGATCCCCACCCGCCCATCCCAACCTTCGCTGCTTGAGGACACCCCCGATACGCCGCTGTTCCAGGTGGCGAAAGGCGATCCGGATGCCGTCGAACTCGCGGCGCTGACCGCCGTCGTACTCACTTTGGCCGGCGGCCCGGAGTCCGGATCCGACGACGACGCCGGCTCGGCGAGCTCCGGACGCAGCTGGGCTCGCCGCAATCGGTTGCGGTTGGCACCGGCCCCCGGCCCCGGGTCCTGGCGCCGCAGCGCCTGGCGCTAAGCAGACACCCCAACCGAGATACCGTTTCGGATAGCGTCTTGCGTTTCGGATAGCCGCTTGGCCGCCAAACGGCTATCCGAAAGCCGCCTGACTATCTCAAACCGGCGGTGCCGAATATGCTCGCAGTGTGACTGAGAACACCAAACCAACTCGCACCCCGTCCGCCATCGATGAAGCCGCCGAAGCATACAGCCGGCAGCTCTTCGACTTGCTCCCGGATCTCGCCACCACCCTTGGCATCCCGGGCCATGAAACCGAATACCACGACTACTCCCCCGTAGGACTGGCCGCCCTGCACGCGCTGGCCGAACAGACGCTGACCCAGCTCGCCACGCTGCAGCCCGTCGACGACGTCGACCGGGTGACCCTGGCCGCCATGCGTGAACGGCTCGGCCTGGAAATCGAGACGTATGAAACCGGCTGGACGCTAGCCGATCTGAACAACATCGCCTCACCGACCCAGGAGATCCGGGCGATCTTTGATCTGATGCCCACCGAGACCGCAGAACAATGGGGGCACATTGCGGGCCGGTTGGCCAACGTCCCAGCGGCGATCGGGGGATATCTCGAATCCCTCTCCGCGGCCCGGGCCGACGGCAAGGTCGCCGCCGCCCGGCAGGTCAAGATCGTCATCGAACAAGCCAATCGCTACGCCGAGGACGGCGGCTTCTTCGACCAGCTGGTTGCCGGCGCCGGAGTGGGAGACGAACTGCGCGGCGATCTGCACGAAGGTGCGGAAAAAGCCAAAGCCGGCTACCGCAAACTGGCCAACTTCCTGGAAACCGAGCTGCTCCCGACAGCGCCGGAGAAGGACGCCGTCGGACGCGAACGCTATGCGCTCGCCTCGCGCAGTTTCCTCGGCGCGACTGTGGACCTGGAAGAGACCTATCGCTGGGGCGTCGCCGAACTCGACCGGCTGATCGCCGAGCAGGAAGCGGTGGCCGAGCAGATCAAGCCCGGCGCAAGCATCGCCGAAGCCAAAGCGATCCTGAACCACGACCCGGCCCGCCAGCTGCACGGCACGGACGCCCTGCAGTCCTGGATGCAGGAGCTCTCCGATACTGCGGTGCGGGAACTCGCCGACGTTCATTTCGAGATCCCGGAAATCATGAAAAAGCTCGAGTGCATGATTGCACCGACCCAGGACGGCGGCGTCTACTACACCCCGCCCAGTGACGACTTCTCCCGTCCGGGCCGGATGTGGTGGTCCGTACCGGAAGGCGAAGACTCCTTCACCACGTGGGGCGAGGTCAGCACGGTTTACCACGAAGGCGTGCCCGGCCACCACTTACAGTGCGCCACGGCCGCGTACCAGAGCGGGTTGCTGAACATGTGGCGGCGAAACCTCTGCTGGGTCTCCGGGCACGGCGAAGGCTGGGCGCTGTACGCCGAACGGCTGATGGACGAACTCGGCTACCTCGCCGATCCGGGCGACAAAATGGGCATGCTGGACGGGCAACGCACCCGCGCCGCCCGGGTGGTCTTCGACATCGGCGTGCACCTGGAACTGGAAATCCCGGAACGCTGGGGCACCGGCACCTGGACCCCGGAAAGCGGTCGGGAGTTCCTGCAAGCCAATCTCGACATGTCCGAAGGCCAGCTCAACTTCGAGTACTTGCGCTACCTCGGCTGGCCGGGCCAGGCGCCGTCGTACAAGGTCGGCCAAAAGCTCTGGGAGGAAATCCGCGCCGAGCGGGAAAAGCGCGAAGGCGAGGCTTTCGACGTCAAGGCGTTCCACACTGAAGCACTGAACCTGGGCGGTCTGCCGCTGGATGTGCTCAAGCAGGCGCTGCTCGGCTAAGCCCCCCCGTCGAGTGGCCAGTTCTGCAGGCTTCGAAGCCCGAATAGGCTGCAGAACTGGCCACTCGACGTATCCCGAACGCGGAAACGTCATATTCCGCAATCACAGCTGGCATTCAGGAATCGCCCCGCCTACCGTTTCCTGGTGACTACCGCCCCGCATCGCATCGCACCCGGCCGGAGACTGCCCCGTTGGGCCTCGTCTTTCGGTTTCCAAATCATCGCCGCCCTGATCCTCGGATTGGTCCTGGGCCTGCTGGCCCGTTCGCTCGGCGCCAGCAAGTCCTCGCCGAACGGGCTCTCCAGCACCCTGGCCACACTCGGCAGCAACTACGTCTACCTGCTGCAAGCCGCCGTCGTGCCATTGGTGTTCACCGCGGTGGTCGGCTCCATCGCGAATCTGCGCCAGGTCTCCAACGCCGCACGGCTGGCCTGGAACACCCTGGTCTGGTTTGCGATCACCTCGTTCATCGCGGTGCTCATCGGCATCGCCTTGGGCGTGCTGTTCCAGCCGGGATCCGGTACCGGACAGCAGGCCCCCGCCGATTACAAAGGCAAGACCGGCGACTGGTGGTCCTTCCTGACCGGCCTGGTGCCGAAGAACTTCCTGGGCCTGGGCGCTTCGTCGTCCGTGTCCGACGGCGGCGCAGTCAGCACCTCGGTCAGCTTCAATGTCCTGCAGATCCTGGTCATCGCGATCGCGATCGGCATCGCCGCGCTGAAAGTCGGTGCCAAAGCCGAACCGTTCTTGAATTTCACGGCCTCGGCACTCGCCGTGATCCAGAAAGTACTCTGGTGGATCATCCGGCTGGCGCCCCTGGGCACCGTCGGGCTGATCGGCAACGCAGTGGTGAGCTACGGCTGGGACACCATCGGCTCCCTGGGCAAATTCACCGTCGCGATCTACCTCGGCTTGGCCTTGGTGCTCTTCGTGGTCTACCCGGTCCTGGTGCGCGGCCACGGCCTGAGCATCAAACAATATTTCTCCGGCGTCTGGCCCGCCGTGCAACTGGGCTTCGTCTCACGCTCCTCAGTGGGCACCATGCCGCTGACCCAGCGGGTCACCGAGCGCAATCTCGGTGTGCCCAGCGGTTACGCCTCGTTCGCGGTGCCGCTCGGTTCGACCACCAAGATGGACGGCTGCGCCGCGATTTATCCGGCCATATCGGCGATCTTCGTGGCGCAATTCTTCGGCATCAACCTGGACTTCGGGCAGTATCTGCTGATCGTGCTGGTCTCGGTTCTGGGCTCCGCAGCCACCGCCGGCACTACCGGGGCCGTGGTGATGCTCACCCTGACCTTGTCCACCCTGGGGCTGCCGTTGGCCGGCGTCGGCTTGCTGCTGGCGATCGATCCGATCCTGGACATGGGCCGCACCGCGGTCAACGTCGCAGGCCAGGCGCTGGTCCCGACTCTGGTGGCCAAACGCCAAGGCATCCTGGATCTGGCACTGTACAACGCACCACGCACCGGCACCCCGTTCGCGGATGACGACCGCAGCGACGAGGCCCGCAGCCACGCGGCCGAACCGGTGGCGCCCGGACACCAACAGTAACCGCACAGCCTGGACCCGGAAAATTTCCTAGGGCATCGCGGCGGCCCTGGGATACGCTGACTTGCGAGGTTTTCCACGTTCAAAGGGGCATCCATGATCATCGTCACCAGCAATGACGTTCCAGGCTACAAAATCGATGCGATTTTCGGCGAAGTGATGGGCTTGACCGTCCGGGCCAGGAACATCGGCGCGAACATCACCGCCGGCTTCCGCTCACTGGGCGGCGGTGAATTGCCGGAAATGACCAAGGCGCTCTACGAAAGCCGCCACGAAGTGATGAACCGGATGGTTGCGGAGGCCCAGCAAAAGGGTGCCAACGCGATCATCGCGATGCGATTCGACACTTCCGAGATGGGGCAGACCTGGACCGAGGTCTGCGCGTACGGAACCGCCGCCTATGTGATCCCGCTCGCCGAAGGCGAGCCCGGGGCAACCGGCCAATCCGCCTATCTGGCCGCGAACCCGCAGACACCGCAACAGCCGCAGGCTCCGGCCATGCCGCAGAACGTGCAACAAGCCTGGTGACTGCGCGATTGATCCTCGGCTCGGCCTCCCCGGCACGCACCGCGCTGCTCGGCCAGGCCGGGATCCAGCACACGGTCATGGTCTCCGCGGTGGACGAAGACGCGGCGACTGCGGCAGCCGGAGAGCCCAGCCCGCAGGAGACCGCCCTGCTCCTGGCCCGGGCCAAAGCCGAAGCCGTGTCCGCGCTGCCGGAGGCCGCCGGGGCCCTGGTCCTGGGCTGTGATTCGGTGTTCGAATTCGACGGCGTCGCGTACGGCAAACCGCATCTCGCCGCGGTGGCGAAGCAGCGGATCACCGAGCTGAGCGGCCGTTCCGGGGTGCTGCACACCGGGCACTGGCTGGTGGACAACCGCAGCGGCGTCGACGGTGCCGGCGTGGGTGCGCTGGCCTCGGCCACGGTGCATTTCGCCCCGATGTCCGAAGCCGAAATCGATGCTTATGTCGCCACCGGCGAACCGTTGGAGGTGGCCGGCTCGTTCACCATCGACAGTTTGGGCGGCGCGTTCGTCACCGGAGTCGACGGCGATCCGCACGCCGTCGTCGGCTTGTCGGTTTCGACGCTGCGCGAGCTGCTGGCGCAGCACGGGATGAGCATCACGGAGTTCTGGCCGCAGCCCGCAACCGTCGACTAAACAGGGCAGCGGTTTCTCCGTAGAAGCTCCAGAGGGCGTCCGCTTTTTGATCCGGTCCCGGTTGGTCGATGGCTTCGAACCGGCAGCGCACTCCGATTGATCTGGCGGATTTCCGGGCTTTTGTAGACTCTCTACAAAAAACCCGGGAATAACCCGCAGAATGGGCATGGTCCATGCGCGAGACCCTCCCAAAACCGATAGGCTCCAGGGTGAGAAGAAGGAGTCTTTGTGCCCACTATCACCAAGGTCTTGATCGCCAACCGCGGCGAAATCGCCGTCCGCGTCATCCGTGCCGCCCGGGACGAAGGCATCGCCTCGGTCGCGGTCTATGCCGAGCCTGACCGCGATGCCCTGCACGTCCGACTGGCCGATGAGGCGTGGGCCCTGGGTGGGCAGAGCGCCGCCGAATCGTATCTGGTGATGGACAAAATCCTCGACGCCGCACAGCGCTCCGGTGCCGATGCCGTGCACCCGGGTTACGGCTTCTTGTCGGAGAACGCCGAGTTCGCGCAACGGGTGATCGACGCCGGCCTGACCTGGATCGGCCCGTCGCCTGCCGCGATTTCGAAGTTGGGCGATAAAGTCCAGGCCCGGCACATCGCGGAAAAGGTCGGCGCGCCCTTGGTGCCGGGCACCAAGGACCCGGTGCAGAACACCCAGGAAGTCCTCGACTTCGCGGACGAATTCGGTCTCCCCTTGGCGATCAAGGCCGCCTACGGCGGCGGCGGACGCGGCATCAAAGTGGTCCGGGACCGGGCGGACATCGCGGAATCCTACGAATCCGCCGTGCGCGAGGCAGTAGCCGCCTTCGGCCGCGGCGAATGCTTCGTGGAACGCTTCCTGGACTCGCCCCGGCACGTGGAAACCCAGTGCCTGGCCGATGCGCATGGAAATGTCGTGGTGGTCTCCACCCGGGATTGCTCGTTGCAACGTCGGAACCAAAAGCTCGTCGAGGAGGCACCGGCGCCTTTCCTGAGCGAAGACCAGAACGCGCGCCTGTACGCCGCGTCCAAGGCCATCTTGAAAGAAGCCGAATACCAAGGCGCCGGAACCTGCGAGTTCCTGGTCGGCCAGGACGGGGTGATTTCGTTCCTCGAGGTGAACACCCGGCTGCAAGTGGAACACCCGGTCTCCGAAGAAGTCACCGGCCTGGACCTGGTCCGCGAACAGTTCCGGCTGGCGCGCGGCGAGGAGTTGGGTTACGGCGATCCGCAAGTACGCGGCCATTCGCTCGAGTTCCGGATCAACGGAGAGGATCCGGGACGGAATTTCATGCCCGCCCCGGGCACCGTGGAGACCCTGAAACTGCCCACCGGTCCGGGCGTCCGGGTGGATTCCGGGATCGAAGCCGGCGAGGTGATCGGCGGCAATTTCGACTCGATGCTGGCCAAGTTGATCATCACCGGAGCGACCCGGCAACAGGCGCTCGAACGTTCGCGCCGCGCCCTGGCCGAGATGGAGATCCTCGGCATGCCCACGGTGCTGCCGTTCCACCGCGCGGTGGTCAGCGATCCGGCTTTCACGAGCGAACCGTTCAGTGTGCACACCCGCTGGATCGAGACCGACTTCGTGAACGACCTGCCCGCCTTCGTGCCGGGTGCGCCAGCCGACACGGACGATGACGGCGAGCGGCAACGCGTCACGGTCGAGGTGGGCGGCAAACGGCTCGAGGTGGTCCTGCCTGCCACGCTGGCCGCGGCCGGACGCGCCTCGGCGGCCAAGGCCAAGCCCAAAAAATCGGGCCGGGCCCGGGGCGCGACCGCCAGCAATGCTGACGGCGATGCCCTGACTTCGCCGATGCAGGGCACCATCGTCAAGGTCGCGGTGGCCGATGGCGATGCGGTCGCCGAAGGCGATTTGATCGTGGTGCTCGAGGCGATGAAGATGGAACAGCCGCTCACCGCGCACCGGGCCGGCACGGTTCACGGCCTCTCCGCCTCAGCTGGCGACACGGTCTCCGCCGGATCGGTCATCGCCACCATCGAAGACTGACCCGACGCACCGGAAGCACTCCACCGACCCCGCGCCTTTTCCGGGGAAGTCGGCTAGCTGGACTGCGCCACCAGGTCGGCGTCCTTGGTCTCCTTGGACAGGTAGAGCGCAATCAGGGTCAGCACCGCCATCGAACTCAGATACACGCCGACCAGCCAGGTACTCCCCTGCGCTGCTTGCCACAGGGCCACCGCGATGAACGGGGCGACGGCGGCACCCAGAATGCTGGCGAGGTTGTAGCTCACCGCAGAACCGGTATAGCGCACATTGGTCGGGAAGAGTTCCGGTAGGAACGCGCCCATCGGGCCGAAGGTCAGCCCCATCAGGGTGAACCCGATGATCAGCCAGGCCATCGCACCGACGAAGCCGCCTGCCACCAAGGGCACGAAACAGAGCCCGAACAGGAAGATCAACCCGGTGACCACCAGAAGCGACTTGCGGCGCCCGTACTTTTCCGCCATCGGCCCGGCGACCAAGGTGAAGATGCCGAAGAACACCACGCCGATGATCAACATCAGCAGGAAGTCGTTGCGGCTGTAGCCCAGACCCGGCACGAAGGCTTCAATCGCGGTTTGGCTCATCGGTTTGCCGGCCTTCTCTGCCGCCGCCTTGGCCGCATCCAGGCTGGCGGCGGTGGTGCCGAAGGTCAGGGTGAAGGTCGTCATCAGGTAGAACAGCACATAGGTCGCCAGCATGATGAAGGTGCCGAGGATGACCTGCCACCAGCTGGTCCGGAAAACCCGGCCGATCGGAAGCTTGGAGACTTCGCCTTGGTCGACGACTTTTTGGAAGGCCGGCGTCTCCACCAATTTGAGCCGGACGTAGAGGCCGATCACCACCATCACCGCGCTGGCCAGGAACGGAATCCGCCAGCCCCAAGCCGCGAAAGCGTCCGCCGGCAACGTGACGTTGAGCACCAGGAACAACAGATTCGCCAGGATGAAACCGATCGGCGCGCCGAGCTGCGGGAAAGTGCCGTAGATCGCACGCTTGTTCCGCGGCGCGTTTTCCGTGGCCAGCAAGGCCGCACCGCTCCACTCGCCGCCCAGCGCCAAGCCCTGGGCGAAGCGGAATACCACGAGCAGGGCCGGGGCCCAGAATTCCCAGCCCGGCACCTGCGCGGTCGGCAGACAGCCGATCAGGAACGTCGCCACGCCCATGGTGAGCAGTGACGCGACCAAGGTCCCCTTGCGTCCGAACCGGTCGCCGAAGTGGCCGAACAGGATCGAGCCCAGTGGCCGGGCCACGAAGGCCACGCCGAACACCGCGAAGGAACTGAGCAGTTGCGTGACGTCGTCGGCATTGGGGAAGAACAGCTTGGGGAACACCAGAACTGCAGCGGTCGCGTAGACGTAAAAGTCGTAAAACTCGATCGAGGTTCCGATCAGACTTGCTACGATCACACGCCCTCGTGTGTTCGCCTGGGGTATTTCGGTTTTTGCTGTCGACATGGCTGCGAGCTTTCCACTAAAGACAGCCACGCGCTTATCGGACTCCCCCCGGAATCCATGCTGCGAGGCTGCCGCGTCCTCAATGATCTAGTCATCGTAGACCCGTGGGCACCGGAAACTTCCAACCCTCGGACGGCATGTCCATTATTTGGACGGCGCGGGCGGCGCTAGACCGCTACTTTGTCAGCCAGCAGCGAGGCGATGAACTCCAGGCTGAATCGGACGCCGTCCTGCTCTGCCATCTCCCGGGCGATCTCCCGCGAGCGTTCGCGGATCGCCGGCTGCTGCGCCGCAGCCAAAGCGGCGCGCAACTCGGCGGCAGTCACCTCGAATCCGTCGACCTTGGCCGCGACTCCGGCAGCGACCAGGGAGTCCGCATTCTGGAACTGGTCCACGGCTTGCGGCGCCGCGATCATCGGCACGCCCAAAGCGAGCCCCTCCCGCGAACCGCCCATCCCGGCGTGGGTGAGGAAAACGTCGGCCCGCTTCAGGATCGCCACTTGCGGCAGCCAATGATGCACTTCGACGTTCGCCGGTATCTCGCCCAGCTCCTCGACCGTGGTGAGCGGCCCGATCTGCAGCACCACATGCCATCCGGCCAGCCCGCCGAAAGCCTCCATGCACGCCCGGTAGAACGGAGCGTTCTGGGTCACAATGGAGCCGAGGGAAATCAGCATGAGTTTCTTGCCGGCCGGCGCGGCCCAGGCCAGCTCGCTCTGCGACGTGCTGATCGCAACGCCCGCAAAGTGGTAGACGCAGCGATCCAGTTTTTCCGGTTGCGGCTGCAAAGCCTCCGGAATGAACAACAGCGATTTCTTGGGCCGGGAATCGAAGCTGAACCGCTCGCTCCAGGCTTCGAGGCCGTATTCGCCCAACATCCGCCGTTGCGCCGCGCGCAACTCCGCGACCCGGGGATCGGCGAGGTCGACGCCGCCCATCTGCTGGAGCAGTTCTTGTTCGGCACCGTCCCAGAACGCGAACGCGGCTTCCAGGGCTATCGCCGGGATCCCCAGCTTTTCGGCGGAGAACCCGGCAACCGGTGCTCCCGTGTCATGGAGCACCAGGTCCGGCCGGTCGGTTTCCGGCCCGTTCCGTTTGCTGGCCCCGCCCAACCGCGGAAAAACACTGTCGTATTCGAGGAAGTCCGCCCCGGTGCTTTGCACGGCGTCCCGGAACGCGTCGCCCATCAGATAGCTGACCCGGTAGCCCGCACCCACCAAGCCCCGAATCACTTCCAGATGGGGGGGGTAGACATGGCCGGCTGCCGGCACCGAAGCCATCAGAATGTGCGGGGTGGATGCGCTGGCAGATTCAGTCATCGGTGGCTGCTCTTCGGTGGACTCCTGGGATTCGGTTTCTGGAATCTACCAACGACGACCGGCTCCGGAAGGCGATCTGCCATTTGGCTGCCCGGACCCTGCACCAAGGACTACCCGAAGGGGCAACCTGCCCCGGAGAACCGAACCCTGTTCAGAAGGTGCGCAGCGAAGCCGCCGCGGATTCGAACAGCCTGGACTTGATCGTGCCCAGGGTGTCCTGGTCTTTGCCCAGCAGCGAAGCCGCCAGTTCTTGCCCTGCGGCTGCCAGCTCGGTTTCGGAAACCGCCCGGTCCACGATTCCCCAATGCACCGCATCGGCACCGGAGATCCGCTGTCCGGTGACCATCGAGGCCACTGCCGCCTGCGGGGTCAGTTTCGCCTGGATCAGGGCTGTCATCCCGGGGGTGAAGGGGATCTTGATGTCGACTTCCGGGAAGCAGAAGTAGCCGCGGTCCACCCGCATGATCCGAAAGTCGTGGGCCAAAGCCAGCATGGCACCGGCGCCGAAGGCATGTCCGTTGACCAAGGCGACGGTCGGCACCGGCAAGGTGAGAAAGCGGGCCAACAACACCTGGACCCGGGCCGCATAGTCGTTGAACTGGTCCAGATGCTGCTGCACCCATTCCAGATCCAGGCCGTTCGAGAAGAACTTACCGGCACCGCTGGTCACCAGAACCGAGGAGTCGCTGCTGACGACTTCTTCGAGCGCGGCCTCGACGGCGGTGAGCCAGGCCTCGCTGAAACGGTTCTCATCGGTTCCCAAGGCCAGGAAAGCGATTCCGTCGCGGTGTGCCAAGATTTCCTGCATCAATGAAGTCCTTTCGGTGTCTGCCGGTTTTACATGTGCACGTGCAGCCGCCGCGCGGCTTCGGAGATCGAGCCGGACAACGACGGGTAAACCGTGAAGGTGTTGGCCAAATCGTCCACGTGCAATTTCTGCGTCACCGCGATGGCGATCGGGAAAATCAGTTCCGAGGCATTTGCGCCGACCACCACGCCGCCGATCACGGTGCCGGACCCCTTGCGGGCGATGATCTTGATGAACCCGTCTTTCGCATTGCGCATTTTCGCCCGGGCGTTGGTCTGCAGCGGCAGTTTGACCACATCGCCCTGGTACCTGCCGGACTCCAGATCCGCTTCCGAGATGCCCACCGAAGCGATTTCCGGCGAGGTGAAAATATTCGACGCCACCTGGGTCAGCTTGAGCGGGCGCAATCCGTCACCGAGCAGGTGCGCCATTGCGATCCTTCCCTGCATTGCGGCCACCGAGGCCAAAGCCAGCACCCCGGTGCAATCGCCGGCCGCGTAAATATGCGGTGCCGAGGTCCGGGAAACCCCGTCGACCTTGATGTGGCCCGACTCGGTGAGCGCCACCCCGGCGGCCTCCAGGCCGATGCCCTCGGTATTCGGAATCGAGCCGACGCAGACCAAGCAGTGCGTTCCGCTGATTTGGCGGCCGTCGGAAAGCGTGACCAGCACCCCGTCTTCGGTGCGTTCCACCGACTCGGCCCGGGATTGGGAAAGCACCGTCATGCCGCGGCGCTCGAAGACGTCCTCCAGCACTTCGGCGGCATCCGAGTCCTCACCGGGCAGCACCTGGTCGCGCGACGAAATCAAGGTCACCCGTGAGCCCAGGCCGTTGTAGGCCGAGGCGAATTCGGCCCCGGTGACCCCGGAACCCACCACGATCAGTTCGCGCGGGAGTTCGGTCAATCCGTAGATCTGCGCCCAGTTCAGGATCCGTTCGCCGTCCGGCTTCGCCGTCGGCAGCTCGCGCGGATGCGCGCCGACCGCGAGCAGGATCGCGTCCGCGGTGATCTGCTCGACGCCGTCTTCCGTGGTCACCTCGATCGTATGGTGGTCCAGCATGGTGCCTTGGCCGATGATGATCCGGACCCCTGCGTGCTCCAGGCCCGCTTTGATGTCCGCCGACTGTTCCCGGGCCAAGCCGAGCAGCCGGTCGTTGACCTGCTTCAGGTCCGCGCGCATCAACGGTACGCAGTCCCCGCCGTCGACGTCGAAGCGCACGCCGAGGTCGGTCGCGCCTTCGAAGCGGTTCATCACGTCTGCGGTCGCGATCAAGGTTTTCGACGGGACCACATCGGTCAGGACGGCGGAGCCGCCCAAACCATTGCGTTCGACGATCGTCACCTGGGCGCCCAGCGCCGCGGCCACCATCGCAGCTTCGTATCCGCCCGGGCCACCGCCAAGAATCGCCAGGGACGGAACATTCATATCGCTAGGTGTCGTCACAGTCCCCCATTCTCGCCTATCCGGTTGCCGCGACCAAGTGAGCCGAACCAAAGTCGGCGCCACCGGCCGGCCCGGATGTGCCCAGCGGCCGGGAACAGGTAAGTTTGCACCGTGAGCAATCTCAATCCAGACCTCGAACAGACCGATCCTTTCGCCCTCGCAGCGGCCGCCGCCGCCCAGATCGCGGAACAGACCGGCGTCGCGCAGCACGACGTGGCCCTGGTTCTCGGATCCGGCTGGGGCGAAGCCGCCGAATTGATCGGCGAGACCACCGCGACGCTGCAGGCGGGCGACATCGCCGGCTTCTCCGCTCCCGCAGTGGCCGGCCACGTGGGCACCATCCGCTCGGTGCTCACCGCCCAGGGCAAACGGGCTTTGGTGCTCGGCGCCAGGACGCATTACTACGAAGGCAAAGGCGTGCGCGCCGTGGTGCACGGCGTGCGGACCGCGGCTGCCGCCGGCGCCAAGACCCTGGTGCTCACCAACGGCTGCGGCGGGGTCAATCCCGATTGGCAGCCCGGCACCCCGGTCCTGATCAGCGACCACCTCAACCTCACCGCGGCCTCCCCTTTGGAAGGCGCCACCTTCGTCGATCTGACCGATCTGTACTCAGCCCGGTTGCGCGGCATCGCCAAGGCCGTCGATCCGAGCCTGGCGGAGGGCGTTTACGCCCAGTTCACCGGCCCGCACTACGAAACCCCGGCGGAAGTCCAGTACGCCAAACGGATCGGCGCCGATCTGATCGGCATGTCCACCGCGCTGGAGGCGATTGCCGCCCGGCATGCCGGCATGGAGGTCTTCGGCATCTCGCTGGTGACCAACCTGGCAGCCGGAATCTCCCCGGTGCCTTTGAGCCATGCCGAAGTGATCGAAGCCGGCCAGGCCGCGGGCCCGCGGATTTCCAAGCTGCTCGCCGAGATCATCGGCAAGCTCTGAGCCATCGGAACCGGCCGGCAGCGAACCAAGCGAACATCCAGCCCCCGCAGCACCTTGACCGAACGGTAGGTTGAACCCATGAGCCCGATCAGCCCAGAGTTGCTCGCCCGTGCCCGCGATTGGGCGGCCAGCGACCCGGATCCAGCCACCGCGGCAGAACTCGACGCGTTGCTCGAAGCGGCAGTGCTCGAGGACGCCGACGCTGATGCCGCCGTGATCGCCCAGGCCCGGCAGGAACTGGCCGACGCCTTCAGTGGCACCTTGCAATTCGGCACCGCAGGATTGCGTGCCGCCCTGGGACCTGGCCCCAATCGGATGAACCGGGTCGTGGTTCGCCGGGCTGCCGCCGGTTTCGCCGCATTCTTGCTGGACACCGCTGCAGCGGCGTCGGAACCGTACCGGCCGCGCACCGTCGTCGGCTTCGATGCACGGCACAATTCCGATGTCTTCGCCCGGGAAACCGCCGCGATCCTCACCGCGGCCGGAATCGAAACCTTTCTGATGCCCGCGGCGCTGCCCACTCCGTTGCTGGCTTTCGCGGTACGCGCGCTCGGTTGCGAAGGCGGGGTCATGGTGACCGCCAGCCACAACCCGCCGCAGGACAACGGCTACAAGGTGTACCTGGGCGGCCGTGCGGTGGACGACGCAGGCCGGGGCGCCCAGATCGTCGCGCCCTTCGACACGCTGATCGCCGAACGGATCGCGGCGGTCGGACCGCTCGAGTCGATTCCGCTGGCCGAATCCGGCTGGGCCGCGGTGGCCCCGGAAATCATCGCGGCCTACCGGCAGGGCCTGGTCGAGCTGCTGCAGCCGGCCCAGTTCCCCGCCCGCGACCTGAACATCGTGTTAACCCCGATGCACGGAGTGGGTGGCGAAACCGCGGTCCAGGTCCTGCAGGCCGGCGGCTTCGCCGAGGTGCTGCTGGTCGCCGCCCAAGCAACCCCGGATCCGAGCTTCCCGACGGTGTCCTTCCCCAACCCGGAGGAACCGGGGGCGCTCGACCTGGCCTTGCAGACCGCATCGGAAGTCGACGCCGACCTGGTGATCGCGAACGACCCCGACGCCGATCGCGCGGCGGTTGCTGCGCTCGATCCGCTCACCGGGCAATGGCGGATGCTCCGCGGCGACGAAGTGGGCGCACTGCTCGGCGCGCACCTGGTGGCCCGGGCCGGCACGGAGTCCGGTGAAGCACCGCGCGGGGTCTTCGCGAACTCGATCGTCTCCTCCCGGTTGCTGGCGAAAATCGCCGCCGCCAACGGCTTCGCGCACGTGGAAACGCTCACCGGGTTCAAATGGATTTCCCGGGTGCCCGGCTTGGACTACGGCTACGAGGAGGCTCTGGGCTATTGCGTAGCGCCCGGCCTGGTCCGGGACAAAGACGGGATTTCCGCGGCTTTGCTGATCGCCGAGCTGGCCGCGCAGGCCAAAGCCGAGGGCCGGACGCTGTTCGACGTGCTGGACGATCTGGCCGCCCGCTTCGGCTTGCACGTTTCGGACCAGCTCAGCGTGCGGGTCGCGGACTTGGGCCTGCTGGGCGCGATGATGAACCGGTTGCGGGAGCACGGGCCGGACAGCTTCGGCGGCTCTCCGGTGGAGACCGCAGTTGACCTCGCGATCGGCTCGGATCAGCTGCCGCCCACCGACGGCTTGCTCTACCTGACCAAGGACAACACCCGGGTGATCATCCGGCCCAGCGGCACCGAGCCGAAGCTGAAGTGCTACCTCGAGGTGATCGTGCCGGTGGACTCGGCAGCTGATCTCGCCGAAGCCAGGCAGCAGGCCCGGACCGCCTTGGACGCGGTGCTGGAAGACGTCCGGGAAGCCCTGGGCCTCTGAGCCGGCGGCCGCGCCCGGCCCGATCGCGGATCCGCGGCGGCAAACATCTGGAAGAATGAACCCATGACCGAGAACATTGCCAGCTTCATCGACCACACCCTGCTCAAGCCGGAAGCTTCGGAGGCCGATGTGCTCCGGGTCTGCGCCGAAGCCGTGCAATACGGTTTCAAGTCGGTGTGCGTCAACCCGGTCTGGGTCAAAACCGTGCACCGGGCGCTGCGCGAATCCGCAGTCCTGACCTGCTCGGTCGTCGGCTTCCCGCTCGGCGCCACGCCCACCGACGTCAAAGTCTTCGAAGCCCGCGGCGCGACCCTGGACGGCGCGGACGAAGTCGACATGGTGCTCAACATCGCCAATGCCCGGGCCGGCGACCACGGCGCGCTCGTGGACGACATTGCCGCGGTGGCCGAGGCTGTGCATGCCGGCGGTGCGATCCTGAAGGTGATCATCGAGACCTCGCTGCTCGACGACGAGCAGAAGGTACTGGCCTGCCGGGCCGCAGTCGAGGCCGGTGCCGACTTCGTGAAAACCTCCACCGGCTTCAACGGCGGCGGCGCGACTGCGGCCGACGTCGAGCTGATGCGGGCCACCGTCGGACCATCGGTGGGGGTCAAAGCCTCGGGTGGCGTCCGCAGCCGGGAAGACGCCGAGAGCATGATCGCGGCCGGCGCGAACCGGATCGGGGCAAGTTCCGGCATCGCGATCGTCGGCGGCGGCACCGGTGCCAGTTCGTACTGATCCGTCCTGCGGCGATGCCGATTTGGCTTTAGAATTGTTCCGACCCCGAACCCAGGAGGAAACCATGTCCGGTAACGAACCCGAGCGCGAAAACAGTTTGACCCAATCGGTGATCCTTTTCATCGTCTTCTTCGCCATTTTCCTCGGTGGCGTTTTCGCCTTCTCCTTCGGCAGCCTGCACAATGTCTGGCCGTTCGCGATCGGTATCGCCTTGTTCTTCCTCTCAGTCTGGATTCCGCAGACCTTCATGGGCCGCTCGGACACCGGAAGCGATGCTGAAGTCGCCACGGAGCACCGCAAGCCGGTACGCGGCCACTGATCTCCCGATCCCGGGCCGGGCCACGGAATCCGGGAAACCTTCGAGCCGGCGAGGCAGCACCATGCATTTCGATCTCATCGTGATCGGCTCCGGGTCCGGCAACAGCATTTTGACGCCGGACTGGCAGGGCAAAAAAGTCGCCATCGTCGAAGCCGGGGTCTTCGGCGGCACCTGTCTGAATATGGGCTGCATCCCGACCAAGATGTACGTCTACCCGTCGCTGCTGGCCTGGCAGGCCGGCGTCGAAGGGCCTCCGCTGGGCGTGCGCACCCGGTTCGACGGTGTGCAATGGGCCCAGCTCCGGGACCGCATCTTCGGTCGGATCGACCCGATCTCCGCCGGTGGACGCGATTACCGCGCCAATGCTGAACACGTCACCCTGATCGAGGAGCGGGTCCGGTTCACCGGCCCCAAAACCCTGGTCACGGACCGCGGTTCGGTGCTCACCGCGGAGCAGATCGTGATCGCCGCAGGCTCCGCAGCGCAACTTCCGCAGGTCCCCGGAATCGAGCTGCCACAAGTGCACACCTCGGACACCGTGATGCGGATCGATGACCTGCCGGAGCGGGTGCTGGTGGTCGGCGGCGGAGTGGTGGCCGCCGAGTTCGCCTCGCTGTTCGCCGGATTCGGCGCCGCGGTCACCCAGCTGGTCCGCGGAAATGCCTTGTTGCGGGCCAAAGACCGGATCGTCTCGGAGAAGTTCACCGAAGCCGCCCGGCAGCAGTGGCGGCTGGAGACCGGACAGGAATTGCACTCGATCGCGGCAAGCAACGGGCCGGACGGAGCCGGCCGGGCGGTCCGTGTGCGGACCGCCCGGCAAACCGGCGGTCCCGGGCTCGAGGAGGACTTCGATCTGGTGCTGGTCGCGATCGGACGCAAGGCCGCAACTGCGGGCTTGGACGTCGCTGCAGCCGGATTCGATACCGGTCCGAGCGGGATTCTGCTGGTCGACGAATTCCAGCGCGTGCTCAGTGCCGGGCAACCGGTCCCCGGCGTGTGGGCGCTGGGCGATATCGCCAACGATTACCAGCTCAAACACGTGGCCAACCACGAGGCCCGGATCGTCGCGCACAATGCGGCGCATCCGGACGACCTGCGTGCCGCCAACCACCGGGCAGTGCCCGAGGCGGTGTTTTCTTATCCGCAGATCGCGACGGTCGGCATGACCGGCACCGAGGCCGCCGCCCATGCGGCCGAGAGCGGAGTCGAGGTCGTCGAATACGTCCAGGACTTCGGCGGCACCGCCTACGGTTGGGCGATGGAAGACCGCACCTCGGTGGCCAAGGTGATCGCCGAACGCGGCTCCCGGCGCTTGCTCGGGGCGCATATCGTGGGCCCCGAGGCTTCGATGCTGATCCAGCCCCTGGTCCAGGCCCTGGCGTTCGGCACCGATCTGCGCGAGTTCAGCCGCGGCCAGTACTGGATCCATCCGGCGCTGACCGAAGTGGTCGAAAACGCGGTCCTCGGACTGGATTTGGCGAGCCGCTCCGACGATCCGCTCTAACCGCGCCAACCCCACCCAGGCCCGTCCAATTGCCCGGTTCGGTGGGCACAGACATCTGTGCCCACCGATGCTCCGGATTGGACGGGCCTGGTGCGGCCGTGCATTTGCGGGCTGCGAATTGGTCCGCGACGGCGCCGCACCGATACGGCTTGAAGGCCGGCGGCAATACCGGGATACTCTCTCCAAGAGTCTTGCGCCAATGCGTCGGCCAGGGGAACCGGGCCGCTGCGGGCACTCGCAACTACAAGGAGGTAGTCGGTGCATTCATCCGTCCAGAAACCGGGCTCGGCGTCCGGGCAGCAGAAGAATCGCGGGCTCCGGCAAGTCGTCGCCGCCTCGATGGCCGGCACGGTGGTCGAATGGTACGAATTCTTCCTCTACGCCACGGCTGCGACCCTGGTCTTCGGAAAGGTCTTCTTCCCGGATACCGGGAATGAGCTGGACGGGATCATCAAAGCCTTCCTGACCTACGCCGTCGGCTTCGTGGCCAGACCGATCGGCGGCATCGTGTTCGGCCATTTCGGCGACAAGTACGGCCGCAAGCACTTGCTGCAGCTCGCGATCATCCTGGTCGGGGCGACCACCTTTTTGATGGGCTGCCTGCCCAGCTTCGCCCAGGCCGGATACCTGGCACCGATTCTGCTGGTGGTCCTGCGCTTCCTCCAGGGGTTCGCCGTGGGCGGCGAATGGGGCGGCGCGGTGCTTCTGGTCGCGGAGCACTCCCCGGACAAGGAACGGGGATTCTGGTCCAGCTGGCCGCAAGCCGCAGTCCCGGCAGGGAATCTGCTGGCCACCGTGGTACTGCTGGTGCTCTCCTGGGCGCTCTCCCCCGAGGCGTTCCTGTCCTGGGGCTGGCGAATCGGCTTCTGGCTCTCCGTGGTGATCGTAGTGATCGGCTACTACATCCGGTCCCGGATCACCGATGCGCCGATTTTCCAAGAGGCCAAGCGGGAGCTGGAACAGAACAAGAGCGCCGGCTATGGGGTCGTCGAGGTCTTCCGCCGATACCCCCGGGGCGTGTTCACCGCCATGGGGCTGCGGGTGGGCGAAAACATCCTTTATTACATGGTGGTCACCTTCTCGATCACCTATTTGAAGACGCAGCTGAAAATGGACACCTCGGTGATCCTGGTGCTATTGCTGGGCGCGCACCTGCTGCAGTTCGTGGTCGTGCCGATCGTCGGGCGGTTGACCGACCGCGTGGGCCGGCGGCCGCTCTACGCGCTCGGCGCCGTGCTGATGATCGTTTGGGCTTTCGCGAGCTTCCCGTTGTTCGACACGAAGAACAACGGGATCATCCTGCTCACCGTCTGCCTCGGTCTGCTGGTGCACTCGTTGATGTACGCCGGGCAGCCGGCGATCATGGCGGAGATGTTCCCCACCCGGATGCGCTATTCGGGGGTGTCCCTGGGCTATCAGGTGACCTCGATCGTGGCCGGCTCGCTCGCCCCCGTGATTGCGGCCTCGCTCCTGGACCGGTTCGGCTCCTGGGTCCCGGTTGCGATCTACATGACGGTGGCTGCGGCGATCACTTTGGTGGCCGTCTACTTCTTGCGGGAGACCCGGGGCAGCTCGCTGCAGGAGCTGGACGAATTGGACCGGCAGCGGCATCCGGCCTGACCGTCCCCGGCCAGGTCCGCCCCGTTTCCGGCGCGTTGCTGCGCCCCGGCGGAAGCCCTTAGAGTGAGGGCATCAACGACGATCGAGGGAGCTTCTGATGGCGGTATATGCGTGGATCGGGCTGGGCAACATGGGCGGGCCGATGACCCGGAACCTGGTCGAGGCGGGGCATTCGGTCCGCGGCGTGGATCTCGACCCGGGTGCCCGTGCCGCTGCCGCAGCGGGCGGCGTCCAGATTGCCGGGTCGGTGGCCCAGGCCGTCGAAGGCGCCGATGCGGTGTTCACCATGTTGCCCAAGGGCGAGCACGTCCGGGCGGTTTTCGCCGAGGTACTGGCCGCGGCAGATCCTTCAGCCCTGCTGCTGGACAGCTCCACGGTGGACATCGAGACGTCGAAACACTGCCATGAATCGGCGGCCGCGGCCGGATTCCGATTCGTCGACGCCCCGGTCTCCGGTGGGATCAGCGGTGCGGCGGCGGCCAGCCTGTGTTTCATGCTCGGCGGCGAGGCCGATGCGGTCCAGGCCGCGGCCGGATTCGTGGAACCGATGTCCGGGAAGACCATTGCAGCCGGTGGGCCGACCGCCGGCATCGCGGCGAAAATCTGCAACAACATGATGTTGTTCATCGACTTGATGGCGGCCTCCGAGGGTTCGCAGCTGGCCGAGCACCTCGGCTTGGACCCGCAGGTCTTCTGGGAGATCGCCTCAGTTTCCTCCGGACGGTCTTGGGCCCAGCAGACCTGGTATCCGGTACCGGACGTCGTGCCGAGTTCGGCGGCGAACCACAACTTCGAGGCCACCTTCCGCGTGGATTTGGCCCGCAAGGACATCGGCCTGGCCCTCGAGGCGGGTGAGCGCACCGGAGTGAAGCTGCCCGCGGCCGAATTGGCCCGGGGGCATTTCGATGCGCTGATCGCCGAAGGCCTCGCGGACAAAGACTGCTCGCTCATGGTCAAACAGGTATCCCCCGACGGCACGGTGCGCGGCTACACGCCCTGAGCATGCGTTGCCCCGGAAGCACCGTCCGCGGATCGTGTTTTCCGGACCGCTGAGCGGCCCATTCCACAGGGAAACCTTCAATCCGCGGACTCTGCTTCTGCCCGGGACTAAGTCTCCGGCGCGAAAATCGCGCTGAGCACCTGCTGCGCCCATTCCAGGATCTGCGCATCCACCAGATCCCGGCCGCCGATCCGGGCGGTTTTGGGTTTGGGCACCAGGATCTGGCTGAGCGCCGGTTTGACCAGGGATCCCGGATACATCCGTTGCAGCCGCAGTTGCCGGGACTCCGGCAACTCCGCGGGCGCGAATTTGACGAAGTTGCCCTGCACCGCCACATCGGTCAGGCCGAGCTCCCGGGCGGCCACCCGGAACCGGGCCACCGCGACCAAGTTCTGCACGGCGGCAGGCGGTTCGCCGTAACGGTCCACCAACTCTTCGAGCACTTCGTCGATCGCCTCCGGGCTGGCCGCGGCCGCGAGCTTCCGGTAGGCCTCCAGACGGAGCCGCTCGCCAGGCACATAATCATGCGGCAAATGCGCATTCACCGGCAGCTCGATCTTCATTTCGGCCGCCTTCTCCTCGGCTTCGCCGCGGAAATTCGCCACCGCCTCGCCCACCAGTCGGATGTACAGGTCGAAGCCGACTCCGGCGATGTGCCCGGATTGTTCGCCGCCGAGCAGGTTCCCCGCGCCGCGGATTTCCAGGTCTTTCAGAGCCAGCTGCATCCCGGCGCCGAGTTCGTTGTGCGCGGCCACTGCCTTGAGCCGCTCCAGCGCCACTTCGCCCAACGGTTTCTCCGCGGGGTACAGGAAGTAGGCGTAGGCGCGTTCCCGGCCACGGCCGACCCGGCCGCGCAACTGGTGCAGCTGGGACAGACCGTATTTGTCCGCGCCGTCCACGATCAAGGTGTTCGCATTCGAAATGTCCAGCCCGGTCTCGATGATCGTGGTGCAGACCAGGACGTCGAAACGCTTCTCCCAGAAGTCCACGATGATCTGCTCCAACCTGGATTCGCTCATCTGGCCGTGCGCCACCGCGATCCGGGCCTCCGGAACCAGCTGCTGCACGTGCGCGGCGATCCGTTCGATCGACGAGACCCGGTTGTGCACGAAGAACACCTGGCCCTCGCGCATCAGCTCGCGGCGGATCGCCGCCGACGCCTGCTTGTCGGTGTACGGGCCCACGTAGGTCAGCACCGGATGCCGTTCCTCGGGCGGCGTCGCCAGGGTCGACGTCTCCCGGATCCCGGTCAGCGACATTTCCAAGGTCCGCGGAATCGGCGTGGCGCTCATCGCCAGCACGTCGACATTGGTGCGCATCTTCTTGAGCTGTTCTTTGTGTTCCACGCCGAATCGCTGCTCTTCGTCGACGATCACCAAGCCCAGGTCTTTGAAGGCGAACTCCTTGGACAGCAGCCGGTGCGTGCCGATCACCACGTCGACCGAGCCGTTCGCCACGCCCTCCGCGGTCTCTTTGGCTTCCTTCCCGCTCTGGAACCGGGACAGCGGTTTGACCCGCACCGGGAACCCGGAAAAACGTTCGCTGAAGGTCTCGTAGTGCTGCTGCGCGAGCAAGGTGGTCGGTACCAGCACGGCGACCTGTTTCCCGTCTTGCACGGCTTTGAAGGCGGCGCGCACCGCGATTTCGGTCTTCCCGTAACCGACATCGCCGGAGACCAGGCGGTCCATCGGGATTTCGCGCTCCATGTCGGCTTTGACCTCGTTGATCGTGGTCAGCTGGTCCGGGGTTTCCACATACGGGAAGGCTTCCTCGAGCTCGCGTTGCCACGGCGTGTCCGCGCTGAAGGAGAATCCGCGCGAGGCCATCCGGGCCGAATACAGCCGGATCAGTTCACCGGCGATCTCCTTGACCGCTTTGCGCGCTTTGTTCTTGGTGGAGGCCCAATCGGAACCGCCCATCTTGGACAAGGCCGGTGCATCGCCGCCCACATAGGCGGTGATCTGGTCGAGCTGATCCGTGGGCACGAAGAGCCGGTCCCCGGGTGCACCGCGTTTCGCCGGTGCGTATTCGAGCACCAGGTATTCCCGGCTGCCATCGGTCCCGATCACCTTGCGCTGGATCAGTTCGATGAACCGGCCGATGCCGTGCTGCTCGTGCACCACGAAATCGCCGGCCCGCAGCTGCAACGGGTCCACCGCATTCCGGCGCTTGGACGGCATCTTCCGCATGTCTTTGGTCCCGGCTGCGGAGGACCTGCCGAGCAGATCCGCTTCGGTCAGCAGTCCGAGCTTGAGCCCGTCCAGGACGAACCCGTGCCCGACGGCGGCCGTGGTCACCTCGATGATCCCGGCTTGCGGCTCCGCATCGAGGGAGTCGATCCGGGCGGCCGGGATATCCGCGTCGTGGAACAGCTCGGCCAAGCGCTGCGCCGGTCCCGGACCGTCAGTGGCCACCACTACCCGCCATTGGCCCTGGCCATCGGCGCCGCGCACCCGGGAGCCGATGAACTCCAGCATCTCCGCGACATTGCCCTGGTAGCCCCGGGGCGCCCGGGCGGGGATGCTGAGCACGTCGAGTTCCGGTGCCGTTTCGTCGTCCAGGCCCAGTGCGGAGACCGCCCACCAGCTGACCCCGGCGCGCAGCGCCGCGCTGCGGGTTTCGCCCAATGAGGCGAAGCTGGCCGAGGCCAGGCTCGCCGAGACGTCCAGCGGCGCCGCACCGCCGTCGGACGCGGTCGACCATGCGGCCTCCAGGAACTCTTCGTTGGTCGCCTCCAAATCGTGGGCCCGGCCCCGCACCCGTTCCGGCTCGAGCACGACGGCGATCGAGCCCGGCGGGAATTCCGCGACCACCGGCACCATCGAATCCACCAGCACCGGGGTCAGCGATTCCATGCCCTCCACCGCGATGCCGCCGGCGATCTTCTCCAGCATCGCCGCGGCAGCCGGAAACGAATCCTTGAGCTTGGCGGCTTTCGACTGCACCTCCGGGGTGATCAGCAGTTCCCGGCACGGCGGCGCGTGCAACTCCTTCGGGTGTTCGATGGTTCCGCTGATGCTGGTCAAGGTGCGCTGGTCGGCCACCGAGAACCAACGCATCGACTCGACTTCGTCGCCGAAGAATTCGATCCGGACCGGGTGCGCGTCGGTGGGCGGGAAAACGTCGATGATGCCGCCGCGGACTGCGAACTCACCGCGGTGGGTCACCATGTCCACCCGAGCGTAAGCGGCATCCGCCAACCGGCGGACCACCTCGTCGAACCGGATCAGCTGGCCCACGGCCAATTCCACCGGGGCCAAATCGGCCAGACCCGCCACGATCGGCTGCACCACCGCCCGGACCGGCGCCACCACGACGCGCAGCGCGCCCGGACCGGACTGCACGCCGTGTTTCAGCCGCCGCAGCACCGAAAGCCTGCGGCCCACGGTATCCGATCGCGGGGAGAGCCGTTCATGCGGCAAGGTCTCCCAACTGGGGAAGTCGGCGACCGCGTCATCGGGCAGGTAGGCGCGCAAGGCGGCCACCAGATCTTCGCTTTCCCGGCTGGTCGCGGTGACTGCGAGCACGACGCCGGGGCCGCCGTCCAGCGCCGGCGCCTGGGCCAGCCCTTCGGCGATTTCAGCCAGCAGCGGAGCACGGAGCCCGTTGGGGGCCCCGATTTGCAAGTCTTCGCTGCGCTGGGCGTGCGCTTGGGCAGCCTGGGCGCGGACCCGGACAATGCTCGGCTCTTGGCTGATTGCCGCTCGCAAACCGTTCAGACCCATCGAACCCTCCAAAGACAGCACAAATGCCCGAAGTTCCAAGAACTCCGGGGGTGATGATTCCCATCCTATCCCCCGTCGGCGGTGCGGCACGTAAGATGGTTCGGAAGAAGATCCCTATCGAGGAGAACCATGGCTCTGACCTCCACTGCTTCCCTGCCCGCTCCCGTCGACCGCGTCGTCGCGCTGTTCTGCAGCGAAGATTTCGTCCGTCAGGTCAGCGAAGCGGCCGGCGGGACCCTGGTCTCCTACCAGCTCACCGGAGAACTGTCCGGTGCGTTCGAGACCCAGGCCGCCCGCTCGGTGCCCAGCGACCGGCTGCCGGATTTCGCCCGGAAGTTCGTCGGCGCCACGCTCACCATGAATCAGCAGGAAAGCTGGTCCGCCCCGGCAGCCGACGGCTCCCGCACGGTCTCCATCACCGCCCGGATTTCCGGGGCTCCGGTGGAGGCTAGCATCGTGCAGACGCTGACTGCGGACGGTGCGCAGACCACGATCGAAATGCAAGGCACGGTCAGTTCCAACATCCCGTTCTTCGGCGAGAAGATCGCCAGCGCAGCGGAACCGGCCATCGGCAAAGCGCTGAACCTGCAGGTCAGCGAAGCCCGGAAGGTGCTGGACGCATGAGCCTGCCCACCGCACTGAGCTGGGTGCTGATTCTGGCCGGCCTCTGGTCGCTCATCGTCTGGCCGCCGTTCCTGCGCCGGGTGCTGAAAGACCCCCGGGCCCGGGATGAGTCCGGCAAACCGACGAAGTTCCTCACGGTGCACATCATGCTGGTGAGCATTTCGATGATCCTCGGCATCGCCACCTTGGTGATCGGCATTCGCAGCCTGTTCGGCTGAACCGGCCCAGCCAGCCGGGCGCGGAACCGGCGCGGCGCACGGACCGGTGGAAACCGGGTAAAATGGATTCCGGTGTGCCGGGAAGTCTGGTCGGCATGGCTGCGATGGCAGCCATTGTTCTGATCGCTTCTGCCGTGTCTTCTGTGAGGGTCTTCCATGATCGCATCCCGTTCTGTCCGCCGCATCTTCCGACGGGGCTCCTACCGGGAGCATCTGCGTGTCACGGAAATCCTGCGCAAGGAAACCGTCGGCGGCGCTTTGCTGCTTGTCGCGACGATGGTTGCATTGATCTGGGCGAACTCTCCCGCCGCTGAAGGCTATTTCGCGCTCCGGGATGCAAAAGTCGGCTTCGACCTCTTCGGCCTGAACCTGACCTTGAGTTTGGGCAAATGGGCCTCGGACGGGCTGCTCGCGATCTTCTTCTTCGTCGCCGGCTTGGAACTCAAACGCGAATTCGTTGCCGGCGATCTGCGCCGTTTCGATCGTGCCGTCGTGCCGATCGCCGCGGCGATCGGCGGGGTGGCGGTTCCGGCGCTGATCTACGTGATCGTCAACTTCAACGGCGGCGCCGAAGTACTCAACGGCTGGGCGATCCCGACCGCCACCGACATCGCCTTCGCCCTGGCCGTGCTCGCGGTGCTCAGCACACACCTGCCCGCAGCGCTGCGCACCTTCCTGCTGACCTTGGCCGTGGTCGACGATCTGATTGCGATCACGATCATCGCGGTCTTCTACCCGCACAACCTCCAACCGCAATACCTGGCGATGGCATTGATCCCGCTGGCTCTGTTCACCTGGTTGGTGCAGAAGCGGATCCGCAGCTGGTACTTGCTGGTGCCGCTGGCGATCATCACCTGGGTGCTGGTGCACGAATCAGGAGTGCACGCCACGGTGGCCGGGGTGCTGCTGGCCTTCGCGGTTCCGGTGCTGCGCAAGGACCGGACGCCGGAAAACGGCCCTGGCCTGGCCGAGCATTTTGAACACCAGATCCGCCCGGTTTCAGCCGGCATAGCAGTGCCGATCTTCGCCTTCTTCTCCGCCGGCGTCGCGATTGGCGGCTGGGCCGGTTTCACCGCTTCGCTGACCGACTCGGTCTCGATCGGCATCGTCACGGCGCTGATTCTGGGCAAGGCGATCGGCATCTTCGGAGCAACCTTCCTGGTGACAAAATTCACCAGAGCCTCGCTGGACGACGGCCTGTCCTGGATCGACGTGCTCGGGCTGGCGATCCTGGCCGGCATCGGCTTCACGGTTTCGCTGTTGATCAGCGAGCTCGCCTTCGGTGCGGATTCGCCGCACAATGACCACGCCAAGGTGGCGATCCTGACCGGTTCGCTGTTGGCCGCACTGATTGCCACGGTGATCCTCCGGCTGCGCAACAAGCACTACCGGAAGCTCGAAGAGCTGGAGTCGGTCGACGCCGACGGCGACGGGATCCCGGACGTGTTCAACGAAAAGGACGACTGAGTCCGGTTGCCCGAGCCGACGGCGTTCAGTTGGCGTTGCAGCCGACGTGCGCGGCGAGGCCGAGCAGAATCCCCGGATAGTTGAGGATCGTCCGATTGCCCACGGTCGCGACCGGCGAGGACCAGAGGATGTTGGATCCGGCCGAGTTGACCAGTCCACCGCCGGAGACCAGCACTGAGAAGATGTTGATCCGGAAGGTGGTCGGTCCGCTCAACAGGCCGAGCAACGCGCCGGCCGGGGTGAACGTGTAAGTGGTGATCCCGGCGGCGGTGCCCGCATAGCCCATCACGGTATCCGTCGTCCCATCGGCCTTCAACCGGACGATCTGCAGCGCATAGCTGCCCTCCGGCGGGAGGAACGGCGCCGGGTTCCAAGTGATCGTGGCATTCGGGAAGGCCTCGCTGCAACCGATGCCTCCGGTGATGTCCAGAAGCCTGGCGCTGCGCAACGTGCCGCCAGTGGCCACGCTGGAATCGGTGAATGCGGCCAAAGTGGCCTGGCCGGAGCCGCTGAAGCAGAATGCCGCCAGCGGAACCAGCAGGAGCACCAGCGCCCCGGTGGTTGCCGTCGGCGTTTTCCGCACCGGCCGGAACGCGATGAAAATCAGCCCGCCGGCGATCAGTCCGCCGGCGAAGATCGCCCACGGAGTCTGCAGGAAAGCCACCGGATAGCCGAGTCCGTTGACCGCGAAGAACACCCGGTCCACCTTTTCGGCTGAATACGGCTGCGGGTCCGGCAACGCATTCGCATCGCCTTTGAGGACCAACTGCCCGGTGGCGCCGGGCGGCGCGGAAACCACCTCGACCACCCGGTGCGTGATCCGCTGCCCGCCGGAGTTGAAGACGCTGACCACGTCGCCGGACCGGACCTCGGCCACCGGCACGGGACGGGTCAGCGCCAGAGCACCGGTGTCGATCGCGGGAGCCATCGAGCCGGAACGGAAGATCACCGGTGTGATGCCGAACAGCATCGCCGCCGCAGCCGCAAGCAGGCACAGCAGACCGGCCGCTGCCCCGGCGGTGAGCAGGACCTCCCGGAGCCTCCGGCCCGCAGCCATCCCGGCCCGGCGCGGCCTGGCCCCGGCCGTGCTGCGGCGGCCCTGGAGGATCGTGGAATCCGGATGCATTGCAGGCGTTCCGGTCAATTCTGCACTGCGCTGAAGTTGAAGACGATCACACCGGTCTGGTTCTGCAGCGTGCTCGGCGCTGCGGCGTCCAGCCAGCCACGGACGCAGAGTTGCTCCGTACCGGCGGCGGCCAGCGAACGGACCGCAGTCGCGGCTCCGCCGATCTTCCCGCTGTAGATCTGCCCGGCGGTCGTGGTGGCGGTGCAGGTCGGACTGACGTAGATTCCGATGTTCAGCCCGGCCGGGTCTTCGACCAGGGTCCCGGTCCCGGTCACCGCGATCTGGTAACCGAAGTTGAGCGTGCCGTTGTTCCGGACCAGCAGCGGTTTGAATACCCCGACGCCGCCGGGAGCGATTCCGGTGCCGTTGAAATCGCTGAACGAGTAAGCGGTGTTCGTGCCCACGGCGCCATCGCTGCTGGCTGATCCCTGGCGCAGCGAGAGATCCACGGATCCCGCCACGAAAGTCCCGGATGTCACCGCGCTGGTGTCCTGCCAGGCGGCCAATGTCCCGACCACGCCCAGACCCAGCACCATGCCCAAAGCGAGCAGTGCCCGCACCCTGGCGGACAGACCGCGGTACCAGGGTGTTGTCGGCGAGACGTGCTTGCTCATTCGGTCCTCTCAAGGGGTTGGTTCCGTCGGCCCAGAAGCTGCATCCCGCTGCCTGCAGCAACCAGGATCGCGGCCAGTACCAGGATCGGCAGGCCGACCGCGGGCAAGCCGGTGGTCGGCAGTTGCGGCCCTTCCGCGCCCGGCAGGCCGCGGGAATCGACGCCGCCGGCCGCGGCGTTCGACCCAGCTGCCGCGTTCGCGCTCGCGTCCGATGCAGCTGCCGCGTTCGCGCTCGCGTTAGATGCAGCTGCCGCGTTCGCATTCGCGTTCGCGTTGGCATCGGCATTCGCGTTGGCCTCGGCGTTCGCGTTGGGGTCGGCAGCGCTCTGCCGCAAACTCAGCTCGAACCCGGCCGGGAAACTCTGCAGCTCGGCCTGGTTCCCGGCACCGGCAGTCAGTGCGATCTTCAAGGTGAAATGATTGCTCTGCCCTGCCGGAAGCGGGAACAGAACCGTACCGGCGCTGCCCAGCAAACGGTCGCCGTCGGCGGTCGAAGCGCGCAACTGCACCGTGCCGTCGGCGATCAAGCCCTGCCAACTCGGCGCAGTCACCTTGGCACTGAGTTCTGCCGCGGACTGCCCGCCGTTGCGGACCCAGAGCTCGGCGCTATGGCTCTCCCCGGGGACCAGCTTTTGGCTCAGATCGAAAACCGACGCCGGAAGATTCTGCCCCCAGTGGACCCCGTCGGCGCTCAACTCGAGTTCCCCGGCGGCCTGTGCCGCCGGGACGAATCCGCCGATCAAGCTGCCGAACACGAGGGAAAGCACGGCCAACGGCCGCAATACCCGGCGGATCATCGCAGCACCTCGTGCCGTCGGCGCCAGTCGCGCCAAGCACCGAACAGCATTGCCGCCGCATAGCCCAATAACGCAGTGACCGCCAGGACCAGGAGCACCATGTGCAATTGCCCGTTGATCACCATGTTCAGGTAGCCCAGCAACGGCACGGTGTACCAGAGCACCCCGCGCAATTGCACCGGCCGCACCGGCTCGGCGTCCGGAGCATTGTTGGCATCGCCCTGGGTGACGAACCGCTGGCTCCCGTCAGTGCCGATCGAAAGCCCGACGACCCGGTGGGTCACCACCTCGGATTGCCCGGAAACCAGTTGGTAAGTCACTACCGAACCGATCGCCACTTGATCCGCGGCAACCGGCTTGACCACCACCAGGTCGCCGGGCTGGATGCCCGGCGACATCGAACCGGTGAGCACGGTGTAACTCTCCGCCCCGGCCACCCGGGGCACCACGATGAGCACCGCGAGCACGGCCAGGACCAGGAACAAGAACAGCCAGGAAGCAATCTGGCCGATCCACCAGAATATCCCGGCCCCGGCGGTCCGCCGATGCCGGCCGGTACCCGGTCCCGCAGCGCCAGCCGGCTCCGGCCGGCCCCGCAGCGCCCGGCGACGCAGTTCGACCGCGGTCATCGGACTTGGTCCGCTCGGAAGCCGAAGGACAACTGGAACCCGGAGCCACCGGAGGCCTGCGGCGCATTGCTGCCCAAGCTCCCTTGCAGGCAGAGCACCAACGAGGCTCCGGCAGCCAGCCGCGGTTGGCTGCTGAACCGGGCGCTGCTCTGTTGCGGCCCCTGATAGAGCTGCTGTCCCACCGGACTCGCCGCTCCCGCCGGGCAGCTGGTGACCGAGTCGACTTGCGCGACCGTCACCGTGAACGAACCCAGCAGCAATGATCCCTGTCCGGTAGGGGTCGCGGAAATGCCGCTCATATCCAAACTGAACGGCGTGCTGCCCCCGTTCTTCACCACCACCGGGGCTTGCCGCCCGGTACCCGGGGCGAGCGCCGTCGAACCGAAGGCGTCGAGTTGGAAATTCTTGACCTGGCTGGTCTGGTCCCCGTTGAGCAAGACCAATGAACCGATGCTCACGGTGCCCGGGTTGATCGTGCCTTGGTCACGCCAAAGAGCGGCCGTTCCGGCGGTCCCTGCGATCAGGAACCCCGAAACAGCCGCTACCGAGGCGAAAATCCAACGCTTGCGCATAGCCCGACGGCTCCGGAGGACTAGCGGGTCTGGACAAGCGTGAGGACCAGGCCACTGAGATTGGCATTCTGGTTCTCGATGGTTTCGTCGTCTGTCCCGGAAGCTCCGGTCCCTTTCGCGAAGGCGACCGTGACGCCCACCCCGAAGCTGTAACTGCCCGGTGCCGCGAAACTGAGCACTCCTCCGGTGTTGGTCAGGCCTGCGGGAATGTTCTCCGGCACGATGGTCACGGTGACGTAGGGCTGCCAGGCAGCCGGAATTGCGGCATTCACCGACGTCGGATCGATCGTCAGCGAACCCTTGAGGTTCTTTCCATCCGCGGTGATCGTGACGTTCTGGGTGAACTTCACGGTATCCCCGGGGACGAGCTTGAAAGTGCTCATGTCGATGGTCGGGGCCCCGGTGACGTCAGCCGAGACGTCTTTCCAGGTGCCAGCGGCACCAAGTGCGAGTTTGAGCTGGCCGGTGGCTACCTGGCCGGCGTCTATGGTCTTGTTGTCCTGCCACAGGGCCCAGGTGGTTCCACCCCCCAGCAGGAGCAAACCCGCAATGCCGGCGGCAATACCGGCTTTTGCGATTTTGTTCATTTTCGGATCCTCACTG
Source organism: Arthrobacter russicus (assembly GCF_031454135.1). Classification (NCBI taxonomy): domain Bacteria; kingdom Bacillati; phylum Actinomycetota; class Actinomycetes; order Micrococcales; family Micrococcaceae; genus Arthrobacter; species Arthrobacter russicus. The sequence goes on from NZ_JAVDQF010000001.1 coordinate 1,328,577, forward strand.
TATCTGCTTCCCCCCGAAAGCATCACTTAGAAGATACGCCTGCTTAGTGTTTTCGCACCATCCTACGACCGGCTACTTCGGCTAGCCGGGTGACTACAATGCTTTGGTCAAAGCGTCCTCCGCGGCGACCCAGCCCAGCATCGCGCATTTCACCCGGGCGGCATACCGGGAAACTCCGGAGAATGCCGCCGCATCGCCGAAAATCTCTTCATCCGCCTCGATCTGCCCCCGGGAGCGCAGCATCTCGCGGAACTGGCCGATCAGCTCTTGGGCCGCTGCCCGTTCCATCCCGCTGAGCAGACCGCTCAGCACCGACGCGGAAGCCATTGAAATCGCGCAGCCGGCACCGTCCCAGTGCACCCCGATGATGCGCTCTGCCGCCAGGTCCACCCGCACCGTGATCTCGTCGCCGCAGACCGGGTTGAGCTGGTGCGATTCGGCACTGTGCGCGCCCTCCGGCACCGGGTGCGCGGCCAGCCCGGAACCGTGCCGGGCCTTGGCATGCTCCAGGATGATGTCTTGGTACAGCGAATCCAGCGCGCTCATCAGCGGACCCCGGAAACGCCGAAGTATCCGCGCACTTCGGAAACCGCTTGCAGGAAACGATCGACCTCGGCTTCGGTGTTGTAGAGGTAAGTGCTGGCCCGGGTGCTCGCGGTCAGCCCCAGCCGCCGGTGCAGCGGCTGCGCACAATGGTGGCCCACCCGGACCGCGATCCCGCGATCGTCCAGGAATTGGCCGACGTCGTGCGCGTGCACGCCGGCGACGTCGAACGCCGCCAGGCCCAAGCGCTCGACCCCCGCCTCCGGGCCGAGCACCCGGATGCCGGGCAGCGCGCTCAACCCGCGCACCAGCCGCTGGCCGAGTTTGGCTTCCCAACCGGCGATCTTCGCCATTCCGGTCTCGGAAAGGTAATTCGCCGCCACCGCCAGCGCGATCGCCTGCGAAATTCGTTGCGTTCCGGCTTCGAAACGTTGCGGGGCCGGCAAGTAGCCGGCCTGTTCCATGGACACCGAGGTGATCATGGAACCGCCGGTCAGGAACGGCGGCATCGCATCGAGCAGTTCGGAACGGCCGTAAAGCACGCCGATTCCAGTCGGCGCGAGCATCTTGTGGCCGGAGAACACCGCGAAGTCCACGCCCAAGGCCTTGACGTCCACCGGCAGGTGCGGCACCGATTGGCAGGCGTCCAGCACGGTCAGCGCGCCTACCCGGCGGGCCAACGCGACCAACTGCGCCACCGGGTTCACGGTGCCGAGCACATTCGAGGCATGGCTGAACGCGAAGACTTTGGTCCGCTCGTTGAGCAAGGCCGCTGCGCGATCCATGTCCAATGCCCCGGCATCGGTGATCGGCACGTATTTGAGCACTGCACCGGTACGCCGGGCCAGTTCCTGCCAGGGGATCAAATTCGCGTGGTGCTCCATCTCGGTCACCAGCAATTCGTCGCCGGGCCGGAGCGCGAAAGCCTGCGCTTCCGGGGCGACCGTGCCGACGCTGGCGTTCGAGAACGAATACGCCAGCAGGTTCAAGGCCTCAGTCGCGTTGGAGGTCCAGACCACTTCGGCCTCACCGGCGCCGATGAATGCGGCCAGCTGGCCCCGGGCTGCTTCAAACGCGTCGGTTGCCTCGACCGCCAACCAATGCGCCCCGCGATGCACCGCGGCATTGCGTTGCTCGTAGAATTCCTGTTCTGATTCGAGCACGCTGAGCGGCTTCTGCGACGTCGCCCCCGAGTCCAAATAGGCCAAAGGGTGGCCGTTGACGGCTTGGTCCAGAATCGGGAAGTCGTTGCGGATATGCAGCACTTCTTTCGCAGTCAACGAAATCTCGGGTTGCGATGATGGCGTTGATACAGTCACGATGCTCCTTGCTGGGGCCCTTGGTCGGTGGGCCGGAAGACGAACCCGACAATTCTCCCACGGTTCACCCGAGATTGGGTTGTGAGAAAGGCCTCGCTCATCCGTCGCGCCCACGCTAGGCACAGGCTGCGCACCCGCGGTCACGGTAGCTCGAGGAGGATCTTGTGCGGATATCGGTCATCGGATGCGGTTATCTCGGCGCAGTCCATGCGAGCTGCTTGGCCAAAATGGGCCACGAGGTGATCGGCATCGACGTCGATGAGCGCAAAATAGCCGAACTCTCCGCCGGAATCGCACCCTTTTTCGAACCGGGCTTGCCCGAATTGCTGAGCGAGGCGATAGCCAGCGGAAGACTGCGTTTCAGTACCGATATGGCGGATGCGCAGGGCTGCACGGTGCACTTCGTGTGTGTCGGAACTCCGCAGCGGAAGGGCGAGTATGCCGCCGATCTGAGCTATGTCAATGCAGCCTTCGCCGGACTTGCCGAGTTCTTGGCCTCCGGCGACATCGCGGTCTGCAAATCGACGGTGCCGGTGGGCACCGCAGCCAGGATCTCCGCTGAACTTGCCGTCTCCGCACCGGGGGCCGCACTCGCCTGGAATCCGGAATTCCTGCGCGAAGGCCATGCCGTGCAGGACACGATTGCCCCGGATCGGTTGGTCTACGGCGTGCCCGCCGGGGAAGCCGGGCAACGCGCCGCAGCGCAACTCGACGAAGTCTACCGTGCTCCCTTGGCCGCCGGAACTCCGCGGATGATCATGGACTACGCCACCGCGGAGCTCGTCAAAGCAGCCGCGAATTCCTTTCTGGCCACCAAGATCTCCTTCATCAATGCGATGGCCGAGGTCTGCGAAGCCGCCGGGGCCGATGTCACGGTGTTGGCAGATGCGATCGGCATGGATGAACGGATCGGCCGGAAGTTCCTCAACGCCGGGCTCGGTTTCGGCGGTGGCTGCTTGCCCAAAGACATCCGGGCCTTCATGGCCCGGGCCGGCGAGTTGGGGGCGGATCAGGCGTTGACCTTCCTCAAAGAGGTGGACTCGATCAATATGCGCCGCCGAACCAAAGTCGTGGAACTGGTGAAGTCGGCCTGCGCAGCCTTGGATCCGCAGTCTTCCGGATCGTTGATCGGGAAACGGGTCACGGTGCTCGGCGCGGCCTTCAAACCGTACAGCGACGATGTACGGGATTCCCCGGCGCTCAACGTCGCGGCGCAGCTGCAATTACAGGGTGCCACCGTTACCGTGACCGATCCGGAGGCTTTGGAAAATGCTGCGGAGCGATTCCCCACGCTGACCTTCGAACCCGATCTCGACGAAGCCCTAGCCCGCGCCCACGTCGTCGTACTGCTCACCGAGTGGCCACAATACCGGGCCTTAGACCCGGTCTCCTTGGGCGAAAAAGTGAACGCGAAATATCTGGTCGACGGGCGCAACATTCTGGACGCTGCTGCCTGGCGGGCGGCCGGCTGGACCTACCGGGGCATGGGGCGGCCGTGACGTTCGAAACTACCTGACCGGGTGGAATTTCTGCTGCGCGGCAAGCAGGCCTTGCCCGACCAGCAACTCGACGGCGTCCGCCGCGTCCTGGATCAGGAACGGGAGTTCCTTCTTTTCCGCGGCAGAAAAACCTTTGAGCACGTGGCTTGCCGCGTCGCCGTGCCCACCCGGCGGTCGGCCGACGCCGACGCGCACCCGGTAATAGTCTTTGCTGCCCAAGGCCTTGCTGATGTCCCGCAAGCCGTTGTGCCCGCCTTCGCCGCCGCCGATTTTCAGCTTGAGGGTGTTGAACGGGATGTCGATTTCGTCCTGCACCGCGATCACGTGGTCCGCGGCCAGGTCATAGAATTTCGCCAAGGCCGAGGTCGGCCCGCCGCTGAGGTTCATAAAGGTCTGCGGTTTGGCGAGCACCAGCTTCGGCCCGCCCAGCCCGAGCCGGCCCTCGGCGATGTGCGCCCGTGACTTGTGGCTTTTGAAGCTCGCGCCGATCCGGGCAGCCAATTCCTCGACGACCATGAACCCGATATTGTGCCGGGTATGACTGTAGTCGGGCCCGGGATTGCCGAGCCCGACTACCAGCCAGGTGTTGCCCATAATGCCGAAGACTACTCGGCGGCTTCCGTGGTGGAATCGCTCGAGTCGACCGAAGCCGATTCGACCTCTGCCTCTTCGCCGAGATCCTGCTCTTCCGGCTCGGAGACGTTGGCGATCAGGGTCTCGGCATCGGCCAGCAAGGTTACGCCCTTGGGCAACACGATGTCCGAGGCGTAAACGTGCTCGCCCGGTGCGCGGCCTTCGATGCTGACCTCGAGGCTGGACGGCAAGTGGGTCGCTTCGGCTTCGACGTTGATGGTATTGGCATCCTGGTTGACGACGGCGCCCGGAGCGACTTCACCGGTCAGCACGACCGGAATGTCCACGGTGACTTTTTCGCCGCGGCGAACCGTCAACAGGTCGATGTGCTCGATGATCTGCAGCACCGGATCGCGCTGGATGTCCTTGACCAGGGCCAAGTGCTCCTCGCCGTTGATGTCCAGGGTCAGCAGGGCGTTGGCGCCGCGGGCTGCGCGAACGGTTTCGCGCTCCGGCAGGGCGATGTGGATCGGCTCTGCGCCGTGGCCGTAGATCACCGCGGGGATCTGGTTGGCCCGGCGGGCGCGGCGCGCCGCGCCTTTGCCGAATTCGGTGCGCAGCTGGGCTGCGAGTTTGGTTTCGCTCATGATGAGTGGCTCCTTCTGGTGTGGGATGCAAGGACGACTGGGGCCTTTTCTCCACGGCCGGACCGGTTCGACGGCACCACCAGAGGATTTCAGACCATGTCGATCACGGAAGAGCTGCACTCTTCCCTCGCCAAGGTACTGACCAAGTCTACCAGCCCGGGCAGGCGCCAACCGACCGCCGCCTCCGCAGCACCCGTGACCAGGCCCGTCCGATGCGGCGGTTCGGTCAGGCTTGGCCGTCGAACAGCGAAGTCACCGAACCGTCTTCGAACACTTCGCGGATCGCCCGGGCGATCAACGGGGCGATCGAGAGCACGGTCAAGGTTTCGAACCGCTTCGATTCCGGGATCGGCAAAGTATTGGTGACCACGACTTCGTTGGCCCCGCAATTGGCCAACCGCTCGGCCGCCGGATCGGAGAACACCGCGTGCGTCGCGGCGATGATCACATCGCGCGCGCCGGCGTCCTTGAGCACCTGGACCGCGCCGGCGATGGTCCCGCCGGTGTCGATCATGTCGTCGATCAGGACACAGGTACGGCCTTCGATCTGACCGACCACCTGCTTTGACACGGCCTGGTTGGGCACGGTCAGATCCCGGCTCTTGTGCACGAAGGCCAAGGGCGCTCCGCCCAGGCGGTCCGCCCACTGCTCCGCGACCCGGACCCGTCCGGTGTCCGGGGAAACCACGGTGATCTCATCCACATTGACCTTGGTCCGGATGTAGTCGGCCAGCAGCGGAATCGCCATCAAGTGATCCACCGGGCCGTCGAAGAAGCCCTGGATCTGCGCGGTGTGCAAGTCCACGCTCATCAAGCGGTCGGCACCGGCGGTCTTGTACAAGTCGGCCACCAGACGGGCCGAAATCGGTTCCCGGCCACGGCCCTTCTTGTCCTGCCGGGCATAGGGGTAGAACGGGGACACCACGGTGATCCGTTTGGCCGAAGCGCGCTTGAGCGAGTCGACCAGGATCAGCTGTTCCATCAGCCAGTTGTTCAGCGGTGCCGGGTGCGCCTGCAAGACGAAAACGTCGGTGCCGCGCACGCTTTGCGCCGAACGGACGTAGATCTCGCCATTGGCGAAGTCGTAGGCGTCGATCGGCAGGAGCTCGGTGTCCAACTCCGCGGCGATCTCCTGTGCCAGCTCCGGGTGCGCCCGCCCGGAGGCCAGCAACAACTTCTTCTCACCGTGCGAGGTTATTGCGCTCATGACTGTTTGCCTTCTTCTGCTGGGGCTTCGATCGACTGTTCGTTGAGGTCTTGGTCAAGCGCGGATTGCGCCAAGCCGGCGGAAACCGAGCCCGGGCGATGGCCCAGGACCCAGCCTTCGGCATTCCGTTGGGCGGCGATGGTCAACGCCAGGGCTCCCGGCGGCACGAATTTCCGGATCACTGCCCCGGCTCCGGAATACGCTCCGTCGCCGACTTCCACGGGCGCCACGAAAACCGTATTGGATCCGGTCCGGACACCGGAGCCGATGATCGTGCGGTGCTTCTTTTCGCCGTCGTAGTTGGCCGTGATGTTGCCGCAGCCGATGTTGGTGTCGGTCCCGATCTCGGCATCCCCGGCGTAGCCCAGATGGGAGAGTTTGGAACGGGCACCGATCCGGACGTTTTTGGTCTCGTAGAAGGCGCCGATCTTGCCGTCTTCGCCCAACACCGTGCCCGGGCGGAGATAGCTGAACGGGCCTACCGACGCCCGCGCCGAAATGATCGCGCCGGAACCGTGCGTGCGGACGACTTTCGCGGCCTCGCCGATCTGCACGTCGGTGAGCGTGCAATCCGGACCGACGACGGCGTCGCGCTCCACGGTGGTACTGCCGTGCAGCTGGCTGCCCGGCAGCAAGGTGACGTCTTCGGCCAACCGGACTTGGACATCGATCCAAGTGCTCGAAGGGTCCACGATGCTGACCCCGGCCCGCATCCAGCCTTCCAGGATCCGCCGGTTGAGCTCGGCGCCGAGCGCGGCAAGTTGGACCCGGTCGTTCGCGCCTTCCACTGCCCACCGGTCATCGGTGACCACTGCGGCCACCCGGCCACCCGCCTGGCGGGCCAGGCCGAGCACATCGGTCAGATACATCTCGCCCTGGACGTTCTCCGCCGTGACCTGGTCCAGCGCGCTGGCCAACGCCGCGGCGTCGAAAGCGTAGATTCCGGAATTGATCTCGCGGATCTGCCGTTCTTCGGCGGATGCGTCCCGGAATTCCCGGATGCCCAGCACTGAGCCGTCCGCATCGCGCAGGATCCGGCCATAGCTGCCGGCGTCGTCCAGAACCGTGGTCAGCACGGTCACCGCATTGCCGTCCCGTTCGTGCACGGACACCAGATCCTGCAGCGATTCCGCACTGAGCAGAGGCACATCGCCATAGGTGACCAGAACGGTTCCGGTGATTTCGCCGAGCGCCTCGAGCGCGGCCTGCACGGCACGGCCGGTCCCCGGGATTTCGTCCTGGTCGACGATCACCGCAGCCGGATCGAGCTCCGCAATTTTCGCTGCGACCAGCTCTCGTTCGTGCCGGACCACGGCGGCCAGCCGGCCGGCCGACGGGTGCCGGTCCAAAACCCCCCGGGCCGCGGCGAGCGCATGCCCGATCATTGGCAGACCGCCGATTTCATGCAGAATTTTGGGGATCCGGGACTTCATTCGGGTCCCGGCTCCGGCTGCGAGCACGATCACGGTCAGAGCAGCAGATGATTCGGACGGCACGGAATTCAACCTAGGCACTCCTGTTGTTCTTTGCTGCGTGTTCCGGCCCACTCGGTGGCGATCACCGAGCGGCCATCGGTAACGGGGCAAGCATACCCGCCCGTAAACGTCGCCGTTCCGCCCATAGGACTCGAACCTATACTCCACAGCTCCAAAGGCTGGGGTGCTGCCATTACACCAGAGCGGACTGTGCACGAAGGCACGAACAACTAGTTTGCCATGACTGCGGCATCCGGCGCGAGTCGGGTTCCCGGAAGCCGGTTTTCCCCGGGGCGGAATCGAAAACCGGGACGGATCGCCGTCGGCCGGCCGGAGCCGGCCGGAGTTGGGCGATCGGAAGAATCTTGACATGATAGGCAAATGGGTTTATCGCTGGACGTCGACGAAAGCGACGGGGCCGGAGAGACCGGCGAAATCGCCGTCCGGTCCCGGATGAGTCGAGCCCAGCGCCGGAGCCAGCTCACCGACGTCGGCCGTTCGCTGTTCGCGATTCGCGGACTGGACGGCACCACGATCGAAGAGATCGCGGTCGCCGCAGGAGTCTCCAAACCGGTGATCTACGAACACTTCGGTTCCAAGGAAGGCCTCTACCGCGAGGTCGTGGAGCAGGAATCCAAGATCCTGCTGCAGACCATCACCGGATCGCTCAGCGAAGAAGCTGCGCCCCGCATCCTGGTGGAGCGCGCAGCGCTGGCGCTGTTGAGCTACATCGAAGACCGCACCGACGGTTTCCGGATCCTGATCCGCGACGGGCCCGCCCAGGCGGAGGGCGCGTTCTCCACCTTGTTCTCGCTGATCGTGGCCCGGGTGGAGCACATCTTCACCGACGAATTCGCCCGCCGTGGGTTCTCTCCGGACGACGGTGCAATGTACGCCCAAATGCTGGTCGGTATGGTGGCAATGACCGGTCAGTGGTGGCTCGACGTGCGCAAACCGTCCAAAGAAGCCGTCGCCGCGCATGTGGTGAACCTCGCTTGGCACGGTTTGACCGGGTTGCGCACCGCACCGGAGCTGCACGACCACCACTGATCCCGGCGCCACGCAGCCCCGCCCGGGCCTAGCTGCCGAGGAATTCGAAAATCCGGCCGAAGGCCATCGCTCCCATGTACCAGGTGAGCAACGTGGTCGCCGTGCCGGAAACGAGCAGCCAGTACGGAACCTGGTAGCCGTGCAGCAGGTCTTTGCGGAACCAGGCGATGTACATGAACACGCTGAAGCCGACCGGCAGGATCAGTCCGTTGAACCCGCCGGCGAAGAGCAGCAGCGCTACCGGGGTGGTGCCCAGGAGCAAGTAGGCCAGCAGTCCGGCCAGGATGAAGCCGACCGTGACATACCGGCGGACCGGGCCCTCGATCCGCCGGTTGAACACCGAGGTGAAGGACACCGAGGTGAAAGCGGCGCCGATCACACTGGAAATCCCTGCCGCCCAGAGCACCAGCCCGAAGGCCCGCAAGCCGAGCTCGCCCAAGACGGCTTGGAAAGCGCTGGCTGCCGGGTTGCCGGCCAGATCGAGCAGCACACCGCTCGCGGTGACGCCCAGAAAAGCCAAGAACAGCACGTAGCGCATGACCCCGGTGACCGCGATGCCCAGGAACGCCGACCGGGTCACCTCCTTCACGTTCGCCAAGCCCGAGACTCCGGCGTCGAGGAGCTTATGCGCCCCGGCATACGTGATGTAGCCACCAACCGTGCCGCCGACGATGGTGGTGATCACCGGGAAGTCGATGACGTCCGGCAGCACCGTCTGGCGCAGCGCATCACCGAGCGGCGGGTTCGCCAGGAACGCCACGACGGCGGTCAGCAGGATCATCACCGTGCCCAGCGCGATCATCACCCGGTCCATCGCGATTCCGGCCCGCTTCACCAAAAAAATGGCAATCGCGAGCGCTGCGCTGATCGCACCGCCGAGCTTCGGATCCAAGCCCATGAGCGCATTCAGCCCGAGGCCGGCTCCGGCGATGTTACCGATGTTGAAGACGAAGCCGCCGAAGACCACCAGCGCCGCGAGCAGATAGCCGCTGAATGGGATCGCGGCGTTCGCGAGTTCCGCAGCCCGCTTCCCGCTCACCGTGATGATCCGCCAGATATTGGCCTGGACCACGAAATCGATCACGATCGATGCCAGCACGCCGAAAGCGAAGGCGGCGCCGAGCGTCGCGGTGAAGGTCGCGGTCTGGGTGATGAATCCCGGGCCGATCGCGGACGTCGCCATCAGGAAGATCGCGCCGAGCAAGGATCCGCGCCTGGCGCGCACGAATCCTGCCGCGCGCTGCGCCGTGCTCACTGCCTCCGGAGCCGTCCCGCCAGGCGGAGTCTGCTCATTGTCCGGTCCCCAATTGCTCATGGCCTCGGTGCCTTTCGACGCATCGTTGCGGATTGGTATGGGTGCTTTCAAGTATCCGAAGCATACTCAAATTGTTGAGGAATAAAAATATATTGTTCAATGATTTCTTAAGTTCGGCCAACGGATACACTCAAGGCCATGAGCAAAAACCGCAGCGGCGCCAGCGGCCGGAGTGCCGCCGCGAGCGCTTCGGCTCCGGTATCCCGGGTCGTCGAAGTGACCCAGGGGCTCCGTGAACTGATCATCGACGGGACGCTGCTGCCCGGCGCGCCGCTGCGCGAAGCCGAGCTCGCCGAGCAGTTCGGGGTGTCCCGGAACACCCTGCGCGAGGTGTTCCGCAGCCTCGGCCAGGAGGGCGTGCTGACCCAGATCCCCAATAGCGGGGCCCGGGTCGCGATCCCCTCGATCACGTCGATCATCGACATCTTCCGGGTGCGCCGGATCATCGAAGGCCAGGCGCTGCTCCAGTCGTTTCCGAAACACCCGGCGATCGCCGGCATGGGACGCGCCGTCGAGCAAGCCGAGCGGGCCCGGGCGAAACAGGACTGGCGGGGCGTCGGTACGGCCAATGTGGCCTTCCATTCGGCGATCATCGCGCTCACCGACAGCGCCCGGCTCGCCCGGATCTTCGACTCGCTGTCTGCGGAGCTCCGCCTCGCCTTCGGACTGGTCGACGACCCCGAGTATCTGCACGCTCCGTTCTTGGACCGGAATCGGGAAATCCTGGAGCTGGTCGAAGCCGGCGACGCCCCGGCAGCGGCGCTCGCCTTGGACGGCTACCTGATGCGCGCCGAGCGCCTGCTGTTGGCCGCCTACGAGCGGCTCGGCTGATCCCCGACCGGGGAATCGGCCCCAGCCGCCAAACCCCTCTCCGGGACTAGGCCCCGAGGATCTCGGCGGCCTCCAACCATTCCAATTCCAGCTCTTCCTTCTGCACCGCCACGTCCTGGAGTTCTTGGTTCAGCCCGGCCAGGGCGCCGAAGTCCCCGCCGGTCGAGGCGACGTCCATCTGGGCGTGCAAGCGCTCCTCTTGCTGGGCGAGTTTGGAAAGCTGCCGCTCGATCCGGTTGACGTCTTTGCGGGCTTGCCGCAAATCGGCTTCGGACGCGGCGACCGCCGACGGCGCAGGCAGCTCCGCGGCACGGCTGCCCTGGGTGGTGCTGAAGCCCGCGCCCAGGCCCTGCTCCCGCCGCAAGGCCAGATATTGGTCCACTCCGCCAGGCAGGCCGCGCAGTTTGCCGTCGCCCAGCAAAGCGAGTTGGTGATCGGTGACCCGCTCCAGCAAGTACCGGTCATGCGAGACCACCACCAAAGTGCCCGGCCAGCCATCGAGCAAGTCCTCGACGGCGCCCAGGGTATCGGTGTCCAGGTCGTTCGTGGGTTCGTCGAGCATCAAAACGTTCGGTTCGCCGATCATCAGCCTGAGCAGTTGCAGCCGGCGCCGTTCACCGCCGGAGAGGTCACCCACCGGCGTCCACTGCTTCTCCTTGCTGAAACCGAGCTGTTCGACCAGCTGCCCGGCGGTCAATTCACGGCCGCCGATCTGGACCACGCGCTTCTCCGCCTCGATGACCTCCAGGACCCGCAGCTGCGGCATTGCGTCGAACTCGGTGACTTCCTGGTTGAGCACCGCGGTCTGCACGGTCTTGCCGCGTTTGAGCCGGCCCGCGTCCGGCGGGATCTGGCCGGCCAGCATGCGCAGCAGGGTGGATTTTCCAGCCCCATTGACTCCGACGATGCCCAACCGCTCCCCCGGCGCGAGCCGCAAGGTGATCCGGTCGAAGAGCCGCTTCGCACCGAAACCCAAGCTCACGTCTTCCAAGTCCAGAACGTCTTTGCCCAGCCGCGCCGTGGCAAGCCGGTTCAGGGCGACTGAATCGCGGGGATCCGGCACATCGGCAATGAGCTGATTCGCCGCCTCGATCCGGAACTTCGGTTTCGCGGTCCGGGCCGGCGCCCCGCGGCGCAGCCAGGCGAGTTCTTTTTTGGCCAGCTGCACCCGCTTGTTCTCCACCACGGCGGCCATCCGGTCCCGCTCGACCCGGGCGAGCACGTACGCCGCGTAACCGCCTTCGAAAGCGTCGACCGTCGCGTCATGCACTTCCCAGGTCCGATTGCAGACTTCGTCCAGGAACCAACGATCGTGGGTGGCCACCAGGAATGCCGCCTCATTGGCCCGCCAACGGTTCTTCAAGTGCCCGGCGAGCCAGGCCACGCCTTCGACGTCGAGGTGGTTGGTGGGCTCGTCGAGCATGATCACATCGTGCTCGCCGATCAACAACTTGGCCAGAGCCACCCGGCGCTTCTGCCCGCCGGAGAGCGAAGCCACCTTGGCGTGCCAATCCACTTCCGCCACCAAGCCGCCCATGATGTCCCGGATCTTGGGGTTGGCCGCCCACTCGTGTTCCGCGGCTTCGCCGACGATCGCTTCGCCGACCGTCGCCTCGCCGTCGAGCACATCGGACTGGTCCAGATAGCCGACGTCGAGCCCGCGGCGCGCCGCGACCCGGCCGGAATTCGGCGTCTGCCGATTGGCCAGCAATCGCATCAGGGTGGACTTGCCGTCGCCGTTCCGGCCGACGATGCCGATCCGGTCGCCGTCTTCGAGCCCGATCGTGATCGAGTCCAGAATGGTGCGGGTAGCGAAATGGACGGTGAGGTTCTCGCCGCCGAGCAGATGGGCCAAAGGATTCCTTAAAAACGTGCCGGTGCCGACGTCAACGCGTCAGATCAGAAACAATTTTCGCACCATGGACCGGCGAATGCACGGCGAGCGAGTTCTGCCCGGCTTCGGCGAGCCGGTCCGCGAGCTCGATCGCGTGTTCCTCATCCCGGGCCAGCATCGCCACGGTCGGCCCGGAACCGGAGACCAGACTCGCCAGCGCACCGTATTCGGCGCCCTGGTCGATCACGTCCGCCAATTGCGGTGCCAGTTTGAGCGCCGCCGGTTGCAGATCGTTGCGCAGCACCGCGGCTAGCGCCTCGGCATCGCCGCTGCGCAGGGCCTGCAAGATCCTGGGATCGACGCCGTCGGGTTCCTCGGGCGTTTTGCCCCGTGCCGCCCGCAACCGGTCCAAAGCGGAAAACACCGTGGGGGTGGAAAGCCCGAAGTCGGCAAGCACCAAAGCCCAGTGCAGGGGTCCGGGGGCAAGCGCGGGGGTGAGTTCATCGCCGATCCCGAGCCCGACGGCGGCGCCGCCCAACAAGGCGAACGGGACGTCGGCGCCGAGCTCCGCAGCGAGGTGCGCCAGCTCTTCGCGGGAGAGTCCAGAACCCCAGAGCGCATCGCAGGCGAGCAGAGTGGCTGCGGCATCGGCCGAACCACCGCCCATACCGCCGGCCACCGGTACCCGCTTGGTGATTTCCAAGTGCAATCCGGTGGGTTTCTCCGTGACGTCGGCCATCAGCCGGGCAGCCCGGACGGCCAGATTCCGCTCATCCAGCGGCATCGATTCAGCGAACGGCACGCTCGGTGCATCGGTGGCGCGCAGGCTCACCGTGATCCCGTCGCCGTCCACGCTGGTGGCCGAGACCTCTTCGTACAGCGAGACGGCAAGGTAGGCGCTGGCCACCGAATGGTAGCCGTCCTCGCGCAGCGGGCCGACCGAAAAAGAGACGTTGAGTTTGCCGGGCGCTTTCGCCCGGACCGTCCGGCTGCGACTCGGAGGGCCGCCTTCGGAGGTGGCGCGGGATGGCGTCATAGCCCTAACCTATGGCACCGGCAGCCGTGCTTCCAACTGTTCGCCGCGCAAATCCGACCGGTAGACCCCGGCTCAGGCCAGCAAGCCGGTTTTGGCCTGAGCGATCCGGCTGAACGCGCCGACGTCGAGCACTTCGCCGCGGGCGCTGGGATCCACCCCGGCGGCAAGCAGGATCCGCTCCGCCTCGGCTCCGCTGCCGGCCCAGCCGGCCAAGGCCGCGCGCACGGTTTTCCGACGTTGCGCGAAAGCGGCATCGATCACCGCGAAGACTTCCTGGCGGCTGGCCGTGGTCTGCGGCGGTTCCCGGCGGATGAACTCCACCAGGCCGGAGGAGATTTTCGGCGCCGGCCAAAAGACGTTCATGCCGATCACCCCGGCCTTGCGGAGTCCGGCGTACCAGGCCGCCTTGACCGAAGGGACCCCGTAGGTCTTGCTGCCCGGAGGCGCTGCCAGACGATCGGCCACCTCGTCCTGGACCATGACCAGTCCGTGTTCGAGCGTGGGGAAATGTTCGAGCAGGTGCAGCACCACCGGCACCGCGACGTTGTAGGGCAGGTTCGCCACCAGTGCAGTCGGCTGCCGCGGCAGTTCGGTGACTTTGAGCGCATCCGCAGTGACCACCGTGAAAGCCCCGGCTTTTTCCGGACGGAATTCCCCGATGGTCTCAGGCAGCCGGGCGGCCAGCTTCGGATCGATTTCGATCGCCACCACGTGCCGGGCGGCGTCGAGCAGGCCCAGCGTCAACGAGCCGAGTCCCGGCCCGACTTCGAGCACAGTCTCCGCCGGATCGATCTTGGCCGCGGCCACGATCCGGCGGATCGTGTTCCCGTCGATCACGAAGTTCTGACCCAGGGTCTTGGTCGGACGGACATCCAGCTCTGCGGCCAAGCGCCGGATGTCCGCAGCTCCGAGCAGGGCACGGTCGGCAGTGTGGTCGGACGGCTTCGGTTCGGGCGGCAGATTCACTGGAGCAGTCTATCGTCCGCACTCCGGAACACAGCTGGCCAGCACCGGCCACAAGCCGGACGGACAAAAGTGGCCGGGTGGAAAATCCACCCGGCCACTCGGCAAGAACCTCGATCAGCTCAACGGTTCGCTAGTTCAGCCCTTGCAGCCCCAGGGGGCCAAGCCGGCTTTGGCGTAGTAGGTGTTAGCCACGGCGATTTGCTGTTCCCGGGAGGCCAGATCGGCTCGCGGAGCATACTGTCCACCGCCATTCGCAAGCCAGGACTGGGTGTTGAACTGCAGGCCGCCGTAGTAACCGTTTCCGGTATTGATCGACCAGTTGCCGCTGGACTCGCACTGCGCGATCCGATCCCACATGGCATCGTTGGCAGTGGCCGGCGGCACGGCTCCGGTGTTGCCCCCAACCGGCGCGGCCGGCCGGTCCTTGCCGCCGACCGTCACCTTCTTCGCCACCGGTTGCAGTTTGACCGTCTCGCCGGTTTGCGTACGGCTGACCTCGCGGCCATCGAGGGTCACCACGTTGAACGACTTCTCGACCTTGCCGAGCACGCCTTCCCGGGTGGTCTTCTTCTCATCCTTGAAGGCTTCCGGATCCACCGTCTGCTCGGTTTGGAACGGAATGTCTTCGGTCACCGTGATCTGGCCGTCCGCCTTCACCCGGGAAACTTTGATCACCATATTCGCCACCACCGGAGCGGACTCCGGCACCGAGGTGATGTCGCCGGCGGCGACCGCCACGTTGGCGGCGCTCAGCACGTCGGCCACGGTCGGCGCGGTCGTGGTCTGCGCGGAGGCCTTGCCGTCCACGACTACCTGGACTTTCTTCGGGGTGCTGATCGACAGCTGCGCGCCCTCCGAGGCCAGCGGGGCGTCTTTGCCCACGTTGACCACCGCGGCGGCGGTCACGCCGAGCTGGCTGACCAGCTCGCTGACCTTGCCGGCATTGGTCTGCACCACTTGTTGTGCTCCGTCGAGGGTCACCTTCACATCCTTGGCGGTGTTCACCGTGATCACGGTTCCGTTGGCGACGCTGCTCTCCAGGGCGGGAAAGACTTTGTCTTCGGACTTGGTGGTCACATTGGCCCGCTGCAGAACGTCTTTGACGGATCCGCCGAACGTCTGGACTGCAGTCTCAGTCCCGTTCACCGTCACCGTCACGGTCTTGTTCGCGCTGACGAAACCCACCAGGCCTACTACCAGTGCGATCAGCACCAGCGATTGCCCGCCGATTTTCAACCAGCTCAGCTTGCCGTTCGATGTGAAGAAATTGGTCACCATGGCTCATAACTACTCAAGCATCCGGGCACGGGGACATTAGCGCAGAATCACGGCAGCCCGGGATATCGCGGGTGGCCGCGCGCTTCTGCGCTGCGTAAGAACCTGAAATTCAATGCCCGCAGCATCGACGGCGAACCCGTTCGGACGCGTTCCGGTGACGCAGCGCAGCTGCCCGGCTCTTGCTCGAAGGGGCTCTCGAACGACCACGGCATTCAGGAGCAACGATGTCCGTAAGGCCTTCCCCGACCCCGGCTATCGATATCTACTGTAACCGAACCGTGACCTAACGCCAAGAATTATCACAAAATGGTGTGACCCGGGTCACGTCCTGCTGCCTCTCCGGACTCACCAAGGCCCGTAGACGCGCTCTGTGTTCTGCCGCAGCAAAGCGCCGAATTCCGCCAGGTCGGCTGATCTGATCGCCGCCATGGAACGCACCGTGTACGGCACCAGATAGCTGGCGTTGGGCTGTCCGCGGAATGGATGCGGGGTCAGGAACGGGGCATCGGTTTCCACCATGATGAGCTCCGGATCGGCGATCGCGAGCGCGTCACGGAGCGGCTCGGCATTCTTGAAGGTCACGGTTCCGGCAAAGGACATGTGCCAGCCGCGGTCGTTGCAGATCCGGGCAAGCCCGGCGTCGCCGGAAAAGCAATGCAGCACGACTTTCTCGGGCGCTCCCTCTTCGGCCAGGATCCGGACCACGTCCTGGTGCGCGTCCCGATCATGGATTTGCAGCGCCAAGCCGAGCCTTTTGGCCAGGTCGATATGCCGCCGGAACGAATAGTGCTGATCCGACCGCCCGGCCTCGCCGGTCCGGAAATAGTCGAGGCCGGTTTCGCCGACCGCCCGGATCCGCGGATGCCGGGCCAGGTCTTCGATCTCGGCCAAAGCCGCCTCCAAGGCGGCATCCGCCGCGAGCCGGGGAGCATCGTTGGGGTGGATCGCCACCGCACCCAGCAGCCGGGCGTCTGCCTCCACCGCGGCCACGGTGAATTTCGACGATGCCACATCGCAGCCCACCTGCACGGCGCCCTGGACGCCCACCGCGGCGGCGGCATCGAGCGCTTCCCGGACCGAGACCTCGACCAGCCCATCCCGGAAATCCAAATGCGTGTGATTGTCGATCACCGGTTCCGGGAGCGGTTCCGGGGCCGGCGGGTAGTCGAGTTTCCGGCGTTTTCCACCTTCGTCCACGGCGGCGCGCTGCGCCGCAGGAGGCGCGTCGCCGGCCACGGCAGCCGGCTGCTCGGCCGGGCGGTAGGCTTCCGGAATCTCAAACGAACCCATGGCACAACTCTAAATCAGTCCCGGGCCAGAGATCTCCAGCAGCATCCCACCGGATTGGCTGGGGATATTGACAGCAAACCGCCTGACAGACCTAGTAGCCTAGGTGACACAATGGCGCGCCCGAAGCGAACTCGGGCCGGAGTGGGGAGCAGCAGATTGAGTCAACCGCAAATCCAGACCGACCAGGCCCGCTCCGGAAACGCGCTCGAACCGGCCGTCTTCAAACAACTCAGCGACAACATCCTGGCCGCGATCGACACGGTGATAGACGGCAAGGCCGAGGCCGCCAAATTGGCGCTCACCGTGCTTCTGGCCGAGGGCCACCTGCTGCTCGAGGACGTTCCCGGCGTCGGCAAGACGATGCTGGCCAAGACCCTCGCCCGGACCATCGATTGCTCGGTGAGCCGGATCCAATTCACCCCGGACCTGCTGCCCTCGGACATCACCGGGGTGTCCATCTTCAACCAGACCAGCAACACGTTCGAATTCCGCCCCGGCGCAGTGTTCGCGAACATCGTGATCGGCGACGAAATCAACCGGGCCTCGGCCAAAACCCAGTCCGCCCTGCTCGAATGCATGGAGGAGCACCAGGTCACGGTCGATGGGGATTCCTACCGGCTGGCCGAACCGTTCATGGTCGTGGCCACGCAGAACCCGATCGAAATGGAAGGCACGTACCCGCTGCCCGAAGCGCAGCGGGACCGCTTCATGGCCCGGATCTCGATGGGCTATCCGGATCCGGCCGCCGAGCTGGAAATGCTGGAGTCGCACCAGTCCTCCTCGCCTTTGGACACGGTGCGCCCGGTGGCCAGCGACGCCGAGATCGCGGCCATGATCGCGACCGTGCACGCGGTCTACGTCTCCGCTCCGGTCAAGGAATACATCGTGGCACTGGGCCGCGCCACCCGGCAAGATGCGCAGATCCGCCTGGGCGCCAGCCCGCGGGCGCTTTTGCAGCTGCTCCGGGCGGCGAAGGCCACCGCGGCCCTCGCCCAGCGCGATTTCGTCCTGCCCGACGACGTCGTCTCGATCGCCGAAGCCGTGCTGACGCACCGGATCATCCTGGACCGCAAGGCCACCAGTTCGGGGCAGACCCCGGCCAGGGTGATCGCGGCGATTCTGGGCCGGCTGCCCGTGCCCCAGCCGGCCCCCAGGGCCGGCTGAACCGGCCGGCAGGCAGAAGGGGGAAGCACGGATGGAGTGGTCCAAAGCACGGATTCTGACGCCACGCGGCTGGGGTTTGGCCGGCGCCGGGCTGTTCTGCGTGCTCTTGGCGCAGATCATGGGCCGGAAGGACTTGTTGGTCCTGGGGCTCTTTTTGCTCCTGCTGCCGGTTTTGGCAGCCATCGGCGTCCGGCTGCTCGCACCGGGCTTCATCGTCTACCGGGAATTCACCCCCGCCGTGGTCGAGGCGGAATCCAGCACTACCGTGGACCTCGCGGTCGGCGGTCCGCTGCGGACCGCTGGCCGCGTCCGGATGAGCGAAACCCTGCCCCCGCGGTTCGGGCGGTCCCCGGAATTCATCTACCCCGGCAAAGTCCAGAACGACGGCAAAGCCGGACTTCGCAGCAGCCGGTACCAGTACCACCTCCGCTCCGCGAGCCGCGGGCAGTTTCCGATCGGTCCGGTCAACGCCGAACTCAGCGACGCCTTCGGGCTGAGCACGCATCAGAGATCGCTTCCGGGATCGGACCTGCTCACCGTCACGCCCCGGGCGCTCGAGCTGCCGGTCACCACCGTCTCCGGTGCCCGGAGCTCGGACGGCGTGATCGCCACCGGGCAACGGGCCAACCCGAGCGACGACGACGTGATGACCCGGGAATACCGGCACGGCGATCCGATGCGCCGAGTGCATTGGCCGGCCACCGCACGGCAAGGGCAATTGATGGTGCGCCAAGAGGAATCGGTGACCACTCCGGAAGCCACTTTGCTGCTGGATTTGCGCGCCGGAGCCTTCGCCGATGGCGGTTCCCCGGCCCGGAACCCGGGCGGCGAACATCCCGAACTGCGCAGTTCCGCGGCCTTCGAATGGTCCGTGGTGGCCGCCATGTCGATCAGCGCCCATCTGGTCGAACGCAGCTTCGAGTTGCGCCTGCTCGATGTGTTCGGCAAGCCGGGGCTTGCCAGCTCGCGCTCCGCCCCGGAAGCCATGACCGAGGAGTACGCCGGGGCCGCCGGGCTGCACAGCATCGCCGAATCGCTCGCCGCCATCGAACTTCAGGAAGACCAGAACGGCACGGCCTTCAATGACGATCTGCTCGAACGCTTGTCCAGCGGCCGGCAGCGGGGTCCGGTGATCGCGATCCTCGGCCAATTGAGCACTGCCGAAGCGCGGGCACTGGCAGTTGCCGCCCAAGGCTCACCGGCAGCATGCGCCATCGTTTCCAGCCACCACCCGGAGCAGGCTGCGCAAACCCTGGAGTTGCTCCGCCAGGGCGGTTGGCGGGCGATCGCGGCGAACGAGGGAACCTCGCTGCGCAGAGTCTGGAGCTACTTCGACGCCGGTCCCTTGGAAACCGCGCCCGCCGAGCAGCAGCCGTCCGGCTCCGGGGTGCCGCGATGACCGCGGTGCTGGAGCAGAAATTGGCCGATCCCCGGCGCAGCGGCCGCGTTCCAAAGCCGAAGCAGCGCCCCGGCGCGGCACCCTGGGCGCTGGGCGCAGCGATTTTCCTCGCGGTCTGCGGCACCGCGACCGGGCTCGCCGGGGTGCTGCGCGGCGGAACCTGGTTCCTCTACATCGTCTTCACCGTGGGTACGGTGCTGGCCGCGATGGCCGTGGCCCGGAGCCTGCGCACGCCCAGCGGCTGGGTGCCGGTGATCGGTTCGGCGGTCCTGGTCCTGCAATTGACCTTCGTCTTCCTGTCCGACACCGCCTTGCTGGCCGTAATCCCCACCCCGGCTTCGCTCGATGTGCTCTCCGAATTGTTGCGCCAGGCCTCGGACACCGTGGTGCGCGACGTCGCCCCGGTCGAGGCCGGGCCCGGCGTGCTGTTCGTGGTGTGCCTGGGCCTGGGGCTGGTGGCGCTGCTGATCGACGCTTTGGCCATCGGACTCATGATGCCGGCGATCAGCGGGCTCGGCCTGCTGGTGATCGCGCTGATTCCGGCCGTGCTCAAAGCAGAGAGCCTGGGTGTCACCGGCTTCGTGCTCGGCGCCATCGGCTACTTGATGCTGCTGGCGCTTTCGCACTGGCAGAACGGCGGCAGACCCCGCAGATCAGTCCGTGCACTCTGGCGGGTCGGCGGCATCGGCGCCGGCGCCCTGGTGCTCGCTCTGTTCCTGGGCATGGTGATTCCGGGCTTCAGCACCGGCACTTTTCCGCAGGGTTCCCGGCTCGGCAACTTCGGACAGGTTGCCGGGCTGAGCCCGTTCCTCTCACTCGGCAGGGATCTGCGGGAACCCACCGGCGCCGGCCGGATCAATTACGCGACGACGGCGGCCAGCCCGCCGTATCTGCGCACCCTGACCATCGAGAACTTCGACGGCGAAAGCTGGCAGCCCAGCGACCGGAGCTCAGAGGCCAGGCTCGGCACCGACTTCATCCAGAATGACTTCGCGCCGACGCAGACTAGCTCGCAGAGTGTCACGACCCGGATCAGTCCGGTCCAGTTCTCCAGCGAATGGCTGCCGGTCCCTTACCCGCCGAGCGAGGTCAACGGCCTGGTCGGCCGGTGGACCTGGGATCCGAAAACCTTGGCGTTGAAAGCTTTGGACAACGGTTCCTTGGGCCAGACCTATACCGTCACCAGCCAGAGTCCGCTGCTCACCCCGGAAATCCTGGAAACCGCCATCACCCCGCCGCGGCCCAGCCTGGACCCGGTCTTCATGTCGCTGCCGGCCAATGTGCCGTCGATCATCCGGGAAACCGCGCTCGAGGTCACCGGCCGGTCACCTACCTACTACGACAAGGCAATGGCCTTGCAGCAATACCTCCGCGGCGCCGAGTTCAGCTACTCGCTCCAGGCTCCGGTGTCCGGCGGGTACGACGGCAGCAGCATGGGCGCGCTGGCCAAGTTCCTGGAGGTCAAAAGCGGCTACTGCGTGCATTTTTCCGCGGCAATGGCGGTGATGGCGCGCGAAGCCGGGATTCCCAGCCGGATCGGCGTCGGGTTCGCCCCGGGCACCGCGACCGAGCAGACGGTCGAATTGAACGGCCAACAGGTCACCGAGTACATGGTGGACGGCCGCGCCGCCCATGCCTGGCCGGAGCTGTACTTCGAGGGCTTGGGCTGGGTTCCCTTCGAGCCCACTCCGTCCCGCGGCCAGGTGCCGAGTTACGCCCAAACGCCGAGCAGCCCGGCCGACCCGCAGAACCCGGAGGTCCTGCCGCAACCCACGCCGAGCGCTCCGGCGGTGCCGAGCCCGCCCGCGGTACCACCGGCTGCCGGTGGCCAGAACACCCCGGGAACCGGATTCAACGCATGGTTGCTGCTGTTCCCACTGCTTGGCCTGGCGGTTCTGGCCGGCCTGGCGCTGCCGGCGCTGAGCCGCGGCTCGCTGCGCCACCGCCGGCTTGCCGGGGACCCGACTCCGGCAAACGCCTGGGCGGAATTCCAGGACACTGCGGCCGATTACGGCCTGCCCGCTTCGGCCAGCGAAACCCCGCGGCGTTTCGTGGACAGGTTGGCCGGTTCGGGCCGGCTGGGCAGCCCCGGGCCGGATCTCTCCGGATTGTTGGCGGCTTACGAGCGCACCAGCTACGGACAGCCCGGACCGGCGGCCCGGTTGGCCCCGGGCAGTCCCGAAACGGCGCAGGCCGCCGCGGCCGTCGGGGCGTTGCGCAAGCACTCCCCGACGAAGCAGCGGTTGCGGGCCACCCTGTTTCCGACCTCGACGCTGCAGCGTTGGCTCCGGGCCGCTGCAGTTCCGCTGCACCGCTCCCGGGCCGGACTCCGTCGGCTCGGCCAACGGATCGCCCGCCGGCGGAGCGGGAACCCGGACCGGTGACCGGCCGGCCCGGCGCTCAGGCGGGGTCGGCGATCCCGATGTACTGGGTGTACAGGTATTCTTCGATGCCCTCGAGCCCGCCTTCCCGGCCCAGGCCGGACTGCTTCACTCCGCCGAAAGGCGCAGCCGCGTTCGAGACCACACCGGCGTTCAGCCCGAGCATCCCGGTCTCCAGCTGCTCGCCCATCCGCAACCCCCGGTTGAGGTTCTGCGTGAACACGTAAGCGACCAGACCATATTCGGTGTTGTTGGCCAAGCGCACGGCTTCGGCTTCGTCCCGGAAGGTGACGATGGGCGCGACCGGCCCGAAAATCTCCTCGTTCAGAATGCGCGCATCGGCGGCCACCCCGCTGAGCACGGTGGGCTGGTAGAAGTATCCGGCACCTGAATCCGGCGCACCGCCGGTCAGCACCACGGCACCGCCGGCGAGCGCGTCGCTGACCAGTTCATGGACTTTGTCCCGGCTCTTCTGATCGATCAGCGGACCCACATTGCTGTCCGCCTCGATGCCCGGACCGGTGGTCAGCTCGGCCACCTTGGCGGCGAACTTGCGGCTGAACTCTTCGGCCACCGACTCGTGCACGATGAACCGGTTGGCCGCAGTGCAGGCCTCACCCATGTTGCGCAGTTTGGCGATCATCGCGCCGGCCACCGCAGCGTCCAGGTCGGCGTCC
This sequence comes from Arthrobacter russicus, assembly GCF_031454135.1. Taxonomy (NCBI): domain Bacteria; kingdom Bacillati; phylum Actinomycetota; class Actinomycetes; order Micrococcales; family Micrococcaceae; genus Arthrobacter; species Arthrobacter russicus. Next base: position 1,351,061 of record NZ_JAVDQF010000001.1, read on the forward strand.
TCGAAGACCACGAAAGGAGCGTTCCCGCCGAGCTCCATCGACGTCCGCAGCACGTTCTCGGACGCGTCCGCCAGCAGCCGCCGGCCGACCTCGGTGGACCCGGTGAAGGAGAGTTTGCGGAGCCTGGAATCCTTGATCAGGCCTCCGGTGGTCTGCCCCGCAGTAGTCGTGGCGATGACATTGAGCACACCCGCGGGCAGCCCGGACTCCTGCATCACCTTGGCGAAAAGCTGCGAGGTCAAGGGGGTCAGGTTGGCCGGTTTGAGCACCATCGTGCAGCCGGCAGCCACGGCCGGGGCGATCTTCCGGGTAGCCATCGCCAAAGGGAAGTTCCAGGGCGTGATCAGCAGGCACGGGCCCACCGCCTTCTTGGTCACGAGCAAACGGGATTTGCCGTCCGGCGCCACCGAGTACCGGCCGAAGGCGCGGACTGCTTCTTCCGAGAACCAGCGCAGGAATTCCGAGCCGTAGGCCACTTCGCCGCGGGCCTCGGCCAGCGGTTTGCCCATTTCGAGCGTCATCAGCAAAGCGAAATCATCGGCCCGCGCGGTGACCGTTTCGAAGGCGCGGCGCAGGATTTCACCGCGCTCCCGGGGCGCCGTCGCAGCCCAGGCAGCTTGCGCGGCGACCGCTGCATCGAGTGCCGCGGCGGCGTCTTCGGCCCCGGCGTCCGCGATGCTCAGCAGCACTTCGCCGGTGGCCGGATTCTCCACCGGGAAGGTTTTGCCGCTCGCTGCGGGACGCCACTCGCCGTCGATGAGCAGGCCGGTCGGTACCTCGGCCAGGAGTTGCGCGATCCGTTCAGCGGAAATTGCCATGGGACATCCTTGTCTGTTTCGACGATCAACCGAAGGGGTTGCTGGTTCAGCTTTCAGGCTATGGCGCGGCCGGAGCACTGTCTATGCATCAAATGCAGCAGCTCCGAGCCAAATAATGTGCAAACGCACAACCGACTCCCCCGCTTACTCGGTGGCTTTTCCGGTCCTGGCCGCCACAACGGCTTCGTAAAGGTCGCGCTTGCCCACCGCAGAGCTTTCCGCCACCGCCGCTACTGCGTCTTTGAGCCGCATCCCCTGCCCGGCCAACTGCTGGACTGCGGCCACCTGGTCTGCCGCCGAACGGACGATCCCGCTGCTGCCGGCCACCACGACCGCGATCTCGCCCCGCACCTCGGAGGCTTCTGCCCAGTCACGGAGCTCGGCGAGCCCGCCACGGAGCACTTCCTCATAGGTCTTGGTCAGCTCGCGGGCGATCGCTGCCCTGCGGTCCGCGCCGAAGACCTCGGCGAGCGCCGCGAGCATCACGGCCAACCGGTGCGGTGCCTCGAAAAACACCAGCGTGCGCGGATCCGAGCTCAATTCGCGCAGCCTCGTGGCACGTTCACCAGCCTTGCGGGGCAGGAATCCTTCGAAGGCGAACCGGTCGGTGGGCAATCCGGACAGCGCCAAGGCGGTCAACACCGCGGAAGGCCCCGGGGCCGCGGTGACCCGCACTCCGGCGGCGATGGCGGCTTCGACCAACCGGTACCCCGGGTCCGAAACCGCGGGCATCCCGGCGTCGGAAACCATCAGGAGGTTGGCGCCGGCTCGGACCGAGGCGATCAACTCGGCGGTCCGCGACGCTTCATTGTGCTCGTGGTAGCTCAGAATCCGACCGGGTACGTGCACCCCCAAGGATCCGGCCAGTTTGAGCAGCCGCCGGGTGTCCTCGGCGGCAATCAGATCAGCGCTGCCCAGCCATTCGAGCAATCTGGCCGAGGCATCGCCGGGATTGCCGATCGGCGTGGCCGCCACGATGATCTGGCCGGCCGAGTCGGCCTCGCGTGAGGAATGCATGGCTCAAGCCTACGTGTCCGGCCCGTTCCCGCCGCTGCCGGCCGGCCCGAACAACGCAACCGGAAGCCTGGCCCACCCCGGGCAATCGCGCATGCTACCGGTGCGCCCCGGTAGCATGGCCTGGTGAGCCAGAAACTCGACGAGCGCGTGCCGCCGCCCCGGCTCGATCCGGGCGGCCAGGCATCCTGGCTGGTCGGCCCGCGGAGCGCCTTCGGCTTCCGGGCGCTGCAACGCCGGTTGCAGGGCCCTCGCTGGCGGTTCCTGGAGACCCCGCTCTCACTGCGCCTGTGGTACTGGTTGGCGCCGGTGCTGACCGCGGTGATCGGCGGGGTGTTGCGATTCGTCCGGCTCGACGAACCGCGCAGCCTGGTTTTCGACGAGACCTACTACGTCAAGGACGCTTATTCGTTCTTGGTCAGCGGATTCGAACGCTCCTGGGACAAGGATCCCAACGCCAAGTTCAACAGCGGCGATTTTTCCGCGCTCCTGGACAGCCCGGAATTCGTGGTCCATCCACCGGTCGGCAAATGGTTGATTGCCGCAGGGATGCAGCTGTTCGGACCGGCCAACACCTTCGGCTGGCGGTTCAGCACCGCCGTCGTGGGCACCTTGTCCGTGCTCATCGTGGCGCTGTTGGCGCAAAAGCTGTTCCGCTCGACCCTGTTGGGCACCGTCGCCGGGCTCCTGATGGCGGTGGACGGGCACGCCATCGTGCAGTCCCGGACCGCGTTGTTGGACAACTTCGTGATGTTCTTCGCCTTGCTGGCGTTCGCCGCGCTGGTGTTGGACCGGGACGACGGCCGACGCCGGTTGGCCCGCCGGCTGGCCCGGAAACTGGCGGACGAACCGGACAAGCCCCGTTCCCGGCACTTGCTGTACGGGCCGTGGCTCGGCATCCGCTGGTGGCGGGTGGCCGCGGGCGTCGCCTTGGGCCTGTGCGCCGGTTCGAAGTGGTCGGGGTTGTTCTTCATCGCGGGATTCGGCCTGCTGACGATCTTCTGGGACATGAGTGCCCGGCGCGCCGCCGGCATCCGGTATTGGTTCACCGGGACGTTGTTGAAGGACTCCCCGGTGGCCTTCCTGAGCATCGTCCCGGTGGCCTTGGCCAGCTATCTGGCCAGCTGGACCGGCTGGTTCCTCTCGAACGACGCCTACAACCGGCAGTGGGCCAGCAGCAATCCGGCGCCGGGCTGGGATTGGCTGCCCGGGCCGTTGCGTTCGCTCTGGAACTACCACCAGTCGATGTACACCTCCGGCCTGTCCATCACCTCGGACCATCCGTACAAGGCGAACGCCTGGTCCTGGTTCGTGATGGGCCGGCCCACCTCCTTCTTCGCGGAGTACCCGGACAACCAATGCGGCGCGGCCAAATGCGCCCAGGTGGTCTCATCGATCGGCAATCCGTTGATTTGGTGGGCCGGATCCGCAGCGCTGGTCTTCCTCCTGGGCTACTGGATCCTGCGCCGGGACTGGCGGGCCGGTGGCATCCTCTGCGGCTGGGCGGTCGGCTATTTGCCGTGGCTGATGTATCCGGAGCGGACGATCTTCTTCTTCTACGCGATCGCCTACGAACCGTACATGATCCTGGCCCTGGTTTTCTGCCTCGGCCTGATTCTGGGCAAACCCGATGCCCCACCCTGGCGCCGGCAACAAGGTATGGTGATCGTCGGCTTCTTCGTGGTGTTGGCGATCTTGGTCAGCGCCTTCTTCCTGCCCCTGTGGACCGCGCAGACCATCAGTTACGACGATTGGCGTTCCCATATGTGGATGCCCAGTTGGATTTGACCCGAACCCGAGCATCGAAGAGGTTGACCTGCGAATGAACGAAGCCAGCACTGAACTCCTGGTGGATCTGCCTGCCGAATCGAACGTGACCGACCTGTTGCTGGAGCGGGTCGCCGCGGATCCGGCTGCGGTCCTCTACGAACGCAAGCCTGCCGGCCATCAGCCGGGCGTGCCTTGGCAGCCGGTCCGAGCAGACGAGTTCCTGAGCCAGGTCCGGGCCTTGGCGAAGGGCTTGATCGCCTCCGGGATCACGCCGGGCGATCGCGTTGCCGTGATGTCCGGCACCCGCTACGAATGGACCGTCCTCGATTTCGCGATCTGGTTCGCCGGCGCGGTCACCGTACCGATCTACGAAACGTCCTCGGCCCGGCAAGTGGAATGGGTCCTGGTCGATTCCGGCGCCCGGTTGGTGGTCGTCGAAGACCTCGCGAAACTCGAGTTGGTCCGCGCGGTGCTGGCCGGGTCCGCGTTGCTGGGCCAAGGCCCGGTCTCGCTCTGGTGCATCGACGACGACGGCGACTCACCGCACTTGGGCGCCCTGGCCGCCGTCGGGCAGGGCGTGGGCGACGCCGAGCTGGAAGCCCAGCGCAGCGCTTCCGGGCTCGGCTCGGTGGCCTCCATGGTCTACACCTCCGGTACCACCGGCTCGCCCAAAGGCTGCCAGATCACGCATGGGAACTTCGCCCTGGTGGCGAAGAACACGGTGCCCTTCCTGCCCGAGCTGTTGGCCACCGGTGCCGCTACCCGGACCTTGATGTTCCTCCCGCTGGCCCACGTGCTCGCCCGGGCCGTCCAAGTGGTCTGCTTGAGCGCCGGAACCACGTTGGGGCACACCAGCAGCGTCAAGGAACTGCTCGGCGATCTGGGCGGATTCCAGCCGTCGTTTTTGCTCTGCGTGCCGCGGATCTACGAAAAAGTACTCGAAGGCGCGGAGTTGAAGGCACAGGAGTCCGGCCGGGGCAGGATCTTCGGGTTCGCCGTGGACACCGCGATCCGCTACTCGAAAGCACTCGACCAGCACACCCGGGGCCAAGGCAACGGGCCGGGCCTCTTGCTGCGCGGTCAGCAGTGGCTGTTCGACAAATTGGTGTACGCGAAGTTGCGCGAGGCCTTCGGCGGCAAAGTCCATTACACGGTCTCCGGTGCCAGCGCACTCGGCTTGCGCCAAGCGCACTTTTTCCGGGGTGCCGGGATCATGGTGCTCGAAGGCTACGGCCTGACCGAAACCACCGCGCCGTGCACCGCGAACACCCCGGAACACACCAGGGTGGGCACCGTGGGGATCCCGTTGCCGGGCACCACGATCCGGATCGCTCCGGACGGCGAAGTCCTGGTCAAAGGAATCGGCGTGTTCGCCGGATACCACGCCAATGAGGCCGCGACCGCGGAAGCTTTTGTGGACGGGTTCTTCCGTACCGGCGACCTGGGACGGCTCGACGACGACGGTTACCTCACGATCACCGGCCGGAAAAAAGACCTGATCGTCACCGCCGGCGGCAAAAACGTCTACCCGGCGCCGCTCGAGGAGGCCTTGCGCGAATCCGGCCTGATCTCCCAAGCCGTGGTGATCGGTGAAGGGCGCCCCTTCGTCGCCGCTTTGCTGACCTTGGACGAGGAAGCCCTGGCCCGCTGGAACACGCAGCACGGCAGTGCGCTGAGCGCGGCACAGGCCGCTGATTCCGCCGAACTCATGGCGGAACTCCAGGGTGCGGTGGACCGCGCGAACCAGGGCGTTTCGCGAGCCGAGTCGATTCGGAAATTCGCGGTGCTGGCTACCGACTTCGCAGTGGAGTCCGGCGAGCTGACCCCCTCGCTGAAGGTCAAACGGGCCACCGTGATCAGCGCGAACGACGAACTGATCGACAGCTTGTACGCGGGCTGAATGCCGCAGCCGGCCTCAGAGTGCCGCGCGGCGCCCCTGCGGGCGGCGGGCGGCAGCAGCCGAACGCTCCCGACGGCGTTTGGTCGGCCAGCTGAAGGCGAAAGTCAGCGCGGCCGCCAGCAGCACCAGGACTGCGATGGTCCCGCCGGCGTCGGTCCAGAATTGCTCCGGGAACAACTTGATCAGCGAATCGGACAACCGGAAGGTCCAGGTCCCGTTGGCGAAGAAAATCTGGTGGAACCCGGTGAAGAACTGTTCCCAGCCCAGGACCGCGAAAACGCCCAGCCCGATGATGATCAACAGCGTCGCGGCGGATCCGGCGAACAACGCCCGGCGGATCCCGCCGACGCTGCGCCGGCCCAGATAGACGATGCCCACGATCATCGCGATCAGCAGCACCAAACCGGCCAGCATCGACATCATGTAGACGCCTTTGACATCGGCCATGTGGCTGACTTCACCGGCTTGGAACAATGGTTGGCCATTGCTGCCGACCAAGTCGCCCAGGAAGCGGGGACCGGTGAAATTGTTCAAATAGTCGACGGCGTAGGAGCCGTAAGTCAAGCGGTCGTCGCTGCTGAAGCCGAAGCTGTCTGCCGGGAAGCCCGGGCGGTAGTACTCGACCCAGAGGAACACCGGCGTCGCGATCGCCCGGATCGCCAGCAGCAGCAGCACGAACGGGAAAAACACCGCGACCAGAACCTGCCAGACTCGGGGCAGCACCGGCTTGGCGTCCGCGGCTTGGGCACGCTCGGCATTGCGCCGCTCGATTTCCGCTTCCGGCGGCCGAATCGCCAGCATGGTGGTCTCGGTGGGGACTTCGGTTTTCAACGCAGCCGGCAAGGTGCTCGGTGCCCGCATCGGTTCCGCATCGCCGCCGGCTGCCGGAAGTTCCACTTTCAACGGCCGCGCCGGCGCAGCAACCTCCGGCTTGCCGGCATCCGGTTCCTTGCCGTCCGGTCGCGCTGCGTCCGGTCGCGCTGCGGCCGGTTGGGTTGCGGGCGCTTGGGTTGCGGCCGGTGGCGTCGGAGTCTTGCCCGCCTCGGCGGACCCGGCAGCCAGCCATTCGAAGGCCGGCGCCTCGTCGGAGCCGGACTGATGATCGGCCAGCGCCTTGGCCAAGTCCGCATCGGCACCGGAAAACTGCTGGTCGTTCCGGCCGGAAACGTCGTTTCGGCCGTCCTCGGACGGGGGGTTCGCTTTTCCACTCACACTGCGAGATTACCGGCGATCGGCTCCAGATCCCGGCTGCCACCCCGGAGCACCGGGATATTGGGCTACCTGGCCGGCAACACCGCACCGGCATCGGATTCGACCAGGTCGCCGCGCTGGCCGGCCCGGAATGCCCGGCGTCCCCAGATCAAGGTGTAGGCCCAGTAGCTGCCGAGCACCACTGCACCGATGCCGATCTTCAGCCAGACCGGCAGATCGGAAGGCGTCACGAAGGCTTCGACCAGACCCGAGACCAGGAGCACCAGGACCAGTCCGAGCGCAACCGTGATGAGCGAACGGCCCTCGCTGGCCAAGGCCGCGAGCCGGCGTTTGGGCCCCGGTGACACCCAGGCCCAGAAAATCCGCAGACCGGCTGCCCCGGCGATGAACACCGCGGTCAGCTCCATCAGCCCGTGCGGCAGGATATAGCTGAAGAAGACGTCTCCGCGGTCATGGCTGAACATCATCCCGCCCATGATGCCCACGTTCTGCGCATTGCTGTAAATCGCAAAGGGCACCCAGATCCCGGTGACCCCGAAGGCCACGCACTGCGCCGCGATCCAGGCGTTGTTGGTCCAGACCTGTCCGGCGAAGGACGCGGCCGGGTTGTCCGAGTAGTAGGCCACGAATCCGCTGTCCGCGATCTGGCGCCACTGTTCGTCATCGCCCATTGCGCGCAGCACTGCCGGATTGCCACCGGCCCAGATGCCGTAAGCCAAAGCGATCGCCAGAAAGGCCGCGGCCACGACCACGGTGAGCCAGCGCAAGCGGTAGAAGGCCGCCGGAAGGCTACTGGTGAAAAAGCCGGCCAGATCTTCGAGCGGGCTCGAACGGGCACCGGTGAACTTGGTCCGGGTCTGCGCCAACACCGTGGACAACGAAGCGGAGAGCGCACCTTCGGGAGCCACGGAGCGGATCAACGACAGGTGCGCGGAGGCCGATTGGTAGAGCCGAAGCAGCTCATCCGCTTCGGCCCCGCTGAGCCGGCGCCGGGCATTGAGCGCCTTGAGCCGTTCCCACTCGTCCCGGTGCACCGCAGTGAAGGCATCCAAATCCACAACCCCAGCCTACTTCCCGCGTCGGTCCGAGAACACCGCCGGGCTGCGGGAAGGCCGACGCTTCACATAGGCTGGTGGCCATGACCTCGATCGTCACGGGTGAAGCAGTCGTCCTGGAACTCAGACCCGCCTCCTTCGCGGCCCGCGGCCTGGGTCTGCTGCTCGATGTGGTGACTTCGCTGTTGCTCTTCCTGGGCACGGTTCTGCTGATCTTCCAGTTGTTCCGGGACTTGGATCCCGCGGCGGTCAGCGCGTTGTTCCTGGGCTTGACGATTTTCTACCTGGTGATCCTGCCGGTGGCGGTGGAAACCCTCACCCGGGGCAAGTCTTTGGGGAAGTACGCCATGGGATTGCGGATCGTGCGCGACGACGGCGGCTCGATCCGGTTCCGGCAAGCCCTGATCCGCGGGGTGTTGGGCTATCTGGAGATATACCTTTCCTTGGGTTCGGTGGCGTTCCTCGCTTCGATGTTCAACGAGCGCTCGAAGCGGCTCGGCGACATGCTCGCCGGCACCTATTCGATGCGCGAGCGGGTACCGGCGACCCCGGTCCTGCGGATCGATGTCCCGGCCCAGCTGGTGCCCTGGGTCCGCTTGGCGGACATCGCCCGGCTTCCGGACGGTTTGGCCCGCCGGATCTCGCAGTTCAATGACCAGTCCGGGAAAATGGCTCCGGCGTCCCGGGCCGGACTCGCCCGCGACTTGGCCGACGAGGCTTCGGATTTCGTCGCTCCGCCGCCGCCGGCCGGGACCCTGCCTCAGGACTTCTTGGCCGCGCTCAGCGCGGAACGGCGGGATCGCGATTTCCGGCGGCTGAGCGCCGAAAAGGCGCGCGCCCAACAACTCGGCGCGCGCCTGAACAAATTGCCGTTCGGATCCTGACCGGATCAGCCCCGTGAAGCGTATTGCGCCCAGGGGATGTTCCAATCCCCGAAGCCGTCGTCGGCCTCGGTCGGGCCGCGCTCGGAGTTGATCACCTGGACCAGGTCTCCGGTGGTCATATTGTCGAAGACCCAATTCGCGTCATCTGGCAGCAAGCCCACGCACCCGTGCGAAACATTGGAATTGCCGACGTTGCCGTAAGCCGCGGGCAACGCTTGGTGCACGTACTCGCCGCCGGTGGTGATCCGGATCGCGTTGGAAACGTTCAGGGTGCCGTAATAGGCGGGGTCCCCGGGCTGCAAGCCGATCGAATCCGCTTTGAAGACGGCTTCCTTCTCCTTTTCCATCATGACCAGGAACCCGGCTGCGGAGGGGAACCGGGTATCGCCCATTGTGACCGGCATGGTCCGGACCAGGACATCGTTCACGTAGAGGTTCGAGACGTGGTTCGCGGCATCGGCCACCAACACCTTTTTGTCCCCGACGTTCATCGTGATGGTCTTGTTGAAGTTGCCGATCATCCCGTTGCCGAAGTCGACCCCCAGCAGTTTCAGGTCCACCGTCACCACGCTCTTGGCGGTCCAGAAATTCTCCGGTCGGTAACGCACGATCTTGTCGCCGAACCAGCGAAAAGCGCCCACCTGTCCGGATGAGCTGGTGATCTTGATCGCGTTTTCCACGGCCGCCTTGTTCAGCACCGGTTCGCTGAAGGTCAATTCCACCGGTTGGCCGGCTCCGACATTGCCGCCGTCGCGCACGTAGCTGGTGGCATCGGCTTCGTTGGCGGCCGGCACGGTGCTGAAGGTCTGGGTCTTGGTGCTTTCCCGGTTCGCGCCGTCCAGCACGGTCAAGGTGTAGGTGTAACTGGTGTCGAAGGCCAATGGGCCGGCTGCAGTCCACGACGTGCCGTCGGCGCTGAGCGAACCGGCGGCCGCTGCGCCGGTCTTGTTGTCCACCAGCGAAACCGCCTTGAGCTTTCCGTTGACGGCTTTCACCGCAGCCGGAGCCACCGGGTTGACTTGCACTGCGCCGTCGACCGGGCTCACGCCCAGTTCCACCGGTTTGGCCGCGACCGCAGCACTGCTGCCCGTCCCGCCGTCCGGCACCGCATCGACCTTCGCCTGGGCCCAGGGCACCACCGCGACCGCACCGATGCCTCCGGCCCCGACCACCGCGCAGAGCGCCACGATGAGCCCGATCTTCCACGCCTTGCGCCGAGGTTTGCCCGGCTCAGTGGTTGCTGCGTATCCGGCGTCTTCGTGTTGGTAATCCGACATTCCCGCTCCCAGGACTTTCCCCGCCAATATCCGACCGAATCGCGCCCCGGCTGCAGCGCAGCGGAACACGATAGGAAATTATTTTATCCCCGGGAAAGCGCAACTCGCCGGAGGCTGCAGTCTCAGTCGCGCAACGAATTTCCGGGGTCCAGCCGTAGCCGGTGCGCCGCACTCCGCCGGAGCCGCGAATCAGTAGCGGTAATGTTCAGCCTTGTACGGTCCGGCAACATCAACGTCCAAGTACTCGGCCTGGTCCTTGCTCAGTTCGGTCAGTTCCACGTCCAAGGCCGCCAAATGCAATCTGGCCACCTTCTCGTCCAAGATCTTGGGCAGCACATAGACCTGGTTCTGGTACTCGCCGGTGCCGTGCTTGGTGAACAGTTCGATCTGCGCGATCGTCTGGTTGGCGAAGGAATTGCTCATCACGAACGAAGGATGGCCGGTTGCATTGCCCAGGTTGAGCAATCGCCCCTCGGAAAGCACGATGATCGAACGCTCGGCGTCGCTGCCCTGCTCGAAGACCCACTCGTGCACCTGCGGTTTGATCTCGGTCTTCACCACGCCCGGCACCCGGCTCAACCCGGCCATGTCGATCTCATTGTCGAAGTGCCCGATATTGCCGACAATCGCCTTGTCCCGCATGCCCAGCATATGCTCCGCCATGATGACGTCCTTGTTGCCGGTCGTGGTGATGAACAGATGGCCTTCACCGAGCACGGAATCCAGTTTCGCCACCTGGTAACCGTCCATTGCTGCCTGCAGGGCGCAGATCGGATCGATTTCGGTGACGATGACCCGGGCGCCCTGGCCGCGCAGCGCTTCCGCGGCGCCCTTGCCGACGTCGCCGTAACCGCAGACGACCGCGACCTTGCCGCCGATCAGCACATCGGTCGCCCGGTTGATGCCGTCCGGCAACGAATGCCGGATCCCGTACTTGTTGTCGAACTTGCTCTTGGTGACCGAATCGTTGACGTTGATCGCCGGGAACAGCAGCTTGCCTTGTTCCGCCAATTGGTAAAGCCGGTGCACGCCAGTGGTGGTTTCTTCGGTCACGCCTTGGATCCGTTCGGCGATCCTGGTCCATTTCCGACCGTCCTGGGCCTGTGCGGCACGCAGCCGGTCCAGCACGATCACCCATTCCTCGCTGTCCGTCCCGGCGGCCGAAGGCACTCCCCCGGCGGCCTCGTACTCGACGCCCTTGTGCAGCAGCATGGTGGCGTCGCCGCCGTCATCCAGGATCAGGTTGGGGCCCAACTCGGGATCCTGCTCGGCGCCCGGCCAGCTGAGGATTTGTTCGGCGGTCCACCAGTAGTCTTCCAGCGACTCGCCTTTCCAGGCGAACACCGGCACTCCGGCCGGCTGCGCCACACTGCCGGTGCCTACGACGACCGCGGCCGCCGCTTCATCCTGGGTGGAGAAGATGTTGCAGGACGCCCAGCGCACCTCGGCGCCCAGCGCGACCAGAGTCTCGATCAATACCGCGGTCTGCACGGTCATGTGCAGGGATCCGGCGATCCGGGCGCCCTTGAGCGGCTGCTCCGCACCGAATTCGGCGCGCAGCGACATCAGCCCGGGCATCTCGTGCTCGGCCAACCTGATTTGGTGGCGGCCCGCTTCGGCCAGCGAAATATCGGCGATCTTGTAGTCGAAAGACATGCTTTTCCTCAGGCTCAGCGGTGGCTTTCCCGATCGGCCGGAGCCGCCTCGGGAGCCCCGCGGTCAGTTTGCGCGGATTGCGCCGGCAGGAGGATTGCGATCCCGTCCTGCACCGGGTAATGCAATTGCTGCCCGTCCGGGCCGGCGGCTTCGCTGATCAGTTCCTGCTCGCCGAGCCGCAGCCGTGAGCCGGTCACCGGACAACGGAGAATATTCAGCAGATCCTTCTGCAGGTAGGACATCGGGCTCCTCAACACGGCACTCTGGCTTCTGCAGGACAGCCTACTGCGCGCGCCTGTGACCAAGCACATCGGCTCAGTCGCGGAGGATCCGCAAATGGCCCCGCCGTGCCCCGGTCGGTTCGGATCCCGGTTCCGCCGGCGGCGGCTCGAGCGGAGCCCGGCTGGCCCGCTGCACGATGGGCCCGGAAGCTGTGGTTTCGGCGGTGTTCGCGGCTTCCCTGACCGCATCGGCCAGGGCCAGCAGATCATCGGGATTCGGCGGCGGCGGTCCTTCCGGCATCGCCAGGCGCAGCACTTCCCAGCCGCGCGGGACGGTCAACCGGCCGGCATGCAGGGTACACAAATCGTAACTGTGCGGCTCGGCATAAGTCGCCAGCGGCCCCAGCACCGCAGTGGAATCGGCGTAGACGTACGTCAAAGTCGCGACCGCCGATTCTTGGCAGCCGGATCGTGAACACTGACGCATCTTTCCCACGAACAAGTAGCCTACCGTCCGATCCGCCCCGAAAGCGCACCCGGAGCGGGAATGTCGCCGAGATGGCACCCGAAGGACTAGCATCGGACTATGCAGCAAGGATGGCGGTTCGAGCTTTCCGAAGGTTCAATGACGTCGACCCGGGGCCGGAGCTTCGGCCGACGCCGACGGGACCGGCGCGGCCGCGGACTGCGCGGCCGGATCATGGTGCCGCCGCTGCCCGGAGCCCGTACCCGCGCCGAGCATTTCGACGATTTGGTCGTCGAATCGGCGGACCGGCTGCAGGACATCTGGGGCGGCTCGCTGGACCGGGTGCAATTCGCCGTCGATGAGATCCCGGGTGCCCTCGAGGAACTGGTGGCCCTGGGCCAGCCTGCCCCGATGGCCTCGTTGCGGCCGGCCGAAGCGAACGGTCCGGCAACCATCACGGTTTACCGCCGACCGATCGCGCAGATCACCGACAGCGACGAAGAGATGCGCGAGGTGGTCCATGATTCGGTGGTCGAGCAAGTGGCGGTGCTGCTGAATCTCACCCCGGAATCGGTCGACCCGACCTACGGACGGACCCGCCGGTTCTGAACCACCGGATCTGCCCGTTTTTCAGTAACCGAGCGCGATTTTGAGACTCTGCGGTCCGGGTGCGGTGCGCGGCAACGACAGCACCGACAATCCGACGCCGTCCGGCTGGGTCAGCAGCTGAGCACCGTAAACCGCATCGCCGCTGGCGGAGACCAGGAACCCGCTGACCGGACCGCCGGCAAGCTGCTGCGGATCGATGAGCACGGTGGTCCCGCCGGAAACGTCCAGACTCTTCGCCGGTTGGTACGCGCCATCGGTGCCGATCGGGGTCAGCGATAGTTGGCCCTTCCCACTGGGCGCGCTGAAACTCAACGCACTGGCCGCACCGGCCGGAAGCACCAGCAATTGGCTGTCCGAAATCTTCAGCGAGGCGCCCGCCATGGCGAAATCCACCGGATCGCCGGCCTTCGTGGCGCGCACGCTGCGCACCGCTGCAGTCACCGCGCTCGGCGCAGAAATCTGCACCGTGTAGCTTCCCGCCGGCAAGCCGGACAAGGGCAGCTCGGTAACCGAACCAGCTTTGGCCGTGAACACCCCGCCATTGGGCAAACTCGCCGGACCGCCCTGGCCGAATACCTGCACCTGGACGATCGCGTCCGAGGCACCGGGCACCGCGACCTGGAGCGCGGTCTGCGCATCCGAGTAGCCGGACTGGCCGGAAATTTCGCCGGCCAGGGCCGGATCCAAGGTCTGGATGCCGGTGATCACCTGCGCTTGGTCCGGCGCCGCCACCGGAGTCAGGAATTCGACGCCGCCGGGGACCAGGCCACGCAGCGCGGATTGCTGAATCACCGCGGAAATCGCTCCGCCATTCGAGCGGGCCCGCACCGCGAGGTTCTTCTGCCCGGGCGCCAGGCCGGCCAGAACCACCGAGCGTTCGGTACCCGGCGGGATCAAGATGCCGCGTGCGCCCGCGCTCTGGATCTGACCGCTGCCGCCGTACAAATCCAGGTTCACGGTCGCCGCAGTCGCCGAAGAGTTGCCCAAGGTCAAGATCGCGGTGCGTCCGACTTCGGTGCTCGCGCCGACCAGCCAGACATCGTTCGACGGGCTCTGGCAGGAAGCGGCGGCTAGCCCGCGCAGGTCGCCGTCGGTCGCCGAGTAGCTCTGCACCGCTGCGGCGTTGGTATGCTGCCCGGCCACCGGATCGGCGCGCAGCACCGATGCACCGCCGACCGCCTGGCCGGCCAGCACCCCGGATTTGCCCGGACTCGGCGGCGCACCGGGCGCCGGCGTCGGGACGGAGTCGGGTTGTTGCGAAATCCGGGCCAACGGTGCGGCCCCCGGATCGGCGCTCAATGGCGCCAAAAAGCTGGTAGGCAGAACTGCCTGCTGGTTCCCGGTGGCGATGCCGGTGACCTGGGTCCTCGCGCTCGTCGACGCCGGGGAGAACTGCGGATCGGTCCCCGCGGCTGCGCTCTGCAGCAATTGCGCCGGGCCAGGGCAATTCGCCACGGTCTGCCCGGCCGGCAGCTTCGCGTTCTGCGGTTCGATCCGGGCGGTGGCCGGCTGGCCCGGGAAAACCGTGCCCGCCGCGACCACGGCTGCGGCCAGCACCGCGATGCCCAGTCCCGAGGCGATGCCCGCCGCGACGCGCAGCGCCGATCTCGGTGCTGCGGCCCGCTCGGCCCGTCGGCTCGACGCCGGCTTGCCGGCGGCCGGACGCTTCGGTTTGGCTGGCTTGGCCGTCTTGGCTGGCTTGGCTGACGTCACCGGGGTTTCGGCCGCCGCCGTTGCCTCGGGCTGCTCCGCCGCAATTTTCGCTGCCGCCCCGGGTTCGGCCGGCAGTTCTGCAGCGGCCGGCGGCGGTGCCGCAGCGGCGTCGGGCTCCGGGCCGGTAGCCGGGGTTCCCGGCTCGCCCTCAGGAACCTCGGCCCCGGATTTCGACTGCTCAGGCTCGTTCATCATGATCCCCCTGGAAGGTGCGCTCGGCACCGGGCTTTGCCGCTACGGCCGCGTCCGCAATCTGCGATTCAGACGTCTCGGCGTTTCGGATTCCGGCAGTACTGGTCGGCGCAGCCCCGGGCGGGCCGGCAACCGGCAGACCGGCTCCGCTGCGGCGCGCGTTGGCCGCGGCCAACGCCGTGGAACGGGAGAGCCGCGAGCGTCCTCCGGGCAGCGGAATCGCCAGCAAGGCGGTCAGCGCGAGCAAGACGATCTGCACCGTGGCCCACCAAGCCGCCCAAGGTTGCACATAACGGATTTCCAAGCGGCCGCCTTCCGGCGGCAGGGCGAACGCCTGGGCCCAGCTTCCGGATCCTTGCGGAGCCGGCGCGGTCTGCAGCTTCCGGCCGTCCAACCAGGCGCTCCAACCCGCATCGGCGCGCTCCGCCATGATCAGCAGACGGCCCTGCGGCCCGGCTCCGATGCTGGTATCCGTCCCGGCTGGTTCCGAGGCCACGAAGCCCAGCGTGGTGCCCTTGCCGTCGTCGATCCGGATTCGGGCGATGGTCTCCGTCGCGGCAGCGGCACCGGAAACCTGCGGGGTGACCCGCCACAACCAACCCTGCTCAGTCGGACCCACTGCGGCCAGCCCCGGAACGGCGTCGATCTGGCTCGCCAACAACTCGGCCTGGGTGTCGCTTTTGTGCAACACGATGAAGCCGACGCCGAGGTTGGTCAGCATGCTCCCGGGGTCGACTCCGGTACCGGCCACGATCGCGGCTACCGCATTGCGCACCGTGGCGTTGATCGGATCGTCGTCCGCGATTTTCTCCGCGCCGGGCAGCCCGCTGATCCCCTGCGCCGCGGCAATCGCGGACAACGAGTCGAGCGAGGTCCCGGCACCACGCACCAGCGCCGCATCGACGGAGCCGTCCGGCTTGGTGTCGATGACCAGCGTCCGGCTGCGGTCCGAACCCAGACCGCGGTCCGTGGCAGTAGCCGGCAAGGTCCGGACCGTGCTGCTCCTGACGTCGGTGCCGGTGGTCAAATTCTGCGAGGTCCACAGGCCCAGCGAGACGATCGGCGCGATCGCCAGGAGCAGGCTGAGCACGCTGGCGGCAACCTGCGGCAGGCTCCGGCCTTGCACTGCGCTGCCGTCTTCTTTGCCGTGCCAGCGCTGCACCGCGTCCAAAGCGATCACTGCCGAACCCAGCAGCGCGAAAACGAAGACCGAGACCGCAGGTCCGCTGAACGGGGTGACCAGGGCGGCAGCACTGGTGGCGGTCCCGATCTGGCCGACCAGGTAGCCGAGCAACAAGGCGAGCACGCCGACCATCCAGAACACCCGCACCGTGCGGCTGCGCCGATTCGGCCAGAGCAAACCGGCGAGTGCGAGGAGCAGCAGCGGAGCCCCGACGAGCAGCGCCACCAGCCAGGCCCAGGGCAGCCCGGTGCCGAGCCAAGCGGCACCCGGAACCGCGGTCTCCGAGCCGATCAGGATCGGTTGGCCCAAAGCCTGCTGCCAGCTGGGCGCATTGTTGAAGGCCAGTGGCACCCCGGGGTCGGCCAGGATCGCTCGCGGCCGGTCCAAGGTGGAAATGATGAATGGCACGAAAAGCGCGGCGGTAGGCAGCAGGGTCCACCAGAGCGTACGCGCCCGGCGTCCGCCGAAGACCATCAGCGCAAGCACCAGCAGCAGCGCCAGCGGCAGCAGACTGGGTGCGCTGGCAGTCAAGATCGCCAAGCCCAGGCCCGAGGCGGCAGCCGCAGTCCAGGAAATCCGCCCGGCGCTGCCCGGCTTGCCGGTCGGCAATGCCGCGGTGAGTGCCGGGTCGCTGCCCCGGCGCGACTGGGCCGCACCCATCGAACGGATGAAACCCAGGAACACCCAGGGAATGAGCAGGTGCGCGATCATCGCGCCGAGCCGGCCCTGGCCCAAGCTCAGCAGGAAAACCGGTGCCGCGGCCCAAACCAGTGCGGCCAGCAACCGCGGCCACCGGCTCCGGACCAGCGCCCCGGTGCAGAACCAGGCGCCCAAGCCGGCCAGCGGCAGGGCCAGCAGCACCAGCCACACCACGGCCGCCGAGCCATTGCCCAAGCCCAGCACGGCGAGCAGCCAGAGCACCAGGTCGAAGGGATCGCCGTGCCCCGGCCAGCCGCCGCCCAGACCGATCCACCAGCTGACCGCATTGTGCCAAATGTCCTGGATCGTGGTCGACAGCGGCAGCAGCCCGCCGCCGCTGAGCGCCTCGGCGCCGATCAATCGGGACATCGAAACCAGCGAAACCGCGCCGAGCAGCACCACCGCCACCACGGCTCCGGTGCCGATCCACAACCGGCGCGAGGTGCTGATCGCGGCGAAATCGTCGTCGGCGTCCCCGCTGGGCACATATTCGCCGCCCGCGTCGACCAAGTCGTCATCCGGGATTTCACCGGCACCGGTCAAGGCTTCGAGCAGCGCGCGCCGGTAACTGCGCACGTCCCGCCCGTCGACCTGCAGTTTCTGGATCACCGATCGGGATACCCGACGGGTCCGGTTTGCGGAACGCCGCGAGCGGATGATCGCTCCGGGCCGGGCGAGCGCGCCCAGGCTGGCTACGAATTGCCGACCGCCGTGCCCCGGGTCCTTGAACAGCAATCCCGCGAAAAGGCGGTAGAACCCGCCGAGCAAGGCCCCGATCCAGAGCAGCGGGACCTTCCACCAGACGGCGTGCTTGAGCCGCAGGTGGATTTCGGCCTTTCGCGCCGCGCTGTCCGTGCCCAGGCCGTCCGGACGGTCCCGGACGTGCCCGACCACAGCGCTGGGCACCACCACGACCCGGTGCCCGGCAAGCCGGTTGCGCCAGCAGAGATCCACATCGTCGCCGGTGCCGGGGAACGCCGGGTCGAAACCGCCGAGCGCATTCCAGACGTCGCGCCGAACCAGCATTCCTGCGGAATTGACCGCGAAGACATCGCTTTTGGCGTCGTATTGGCCCTGGTCCTGCTCGTCCAAGTCGATCATGGTGAGCCGTTCGCCCCACCGGCTGGTGCTCAATCCGACGTCGACCAGGCTCCGGCGGTCGTTCCAATCGACCTGTTTGCAGCCGGCGATGGTCACCGACGGTGCGCGCTCGACGGCGTGCAGCAACTCGGCGAGTGCTGTCGGTTCCGGAGCCGAATCGTCATGCAGGAACCAGAGGAATTCGGTTTCGGTGCTGGTGTCCTCGGTGCTGTCCCGCGCAGTGGCTCCGGCGAGTGCCGCCCGGACCGCGGCGCCGAAGCCGCCCCGGGCTTCGATCCGCAGCACATTCTGCGCGCCGAGCGAGCCGCTCAGCAGCGCCAGGGAATTGTCCCCGGAATCGGTGTCGACGCCGATGACCCGGTCAGGCATCCTGGTCTGCGCCTGGATTGCGGCAAGAGTCCTGGGTAAATACGTCGAGCCGTCGTGGCTGACCACGACGGCTGTGACGCGCATAGCTTCAGAAATCAGACTGCTCGCTTCCGTAACCGGCGCCGCTCGCGTTCCGAGAGGCCGCCCCAGATGCCGAACCGCTCATCATTGGAAAGAGCGTACTCGAGGCATTGCGAGCGGACGTTGCAGGAGCCGCAAACTTTTTTCGCGTCGCGGGTGGAGCCGCCTTTTTCCGGGAAGAAAGCCTCCGGATCGGTTTGTGCGCACAAAGCATCGGCTTGCCAGCCCAATTCGCCTTCATCGGACGGATCTGCCAAAGGCATGCCGGGCAATCCGATCCAGACGGCTTGGTCGGCATGGCCGGTGAGCTCGACGCTGCCCGGCTTCTCCGGGGCACCGATTCGCAACTCGGTGCCGTCTTCCAATGCCTCATGCGCGGCGAGGAATGCGGTGGCTTGGTCTTCGATGGACTCCGCTTCGGCGCTGCGATACCGCTCAGCAGCTTGCGGATCCGCCGGATCCACGTACCAGTCTCCGGGGACTCCACGGGAGCGGTAAAGCGATGCCGCTTGCGCCTGCAGCGCCGATTCGTCCTCGAAGGCTCCGGATCGCCCATTCGGAGTTGTATTGCTACGCTCCGCTTGCCCCATGATGGTCCTCCTGGTTTCGCCACGGCTGTGTTGCTTTGGTGTTGCTTTTGGTATTTGCTTCTGTGCTGACTGCTGAAGTTCTCCACCGTGGCTTTCGTAGTCTAATTACAACCGTGTAATACGCTGCCCGTCAAGCGGAACCGGGAATTTTATCCATACCCAGCGCATTTTCCCAGCCACGCCACGCCCGGGATTTTCTCGAACTGGCGGCGTGTTGGCCGATGTGCGTGAATTGGTCCGGGTGCATGGGCCGCGGACCGAGCGGCAAAGGCCCGAACGCTTGCGAAAGGCACTGCGATGACCGCGATCGATTCCCTGCTCCACTCCCTGCGCACGGTTGATCCGGGAGCGCCCCGCCTGACCTGGTACGGCCCCGACGGCGAAAGGATCGAACTCTCCGGAAAAGTTCTGGACAATTGGGTCGCCAAATCGGCGAATTTCCTGACCGAGGAATTCGACGTCGTAGCAGGCGCTTTGATCGCCCTGCAATTGCCGGCGCATTGGAAATCCCTGTGCATTTGCTTGGCGGGGTTGGCCTGCGCCGCGACGGTGCGGTTCGTTGCCGAACCCGATTCCGGCTTGGCCGATTCCGCATCAGTCTGGTTCGCAGCCGAAACATCCGGGCTGGCCGCAGCCGCCCGGCGGACCGATGCCGTCGCGGTCGCCCTTCCGGCGCTGGCCATGGCCTGGCCGGGCGCACTGCCGGATGATGCCGAAGTGCACGACTACGCGGCCGAAGTCCGGATGTTCGCCGACGCCTTCGTTCGGTTCGACGACCCGGAGCCCGACGGCATCGCCATGGCGGGTCTGGATCGGAGCGTCGATTACGCCCGGATCGCCGGGCTCGCCGAGGGCTGGGACGCGGCTTCCCGGGTGGCGCTCGATGCGGGCGAGGGACTGTCCCGGGTGGCTTTCGCGGCTTTGGGGATTTGGCAGGCCGGCGGCTCCGTGGTGCTCTTCTCGGATGCCGCGCTGGCCAGCGAAAAACTGCTGCAGGCCGAGGGGGTCACTCGGCGCGGTTAGTCCGTTCCGGGGTCTGCGCAACCGGGCTGTCCGCGGCCGGCGCCGCAGTGTGGGCTTCGATCAGTTCCCGGTCGTTGGCGAACTCGGGATCGGCGTCCAGTTCCGCGGTGAACACCCAGAACCGGTAGGCGAAGAACCGGAAAATGGTGCCCAGGATCAGGCCGACCACGCTTCCGGCGATGAACAGGCCGACTTTGCTCTCGACGCCCAGCCAATACTTCGCCACGAAAACGCAGCCCGCGGCGATCAACAGTCCGATGCCGTTCATGATCGCGAACAGCACGGCCTCCCGGACTACGTTGGCTTGTTTGCGATGCCGGAAGGTCCAATACCGGTTGGCCACCCAGGAGAAGATGCTCGCCACGATCGTGGCGATGGCCTTGGCCCATACCTCGCTGCCGTGCATCGGGCCGGCCATCAGCCAGATGTAGATGACGGTGTCGATCACGAATGCGACTCCGCCGACGACGCCGAACTTGGCGACCTCACGCCAGAAGAGGCCCACCAGGCCACGCAGGCGATGCATAATCGATGGAAACATGACCCTCCACGGTCTTGAAAACCGGCCCGATTTCTGGGCCAACCGTCTATTTTACTCCTTCCCCGGGCCCTCCCCGCCCAGCCACCAGGAAACTTCCCAGGATGGTCCGCGGCTTCGCGCCGCAGCAAGGCGGGCCGCACCGGGAATCGGCTGTGAACCGGCTGCGCATATCCCGCCCCGACGCGCCGGGGGACGCTCTGCACACGCACACTCGCTACTCTTGACCTTGTGACTTTTCCAGTGATTGGTGTGGTGGGCGGTGGCCAGTTGGCCCGCATGATGGTGCCGGCGGCGCTCGAATTGGGGCTCGGGCTGCGGGTCCTGGCCGAAGCCGCCGACGTTTCCACGGCGGACGCCGCCCGGCATTCGACGGTGGGCGACTACCGCGATCTGGCCATGCTCCGGGATTTCGCGCGCAGTGTGGACGTCCTCACCTTCGACCACGAGCACGTGCCGGCGGCGCACCTGGAAACCCTGATGGCCGAGGGCGTGAACGTGCAGCCGACGCCGTCCGCCCTGCGGCACGCCCAGGACAAATTGGTCATGCGGGCTGCGATCGACCGGCTGGGACTGCCGAACCCCGCCTGGGCGGCCGTGCGGTCCGTGCCGGAGATCGTCGAATTCGGCGAAACGGTCGGTTGGCCGGTGGTTTTGAAAACCCCGCGTGGCGGTTATGACGGCAAAGGGGTCCGGATCCTTTCCGGACCCGAGGAAGCCACCGCGGCCGCCGCTTGGTTCGCCGCGATGAACCCCTTGCTGGTAGAAGCCAAGGTCGATTTCAGCCGGGAGCTTTCCGCCATGGTGGCCCGTCGGCCCAGCGGTGAGGCAGTGGCCTGGCCGGTCGTCGAATCGATCCAAATCGACGGGGTGTGCGACGAAGTGATCGCACCGGCGCCGCAGTTGGCTGCCGACGTCGCGGCGGCCGCGCGGGACGCTGCCTTGCGGATCGCCGACGAGCTCGGCGTGACCGGGGCGATGGCTGTGGAGATCTTCGAGACTCCCGGCATCGGGGCCGGATTTTTGATCAACGAGCTCGCCATGCGTCCGCACAATTCCGGGCACTGGAGCATGGACGGTGCGCTGACCGGCCAGTTCGAACAGCATTTGCGCGCAGTAGCCGATCTTCCGCTGGGCGATCCCCGTCCGCTTGCGCCGTTCACGGTGATGAAGAACATCCTCGGCGGGCCGAACCAGGAGCTTTACCGGGCCTACCCGGCAGCTTTGGCCGCACAACCCGGGATCAAGGTGCACAACTACGGCAAATCGGTCCGGCCGGGTCGCAAGATCGCACATGTCAACGGCTTGGCCCGGGACGGGGAGTCCTTGGCCGCGCTGCGCGCCAGAGTGGCCGAGGCCGCTTCGATCATCCGGAACGGGGCCCCGGGCCCGGCGGCAGAGCAACCGACCACGAACGAGGCGGCAACACGATGACTCAGATTCCTTCCGACGACAACGCCGCACTGGTCGGCCTGGTCATGGGTTCGGACTCGGACTGGCCGGTGATGCAGGCCGCAGCCGAGATCCTCGACGAGTTCGGCATCCCGTTCGAGGCGGACGTCGTCTCAGCGCACCGGATGCCGCTGGAAATGGTCGAATACGGCCGGACCGCTGCGCAACGCGGGCTGCGTGCGGTGATCGCCGGGGCCGGCGGCGCCGCGCATCTGCCCGGCATGCTCGCCTCGGTGACCACCCTGCCGGTGATCGGCGTGCCGGTGCCGCTGAAGACCTTGGACGGCATGGATTCGCTGCTGTCGATCGTGCAGATGCCTGCCGGAGTCCCGGTGGCGACGGTTTCGATCGGCGGCGCCCGCAACGCCGGTTTGCTCGCCGTGCGGATCCTCGCGAGCGGCTCCGATGCACTCGCCGAGCGGTTGCGCCGGGCCCTGGCCGACTTCGCGGCCGGGCTCAATGAAGCGGCCGGCGCCAAAGGCGCGGCACTCCGGGAACAGGCCAGGCTCGACTACCCCGGAACCGCCGCCGGAGCGTTGCAGGGCCCGGTATGAGTTTCTCCTCGCGCGCTACCGACAAGACCTCGAAACGGCCCCCGGTCCTGACGAATCCGCTCCGTTACCCGCAATCGGCGAATGCGCCGATGCGCGCCAAACGCGCCTTCCTGTTGTTGGTGCTGAGTCTTTTCATCCCGGGCAGCGCCCAACTGGTGGCTGGAAACCGCAATCTCGGCCGGAGTGCGCTCCGGGTCACCTTCACGGTCTGGGCTTTGCTGATCATCGGCGTCGTGCTCTCCTTCGCCAATCGGGAATTGGTCTTGAGCATCCTGACCAATCCGATCGCTTCGCTGCTCCTGATCCTGGTCCTGGTGCTGTTGGCCATCGGCTGGGCCTTTATTTTCGTCAATACGCTGCGGATCATCCGTCCGGTGCTGCTGGCCCCGGGCATGCGGATCATCGTGGCCGCCTCCGTGGTCGTGCTGATGGCGGTCACGTCCGGGACCCTCGGCTACTCGGCCTGGTTGGTCAACTCCGGCCGCAACGCGCTGGGCAGCATTTTCACGGCATCCGGTCCGGACATGGCCCCGGTGGACGGGCGCTACAACTTCCTGGTGATGGGCGGAGACGCCGGAGCAGACCGTACCGGGCGCCGGCCGGACAGCATCATCGTGCTCAGCATCGATGCGCAGACCGGGAAGACCGTGACCATCTCGATCCCGCGGAATCTGCAGAACGCCCAGTTCAGCCCGAACTCGCCGATGCGCAAGATCTATCCGCAGGGCTACAACTGCGGAGACAACTGCATCATCAATTTCCTCTACAGCGATGTCACGGAAAACTACCAGAATCTCTACCCCGGCGAATCGGACCCCGGGGCCCAAGCGATGATGGACGCCGCCGGCGGCACTCTGGGCTTGACCGTCCAGGGCTACGTGCTCATCGACATGGCCGGATTCTCGCAATTGATCGACGCGCTCGGCGGCGTCAAAGTCAACGCCGGAGGCTGGGTGCCGATCAGCGGCGCGGCCACCGACGAACAAGGCGGGCATCTGCCTCCGGAAGGCTGGATCGCGCCGGGTGAGCAGACCCTCAACGGCGAACAGGCGCTTTGGTACGCCCGCTCCCGGGAGTGGGTCACCGACTATGCCAGGAGCCAGCGCCAGCAATGCATCCAGCAGGCGGTGCTGAAACAGATGAACCCGGCCACGGTGCTGACCAAATTCAACGACATCGCGAATGCCGGTGCGAAAGTCATCGAATCCGACATCCCGCAGCAGCAATTGGGCAGTTTCATCAATCTGGCGTTGAAGGCCAAAGGTTTCCCGCTCGACCGGCTGACCATCGGCCCGCCGGATTTCAGCGAAGACTTCCCGACCTATCCGGATTTCCCGTCGCTGCAGCAAAGGGTCAAGGACCTGATCGCCGGCAAAGCGCCCGAATCCGCGAGTACCGATGTGAATGCGCCGCCGGCGCAGCCCGCGCCGCCGGGGGCTCCGGCGCAACCCAATCCGCCGGCCGCACCGAACACCCCGGCGGCACCGAGCACCCCGGCACCGACGCTGACTCAGGACTACTTGCAGCGGCTGGCCGAGCGGGGGGCCACCGATACCCTGGTCCAGTTGCTCGCCAACAACGGCAGCTGCACTCCGGGCTAAGGTACCAGCATGTACAAATTGCAGAATGTGCTCCGGCCCTATGCCTGGGGCTCGACGACGGCGATCGCCGAGTTGCTCGGCCGCGCGCCGTCCGGCTCTCCGGAGGCCGAACTGTGGCTGGGCGCCCACCCGGGGGCTCCGTCGCAGGCCCAGACCCCGGACGGCGAGGTGCCGCTGGACCGGCTGATCGCGGCCGACCCGCAGAACACGCTCGGCAGCGCATCCCGCCGCCAATTCGGCGACCGGCTCCCATTCCTGATGAAACTGCTCGCCGCCGGACAGGCGCTGTCCTTGCAGGTGCATCCGAGCCTGGCCCAGGCGAAGGCCGGATTCGCCGCGGAAAACGCAGCCGGCATCCCGCAAGACTCCCCGTACCGCAACTACCGGGACGACAACCACAAGCCCGAAATGATCTTCGCGCTGACCCCGTTCGACGCGCTCTGCGGATTCCGGCCCGCGGCCGAATCCGCGGCGAGCTTCGAGACATTGGCCAACTCGGCGCGGTCGGCCGGCATCGGGAACTCCGCTCCCGACCCGCTGCTGCTGGAGATCGCGGCAACCCTGCGCGACGGCACCGAAACCCAGGCCCTGCACGCCGCATTCGAACGGCTGATTTCCGCGGCGCCGGACGTCCTGGAGTCTCTGGCCCTGGTCCAGCGGCAGCTCGGTGCGCTGGCCCCGGAATCGCTCGGACCCGCGCTGCGTACCGTCCGCCGGCTCGGTGCGGATTATCCAGGCGACCCGGGCGCACTGATTTCGCTCCTGCTGAATCTGGTCCACCTGGAACCGGGCGAGTGTTTCGCGATGCCGGCCGGCAATGTACACGCGTACTTGGACGGGCTGGGCGTCGAAGTGATGGCCGCTTCGGACAATGTGTTGCGCGGCGGGCTGACCCCGAAGCACATCGACATTCCGGAACTGCTGCGCACGGTGGACTTCCGGGCTTTGCCGGTGCCGCGCGTCACGGCGGGCGGCACCGAATGGGGGCAACAGGTCTTCGCCCCGGGCTTCGGTGAATTCCAGCTCCAGCGCATCGAGCTGGCGCCCGGCAGCGAACCGGCGGTTCTGGCCCAGCACGGACCGCTGTTGGTGCTGCTCGTTTCCGGCTCCGCGCTGCTCGATTCGCCGCGCGGCGATCTGGCCCTGCTCCGCGGCGAGAGTGCCTTCGTGCCCGCAGCCGAAGCGCCCGCGGTGCTGCATTCGACCGAAGGGTGCCTGGCCTTCGCGGTCACCACGGGAACCGCCGGCGACGACGTCCCGGGATAGTCTGGACCGGATGGATTTCTTCGTACAGAGCCCGGCATGGGCCGAATTTCAACGTGGCCTGGGGAAAACCGTGCACGAACAGCGCGGCGACGGCTGGCGATTCCTCGCGGTCGAGGAAAGCAATCCGGCCGGCAAGGTCCTGTACCTGCCCTACGGTCCGGTCGCTGCGGATCTCGCCGCTTTGGATTCGGCCCTGGCCGAGATCCGGCCGCTCGCCAAAAGCCGCGGTGCGGTGTTCATCCGCCTCGAACCGGCGAGCTTGGCGCTGAGCGCCGAGGCCGCGCGACGCGCCTTGGCCGAGCGCGGCATGGTGCCGGCACCGGCCAACCAGCAACCGGAGCTCACCCGGATCCTCGACCTGGGTCCGGATCTGGCCCCGACGCTTGCGCAGATGAAACCGACGAACCGCAACCTGTACCGGAACATCGGGAAAAAAGGCGTCGCTTTCCGGGCGACGCAGGACCCGGCCGAGATTTCGGTGCTGCTGGGCTTCCTGCACCGGACCGCGGAACGGAACGGATTCAAACCGCAGAGCGACGACTATCTCCACCGGGTGGCGACGACGCTGATGCCAATGGGCGCGGTGACCCTCTACCTCGCCGAACTCGAAGGCAGGCCGATCGCCGCAGCACTGGTTTACGATTCCGCGGACACCCGGGTCTATGCGCACGCCGCGATGGACGACGAGTACCGGAAGCTCAGCGCAGGAATCCCTTTGGTAGTGACCTTGATCGCGGAGGCCCAGGCCAAGGGCCTGGCCCACGTCGACCTCTCCGGCGTCGCGCCGGAAGGGCAACCCGAACACAAATGGGCCGGATTCACGTCCTTCAAGAACTCGTTCGGCGGTCGGCTCGTGGAGTTTCCGGGCACCTGGGACCTGCCGGTGAACCCGCTGCGCTACGCGGCTTACCAGCTGGCCCGGAAAGCCCGGGGGAAAGTCCGCTCGCTCCGCGGCTGACCGCTCCCCGCGAATCCAGGCCCGTCCGATCGGCCCTTTCAGTGGGCTCAGACGTCTCTGCCCGCTGAATCACCGAATTGGACGGGCCTGGGCGCCTAGCTGCGGGCGTAGGTTTCCCATTTGCTCGCGTGGTGCTCGGCGTCGACGAACCGGACGGTCCCGGACTTCGAGCGCATCACGATCGACTGGGTGACCACGCGGTCCTTGGTGTAACGCACCCCGCGCAGCAAATCGCCGTCCGTGATGCCAGTGGCAGCGAAGTAGCAATTGTCGCTGGTGACCAGATCATTCGTGGAGAGCACCCGGTCCAGATCATGGCCGGCATCGAGCGCTTTCTGCTTTTCGTCGTCGCTGGTCGGCCAGAGCCGGCCCTGGATGACGCCGCCGAGCGCCTTGATCGCGCAGGCCGCCACAATGCCCTCCGGAGTGCCGCCGACGCCCATCAAGGCGTCCACGCCGGTGCCGGAACGGGCCGCCGCGATCGCGCCGGCCACATCGCCGTCCATGATGAACCGGGTCCGCGCTCCGGCATCGCGGATCTCTTCCACCAGGGGCTTGTGCCGGTCCCGGTCCAGAATCATCACGTTGAGCTGGTTGACTTTGACGCCTTTTGCCTTGGCGATCAGGTGCAGGTTCTGCTTGACCGGCAAGCGCAAATCGACCATGTCCGCGGCTTCCGGACCGGTCACCAGTTTCTCCATGTAGAACACCGCGGACGGGTCGAACATGGTGCCGCGTTCGGCGACCGCGAGCACGGCGAGCGCATTGTTGATGCCGAGGGCGGTCAGCCGGGTCCCGTCGATCGGATCGACCGCGACGTCGACCTCCGGGCCGGTGCCGTCTCCGACGCGCTCGCCGTTGAAGAGCATCGGGGCTTCGTCCTTCTCGCCTTCGCCGATCACCACGACGCCGTTGAAATGCACGGTGTGCAGGAAGGAACGCATCGCATCGACGGCTGCGCCGTCGGCCAGGTTCTTGTCGCCGAAGCCGACCCAATGGCCGCCGGCGATGGCTGCGGCTTCGGTCACCCGGACCAGCTCGAGCGCGAGGTTCCGGTCCGGTTCGTCGTCACCCACAGCCAATGAGCGTGAAAGCGTCGAATACTGGGCTTCTTCGGGCAGAACAGTCACAGTTCATCCTCATCATTGAGCGGGTTCGTTGTACCCATCATATTTTGCCGAGACGCCCACGGCTAACTACTGTGACGAGCGATACGTTCGGCTGGCCGGCGCAGCGGCGCTCTGCGGGGAGCCGGTCCGCGGCCGCCCGGTCCCGCCAAGTGGTGTTCCGGGGCACTGATGCGCGACTATAGAGGAATGACTGAAGCAGGCCAGCAGGGCGCCGCCCCGGGAACGCAAGGGGACGCTGCCGGAACCGCCCCCGGCGCAGCCGGCCCGGCCGAGCCGGAGGATTTCAAACCGGTGCTCAAGCCGGCCACCGCCAAACGCGCCAATGCCACCGTGATCGGCATGCTGATGGCGGTCGGCGTGAGTCTGGGCCTGGCCCTGATCCTGCCGCTGATGAGCGCCCACCCCAGCGGCCCGCTGTACCAGACCAATGTCGATGTCCCGGCCGCCGCCGGCCAAGCCCAGGGCGTCGCGGGCTTCAGGCCCGCTGCACCCGCGCTCCCGGACGGTTGGACCGCCAATTACGCCCGATGGACCGCGGCCGGCAGCGACGGGGTCGGCTTCTGGGAAGTCGGCTATGTCACGCCGAGCCAGAAATTCATCACGGTGACCGAAACCGCGCAGGCGAATCCCACCTGGCTCGCCGGGCGGACGGACAATGCCCCGGTCACCGGGGACCGGACGCTCTCCGGGCTGACTTGGCAGCTGCGGGACAAGCCCGGAACCTCAATGTCCTTGATCCTGAACCCCACCGCGACCGCCGGCAGCAGCACCGTGGTGCTGCGCGGCGAACAGACCGGACTGAACGAACTCGACGTCGTCGCCAATGCCGTGGCCGCTGCCCGCAGCGCCGCGGTCCCCGGCGCGTCCCTCCCCGAAGGCGGCAAATGAGCACCGTGATCACCCCCCAGGAAGCCTGGCAGAAACTGCAGGCCGGCAATGAACGCTTCGTCCACGGCGAATCGCAACATCCCAACCAGGATGCCTTGCACCGGGAATCCCTGGTGAACCAGCAGAGCCCGTTCGCGGTGATTTTCGGTTGTTCGGATTCCCGGCTCGCTGCGGAGATCATCTTCGACCTCGGCTTGGGCGACGCCTTCGTGGTGCGTACTGCCGGGCAGGTCATCGACCTTTCCGTCCTCGGTTCGATCGAATACAGCATCTCGGTGCTCGGCGTGCCGCTCATCGTGGTACTCGGCCACGACAACTGCGGGGCGATCACCGCCACCAAAGAAGCCGTGGATTCCGGCGACATGCCGGGCGGCTTCCTGCGGAATCTGGTGGAACGGATCACCCCTTCGGTGCTGGCTTCACGGCGCGATGGCGGGCAGGACGTGAACGACTTCATGGTGGAGCACATCAAACAGACCGCACTGCGTCTGGTGGAGGCCTCCCGGACAGTTTCCTCCGCGGTGGAGCGGCACGAGGTTTCGATCGTGGGGCTGGCCTACCACTTGGACGAAGGCCGGGCCGAGCTGGTGAACAGCATCGGGGCACTCTGAATCCGGTTCCACCGCCCCGATTCCGAGTTCGCCGGACCGACCGATATTCTGGTCTCATGACTGAGACGTCCGCTGCCACCGGCACACCAGAATTCCGCATTGAACATGACACGATGGGTGAGGTCCGGGTTCCGGCCGACGCCCTGTACGGCGCCCAAACCCAGCGTGCCGTGGAGAATTTCCCGATCTCCGGCAACACGCTGGAACGGGCGCACATCGAGGCTCTGGCCCGGATCAAAAAGGCCGCCGCCACGGCGAACGCCGAGTTGGGCGTGCTCGACGGCGAGCTGGCCCAGGCGATCGAAGGCGCTGCCGACGAAGTGATTTCGGGAAAGTACGACGGCGACTTCCCGATCGACGTGTTCCAGACCGGTTCCGGGACTTCTTCGAATATGAACACCAACGAGGTGCTTGCCGCATTGGCGAACCGGGCGCTGGAAGCTGCCGGCAGCGAAAAGCGGGTCCATCCGAACGACCACGTCAACGCTTCGCAGTCATCCAACGACGTTTTCCCGACCTCCGTGCACGTCGCAGCCACCTCGGCTCTGACCAATGACCTGATTCCCGCGTTGGAACACCTGGCCGCATCACTGGGCCGCAAGGCCGAAGAGTTCGCCACCGTGGTGAAGTCCGGCCGCACGCACTTGATGGACGCCACCCCGGTCACCCTGGGCCAGGAATTCGGCGGTTACGCCGCCCAGGTGCGCTACGGCGTCGAGCGCATCCAATCCTCGCTGCCCCGGGTTGCCGAAGTCCCGTTGGGCGGCACCGCCGTCGGTACCGGGATCAACACTCCCGCGGGTTTCCCGCAGCGCGTGATCGCACTGCTCGCTGCCGATTCCGGCTTGCCGTTGACCGAGGCCCGCGACCACTTCGAGGCGCAAGCGAACCGGGACGGCTTGATCGAGGCTTCGGGCCAGTTGCGCAACATCGCCTATTCGCTGATGAAAATCAACAACGACTTGCGCTGGCTGGGTTCGGGCCCGAACACCGGCCTGGGCGAAATCGCGATTCCCGATCTGCAGCCCGGCTCTTCGATCATGCCCGGCAAGGTCAACCCGGTGATCTGCGAGGCCGCGATCATGGTCTGCGCGCAAGTGATCGGCAATGACACCACGATTGCCCTGTCCTCCACCAACGGCGCCTTCGAACTCAACGTCGGCATCCCGGTGATGGCCGCGAATCTGCTGCAATCGATCCGTTTGCTGACCAACACCACCCGGGTCATGGCGGACAAGATGATCGACGGCATCACCGCGAATGTGGAGCGCGCCCGCTTCCTGGCAGAAGCCTCGCCGTCGATCGTGACCCCGTTGAACAAGTTCATCGGCTACGAAAATGCCGCCAAGATCGCAAAGAAGGCGGTCGCCGAAGGCCTCACCGTCCGCGAGGCCGTGGTCGCACTCGGTTATCTGGAGCGCGGCGAGCTGACCGAAGCACAGCTGGACCAGGCGCTCGACGTGCTGTCGATGACCCGTCCGCCGCAGTAATCCGTCAGCAGACTCGACTGGGTCGCAGTTTTTGCGGGTATGCAGCGCATACATCCGCAAAAAACTGCGACCCAGTGGTTTGAGCAACCGAACTCACTCGGGACCAATTTGCACAATGGTTGCCTGAGTGCAATTATTTACTTTGTGAGTAATAGTGCAATAATTCCCGACGACGATGCCCCCGGCCTCCGCGAGCGCAAACGCGCCGCACGCTGGGAGGCCATCGTCAACACCGCCCGGGATCTGACCGAAGCGCACGGCCTGGCCGGTTACACGGTGGAGCAGCTGTGCGAACGGGTCGGCATTTCCCGGCGTACTTTCTTCAACTACTTCGCTTCCAAAGAGGACGCGGTCCTGGGCCGGAACGACGACGGCATCCCGAGCGATCTGCTCGAAGAATTCCTGGCCCGGGGCTCGACGACGCCTGGCCGGATTTCCGCCACGCTCATGGAAGACACCGTCACGCTGTTCGGCGAAATGGCGTCCCGGATGACCTTCAACGCCGCCCAGTACCGCCAACTGGTCGGCATCATCGACCGGGAACCGCATCTGCAGGCCAAGCTGTTCGGCGAGACCGCGCAACGCAAAGGCGTCTTCAAAGGACTGCTGGCGCAGCGGGAAAACTGCGACCCCGACGATCCGCGGATCGTGATGGCCGCGGTGCTGATCGGCGGAGCTGCCCGGCAAACCACCCAGATCTACTTCAACGCGGACAACTCGAGATCCTTCGAGGCCATCCTGCGCGACTTCATCCATGCAGTACCAGAACTCATCGAGACATCCCGTCCCGGAATCGGAGCACAATCATGAGCACCGTTGCCACCGCAACCCCGCAGCCCCTCTTGCTGACCAAGCGGAGAATTTGGATCATCTTCTCGGCCCTGATCGCCGGGATGCTGCTGTCCAGTTTGGACCAGACCATCGTCTCCACCGCGATGCCGACCATCGTCGGCAAACTCGGCGGCGTGGAGAACCAAGCCTGGATCACCACCGCCTATCTGCTGGCCACCACGATCGTCATGCCGATCTACGGCAAATTCGGCGACGTCTTGGGCCGGCGCAACCTGTTCCTGATCGCCATCGCCCTCTTCACCCTGGCCTCCGTGGGCGCCGCCTTCGCCAGCAACTTCTGGATGTTCGTGGTCTTCCGCGCGCTTCAGGGTCTGGGCGGCGGCGGTTTGATGATCCTCTCGCAAGCGATCATCGCGGATATCGTCCCGGCGAAAGAGCGCGGCAAATACATGGGACCGCTCGGCGCGATCTTCGGCTTGGCCGCAGTGGCCGGGCCATTGCTGGGTGGCTTCTTCGTCGACAACCTGACCTGGGAATGGGCCTTCTACATCAACATCCCGATCGGCATCGCGGCGTTCATCGTAGCCTTCTTCACGCTGACCTTGCCGAGCAAAAAGGCCGAGAAGAAGATCGACATCCTGGGCGTGGTGCTGCTTTCCCTGGCCACTACTTCGCTGATCTTCTTCACCGATTTCATCGGCAAACCGGATCAGGGATGGGGCTCGGGCTGGACCTGGCTCTTCGGCACCGCATTGCTCGCCGCCGCCACCGCCTTCGTGTTCACCGAGCTGAAGGCGGAAGACCCGATCATCCCGATGAGCTTGTTCCGGAACCGGATCTTCATCAACTCGACGGCAATCGGCTTCACCCTGGGTTTGGGCATGTTCTCCGCACTGGCCTTCGTCCCGACCTTCCTGCAGATGTCTTCCGGGACCTCGGCCGCCGCCTCCGGCCTGCTGATGCTGCCGATGATGGTGGGCGTGATCGGCACTTCGATCTACTCCGGCATCGCGATCACCAAAACCGGCAAATACAAGATCTTCCCGATCATCGGCACCATTCTGACCATCGGCGCAATGCTCTGGATGACCACCTTGGCCGCCTCGACCCCGATCTGGGTGATCTGCGTGCAGTTGTTCTTCTTCGGCGCCGGCCTCGGCATGATCATGCAGGTGATCGTGCTGGTGGTGCAGAACGCGGTTCCGGCGAACGAGATCGGCACCGCGACCAGCACCAACAACTACTTCCGGGAAGTCGGCGCCTCGTTGGGCGTCGCGGTCTTCGGCACGCTGTTCGCCTCTCGGCTCGCGGAGTCGCTCAAATCGGTGTTCGGCAGCTTCGGCGCCTCGGCGGAACAGGCCTCCTCGGCTTCGGCCAGCATCGATCCGGCGACGCTCAACGCGCTCCCCGGCCCAGTCAAAGAAGCCGTGGTCAACGCCTATGCGGATTCTTTGGCCCCGGTGTTCTGGTACTTGATCCCGTTCCTGGTGATCGCCTTGATCCTGGCGCTGACCCTGAAGCAGATTCCATTGTCCGACACCTCCGGGATGGTGGCCCGCGGCGAAGCCGTCGGCGGCGAAGAAGCGGAACGGTTGGAAGCCGAGCGATTGGCGGCACAACAGCATCCGGAGGCCGGGGCGGACCCGGAACACCGAACCAGCAAGCTCTGACCCGCTGGTTTCCGGACCGAGCCGGTGTGCTGCTCTTTGGGGGCAGCACACCGGCTTTTCCGTGCCGGAAGCGTCAGTTTTTGACGAACCAGGCTGCGCCGTCCGGCGCTTGGGCCAATTGCACCGCCCGCAAATGCGCGGCATTGAGCTCCGGCAAGTCGTCCAGCGCGAACCAGCGCACGTCCGATGACTCGTCATCGTTCACCCGGGCCTCACCGCTGAGGTAACGGCAACGGAAGCTCTGGTTCAAGAACGTGCAGACGTCGCCGTTGGCAAAAACCACCGGTCCGACCACATTGGTGGAGACCAGCCGCTCCACTTCGACCAGCACCCCGGTCTCCTCCAGGACTTCCCGGGCCGCGCCCACCGCGGGTTCCTCACCCGGGTCTAGCATCCCGGTGATGATGGTCCACGCGCCGTTGTCCGCCCGTCGGCCCAGCAGCACCCGGCCGGCGTCGTCGAGCACTACCGCTCCGACGCCGGGCAACCACAAGGGGTCGTGGCCGATCTTCTGACGCAAGGACAGGATGAAATCTGGGATTGGCATGCTGCCAGTCTCTCAGGCCGGCAGCAAGAGCGCGAGCAGCGTTCCGGCCAGCATGAACGGCCCGAACGGAATCGCCGAATCCAAGCTGCCCCGACGGCTCAGCAGCAAGCCGAGCCCGGCCAAACCGCCGAGCAGGAAGGTCAGCACGGTGCCGTAGAAAAGATGCGGCCAGCTCAGATAGGCCAGATAGAACCCCAGCACTACCGCGAGTTTCACATCGCCCAAGCCCATTCCTGCGGGGTGCAGCAAGCGCAGCAGCAAATACCCGGAGCCGAGCAGCAGGCCGCCGAGCAGCGTGCGCAATGCGGTTCCGGGATCACCGCGCAGCAAGCTGGCGGCAGTCAGCAGCAGCAACCCGATCAGCGCGGACGGGTAGACGATCCGGTTGGGCAGCAGATGCGACCGGAGATCGATAATGCTCAGCGGAACCGTGATCGCCAACAAGTATCCGCAGGCCAGCAGCACCAGCGCGAAGCTCAGCGGCCAAGCCGTGAGCGCACCGAGGTTTTGCAGCATCTTCGGATGTTACTGGATTGTTCGGTGCAATGGTTCCGGGGCGGCGTAAGCTGTGGATATGTGGCAGCAGGAAAGTTCGGTCAGTGCAGATGCCTTCCGAGCGCTGTGCCGCTCATCCCCTTGGAAGTGGCAGAGCCTGCGGTTCCAAGTACGCCCGGCGGCCGCCGAAGCCCGCTTCGTGACTGCCTGGTTGCGCCGGCCGCTCGCCCTGCGGGTCGAAGCCGCCGACGGCACGCTGCTGCACAGCACCGCCGCGCTGAACGACTCGAAGGATTCGCTGTTCACCTCGGGTTCGCGCAAGCCTTGGCTGCTCCCGGCGTATCTGGTCACCCCCGGGTACGACGACGACGGCCTGGTCCGGCGGCGTCCGGAAGCCGCATACGGCGAGCCCGGTTTCGGTCCGGATCCGGCCTCCGCCGCCCGGTTCTCGGCTTGGTTGGACCCGGTGGAACTGGCCGGCAAGGCCCCGGTGCCCTTGGATTTCCCGTTTTCCAATGTGACCGAGCCGGAAGCGATCGCGATCGTGGACCATGAAGGCCGCCAGGCCCTCGAAACGGTTCTGCGGCCGAATCCGACCTACACGCCGTTTCATCCCGATGCGCCGATCTTGTTCCCGGGCCGCACCGCGGTGCGGATCGACGCCGGCACCGGCATTTGCGTGGCCAGCCAGTCGTTGGACGGCGAAACGGCCGGCCAGGGCCATTGGCTCAAGATCCTGGCCGTGGACGAGTACATGTTGGATGACCTGTTCACCCAGGAATCCTCGGTTTTGACCGATGTCCGGGAGCATATCGAATGGCAGCTCCCGCAGGCTCAGTAAGCCGACTGCGCACTTTCAGTATCGCCTGGCGCCCGGATGCGGTTTACTGGTCGAATGAGTCCCTGGACAGCTTTCACCGTGGTTTTCACCGCCGTCACTTCGGGCCTGCTCGGTGGCGTGTATTTGGCGTTCTCCTTCATGGTGCTGCCCGCACTGAGCCGGTTGCAGCCGGCGAGGGCGGCCGCGGCGATGAATCAGATCAACGTCGCGGCGGAACGCCGCGGCTTCCTCCTGCCGTTCCTGCTCAATCCGATCGCCGCAGTGGTGGTGCTGGTGGTGTTCTTGCCCCAGTTGCACCTGCTCGCCAACCATTGGCTCAGTCTCGGGGCGGTCTTCGCCTTGATCAGCCTGATCCTGACGCTCGCGCACAACGTGCCGTGGAACCGCCGCCTGGCCACCGATCCGGAGTGCTGGCCGGCCTTCCGCCACGCCTGGTCGGCGTCGAACCTGGCCCGAGGCCTCTTGAACACGGCGAGCGCGATCCTGCTCACCGTCGGGCTCCTCAACTGAGCGCCGAGCGTGCACTTGTGGCGAGTATCGACTGGGCCAACCCGCCACAAGTGCACGCTCGACGAAAGGAATCAGATCTCGGCGCCCTCGAGCAGTTCAGTCACCAGTGCCGCGATCGGTGAACGCTCGGAGCGGGTCAGCGTGATGTGCCCGAAGAGCGGATGCCCCTTCAGGGTCTCCACCACCGCCGCGATGCCGTCGTGCCGGCCCACCCGGAGATTGTCCCGCTGCGCCACGTCGTGGGTCAGCACGATCTTCGAGTTCTGGCCGATCCGGCTCATCACGGTCAGCAGCACGTTCTTCTCCAGCGACTGCGCTTCGTCGACGATCACGAAAGCGTCGTGCAGCGAGCGGCCGCGGATGTGCGTCAACGGCAGCACCTCGAGCATGCCCCGGTCCATCACTTCCTCGACCACTTCTTGGGAGACCAGGGCGCCCAGCGTATCGAAGACCGCTTGGGCCCAGGGACCCATCTTCTCCTGCTCGCTGCCGGGCAGATAGCCGAGTTCCTGGCCGCCGACCGCGAACAACGGGCGGAAGACCACTACTTTGCGGTGCTCCCGGCGCTCCAACACCGCTTCCAGGCCGGCGCAGAGCGCCAGTGCGGACTTGCCGGTGCCGGCCCGGCCGCCCAGCGAAACGATGCCGACCTCAGGATCCATCAACAGGTCGATGGCCAGCCGCTGCTCCGCGGAACGCCCGTGCAGGCCGAAGACGTCGCGGTCGCCCCGGACCAGCCGCACTTGCTTGTCCGCGCCCACCCGGCCCAGCGCCGAACCCCGGTTGGAGAGCAGGATCAGTCCGGTGTTGCTGGGCATCTCGGCCGCCGCCGGCACGAAGACCGGCTCATGCCCGTAGAGCGCGGAGATCTCGTCGTCCAGCACATCCACTTCGGCAACGCCAGTCCAGCCGGAATCCTTGACCAGTTCGTTCCGGTACTCGTCGGCCTGCAGGCCCATCGCCGAGGCCTTCACCCGCATCGGCAGGTCTTTGGACACCACCGTGACGTCGTGGCCCTCATTCGAAAGGTTCTTCGCCACCGCGAGGATCCGGGCGTCGTTGTCGCCGCTGCGGAACCCGGCAGGCAGCACCTCGGTGGAAATGTGGTTCAGCTCGACCCGCAGCGATCCGCCCTCTTCCCCGAGTGGGATCGACTTGTTCAAGCCGCTGTGCTCAACCCGAAGGTCATCGAGCAGACGCAGCGCTTTTCGGGCGAAGTAGCCCAACTCCGGGTCGTGCCGCTTGCCCTCCAGCTCACTGATCACCACGATCGGCAAAATCACTTCGTGCTCGGCGAACCGCATGATCGCGCGCGGATCGGAAAGCAGCACCGAGGTGTCCAGCACATAGGAACGGCCGGCAGCGATGGACTTCGCTCGGCCGGCCGTGGTTTTCCCAGTACTGGTTTCAGTTTTGCGTTTCGTGCCGCCCCGCTTGCTGCGAGGGGTATCTTGCTTTGCTGCGCCTTCAGCTTCCTCCGGCAGGTTCCCGGCCAGCGCATTTTCAGTCAGTGCCACAGGACTCCAGACCCCGGGTACATGCCCGGTTGCTTCTCACGTGGGGCGGTCCGGCCATGAGGCTTGGCACAGGACCAGCCTCCAAGGTGTTCGGAGCGAAGAATCGCGCAGTCACTGGCCCTCCCGACCGGCGCTCTGGGTGAGTGCCGATGAGACAAAATCTACGCCTGCAACGACGCCCACGCGGTACCCGGCAAACGGCGTGTCGGTTAACTCGGTGTGAACAGTTGCGCCGCCACGATCAGTAGCCGTAACGGCGGTGCCGCCCGGCGTAATCGCGCAGGGCACGCAGGAAGTCGACTTTGCGGAACGCCGGCCAGAGCACCTCGCAGAAATACATTTCGCTGTAAGCGCTCTGCCAGATCAGGAATCCGGAGAGCCGTTGCTCACCGGAGGTCCGGATGAACAAATCAGGATCGGGCTGGCCGGAGGTGTACAGGTAGCTGGAGATGTCCTCGGCGTCGAGTTCTTCCGCCAGCACCCCGATGTCTTTGCCCTCGGCGACCGCATCGCGCAGCAAACCGCGGACCGCGTCCACGATCTCCCGGCGGCCGCCGTAGCCTACCGCGAGGTTGATGTGCAGCTTCTCGCTGGCCGGCCGGTGCTGGGTCAACCGGATCAGCCGCTCGGCCAGATAATCCGGCAACAGCTCCGGAGCGCCCATCGCGCTGACGCTGATCGACTCGTCCGAATCCAGATGGTCCATCAGCCTGGCGATGATGCCGAGCAATTCGTCGAGTTCCGCCTTGGAGCGATTGACGTTTTCAGTGGAAAGCATGTAGATCGTGACGGTTTTGACGCCGAAGTCCCGGCACCAGCCCAGGAACTCGTGGATCTTTTCCACCCCGGCCTGATGGCCGTGGCCGGAGGAAGCATTGAATTGCTTCGCCCAACGGCGATTGCCGTCGACCACGATCGCCACGTGCGCGGGAATCTTCTGCCCTTTGAGGGATTTGACCAGCCTGCGCTCGTAGTAGTCGTAGAGCAACTGCGGCAGTTTCACCGGCATCGTCGACGCCCCGCCTTCCTCTACTTGTCCGCGTTTTACCCCGACGCGCCCCCGCACGCTCCGGTACCGGCCGAACCCTTCGTCCTCATGCGCCCACTCTAGGGTACCCGGCACGAGGCAAGACTCAGCGAATCCTCATGTTACCCAGCAGTAACTTACTTCGCCGTAGGTTAGAATTCGAGTATGGAAAGCACAGCCTCCGCAACTCTGGGCGGCACCGGCCGGCACCCCGCACCAGCACCGCCCGAGGTGAAGCCCAGCTGGCGCGGCTGGATCCATCTGGCCGCGACCCCGCTGGCCCTCGCCGCCGGGATCGTGCTGATCTGCGTGGCTCCGACCACTACCGGCAAGGTCACCTCAGCTGTATATGCCTTCACCGGAATACTCCTCTTCGGCACCAGCGCGGTGTACCACCGCGGCAATTGGTCGCCCAAGGTCAAGGCCGTGCTGAAGCGCCTGGACCACACCAACATCATGCTGGTGATCGCCGGTACCTACACGCCGCTTTCGGCGCTGCTGCTGCCCCCGGAAAAAGCCGCCCTGCTGCTTTGGCTGATCTGGTGCGGAGCGCTGGCCGGGGTGGCTTTCCGGGTGCTCTGGGTGCACGCGCCGCGTTGGCTCTACGTACCGATCTATGTCGCCCTGGGCCTCGCTTCGCTGTTCTTCATCCCGGACTTCTTCGCAGCAAGCATTCCGGCTGCGATCCTGATCT
This sequence comes from Arthrobacter russicus, assembly GCF_031454135.1. NCBI lineage: Bacteria > Bacillati > Actinomycetota > Actinomycetes > Micrococcales > Micrococcaceae > Arthrobacter > Arthrobacter russicus. The sequence goes on from NZ_JAVDQF010000001.1 coordinate 1,389,475, forward strand.
GCGTCGGCGGCGCTTTCTACATTGCCGGAGCGGTATTCTACGGAATCAAGCGGCCGAATTTCAGCAAGGCGCATTTCGGCTTCCACGAGTTCTTCCACGCATTCACCGTGGCCGGCTTCGCCTGCCATTTCATTGCGATCATGTTCGCGGTCTATACCCGCTGAGCTGTGCCTCGAGCTGCCGCAGATCCGCGGTCGGGCGCTGGCAGACCATCTTCCGGCAGACGAACGCCAAAGCTCCGGCATCCGCACGCCGGCCCTGCAACAACGGGACGGGACTGTCCAGAGCAGTGCTGGCCCTGCCGTCCGAGGCGGCGATCACCAGGCCGGGCAGCGGGCTCCGCCTGGCCACCGCGAGCATGGACTCACGCTCCGGGCCGACGACGGCGACTTCCAACGGGCCGGAAAGCACCGACTCAATCGCGGCCAAGGCAGCTCCGGCCGCTCTCGGGTACCGCACCGCCACCGGCGCCAAGCCGGCCAGAATCGATTCCGCCAGCCCCCGGTGCAAGGTTGAGCCGCTCAAGGCGGCGTAGCGGAGCAGGCTCTCGGCAAAGGCGGCAACTCCGCTGGGGGTGGCATTGTCCAGCGGATCGGCGCCTTGCCGGCCGCCCTGGGCGCGAAGCAGTTCCACGGAATCCGGCACCGCGTCGACCACTCCGTCGGCACTGACGAAGGCCTCGCAAGCGGCCAGCAGCAGGGCTTCTCCGTGGCGGTACCAGGCGGCATCGGCCGTCGCCGAAAACAGCAGGAAAAACGCTTCCGCGCACCAGGCGTGGTCTTCGAGCAGGCCGATCGCGCCGTTGCCCGGGACCCGGGACAACCGGCCGTCGCGCCAATGCGAAGCCAGCAACGCGCGTCCGCAGCGTTCTGCCGCTTCGAGGCAGCGCGGGTCGTCCAGCACCGACCAGGCTTCGAGCAGGCCGCTGATCGCGAGTCCGTTCCAACCGGCCACCGCCTTGTCGTCCAGCTCCGGCTGGCTGCGCCGGTTCCGGGATTCCAGCAGTGCGGTCCGGACCGAATCGACGAAGCCCTGGTCGGCGGCGCCGAACGCCCGGGCCGGGTGCAGCGGCACGGGTTCGTCGGCGACGTTCATCAACCCGGCGTACCGCGCACCGTCGGCTTCGCCCAGCACCGCACCGAGCTCCGCCGCGGTCCAGGTGTAAGCGGCGCCCTCGGTGAGCACGCCGTCGAGCATCGAATCAGCGTCCAGCGAGGAGGCGAAGCAGCCCGCCGGCAACGCCAATGAATCCAGCAGGAAATCGACGACGCCGCGCAGCACCCGGCGCGCCCGCTGCGGCTCGAAGTCGGCGCCCTCCGGCAACTTCAGCCAAGCGGCATAGTGCCGCAGCAGTTGCGCATTGTCGTAAAGCATTTTCTCGTAGTGCGGCAGCGACCAGTCTGCGGTCACCGAATACCTGGCGAAGCCGCCGGCCAACTGATCGAAGAGCGCCGAATCGGCCATTCCGGCCAAGCTCGCCGCGGCCATCGAACGGGCGGTCCCGGCCGCGTCCCGGTCGGTTGCGGCGTGCCGGATCAGAAAACCCAGAACCGGCGACGGCGGGAACTTCGGCGCCTTGCCGAAGCCGCCGTGCACCGGATCCAGTTGGCCCGCCAGCCCGGCCAGCGCGGCATCGAGCAGCTCCGGGCGGGAATCCGGCGCGCCGGGCAGCGAAACCACCGGGCGCACGGCCAAAGGCGTGCCCTGCAGGGTCTGCGCCAAGCTGTCCGCAGATTCGTAGACTTCCGCCCGGCGGTCCTGCCAGGCTTCGAGCACCGCGGCCAATACTTGGCGCAGCGAGGGCCGGCCCTCGCTCGGCTGCGGCGGGAAATACGTCCCGGCATGGAACGCCTGCCCTTGCGGAGTCAGGAACACCGTCATCGGCCAGCCGCCCTGACCGCTGATCGCCTGGGTTGCCGACAGGTAGACCGCGTCGACGTCGGGGCGCTCCTCGCGGTCGACCTTGACCGGGATGAAATTGGCGTTCAAATACTCCGCCAGCTCCGGGTCGTCGAAAGATTCGTGCGCCATCACATGGCACCAATGGCAGGCCGCATAGCCGATAGAGAGGAAAACCGGCTGCTCCCGGCGCACTGCCGCGGCGAAAGCGGCCTCGCCGAACGGCTGCCAATGCACCGGCTGCGCCGCATGCTGGCGGAGGTAGGCCGAAGTCTGCCCGGCGAGGGCGTTAGTGCCGGCGGGGTCCATGATCGCCGGAATCTGGGTCATTCGGCGCCCCGGCTGCCCCGGCCACCGGTTCGGCCCCGGAATCAGCCTCGCCGAAGCCGGGCTCGACCAGCTCTCCGGCCACTTGCGCCCGGTAGCGCACCCGGCGGATCCGGCGGACCATGTCCACGATCAAGAACGCCGTCAAGGCGACGACGAAAAAAGTCAACAGGAAGCCCAGGAAGCCCGGACTCACCTGGTCCTCGCTCAGTCCGGCTTTGAGCGACGGCGATTCACTCGAGCTGGAGACCGCCTCGAGCAGCTTGATCATTGGAAGCATTCGTCCATTATCCCGTGCCGGAACGCGCTATTGGAAATCCATCCGGCCGATGTCGGCAAACTTTTCGACAAGCCGTAGAAGAAATCCCCGGCCCGCTCAGCGCAATCCGGCGAACAGATCCCGCTCCGGCAGCTCCGTGGCGACCCTGGACTCGATCAAAGAATAGTCTTCCCAAGGCCACACCTTCCGCTGCAAATCGGTGGATACCCGGAAGAAGAAGCCTTCCGGATCCACCTGGGTGGCATGGGCCTTGAGCGCGCGGTCGCGGATCTCGAAATAGTCTCCGCAATCGACCTGGGAAGTGGTCGGATGCAGCTCCGGCGGCATCCCGCTGCCGTCCGGATCGGCTTCCTGGCTGGCCGCGATGAACTCCGCGTAGGGCGATTGCAGCCCGGCTTCGACCAGGGCGAAGTGCAGTGCCCGGAAGCGCTGTTGGTTGAACGCCAGATCGTAGTACAGCTTGGCTGGTTGCCAAGCGGTTCCGGTCCCGGGATAACGCTCCGGATCCCCGGCGGCCTGGAACGCTTCCACGGCAACCCGGTGCGCCATGATGTGGTCCGGGTGCCCGTAGCCGCCGTGCTCGTCGTAGGCGATGATCACCTGCGGGCGGAACTCCCGGACCAGCCGGACCAACGGCGCCGCCGCCTGCTCCAACGGCACCGTCGCGAAGGCGCCGAACGGCAACGCCGGCAACGGGTCGCCCTCCGGCAAGCCGGAATCTTCGAATCCGAGCCACCGGTGCTCGATGCCCAGGATCGCGGCCGCCCGGGCCATTTCCAGCCTGCGTGCTCCGGCCATGTCCCGCAGCGAATGCGCGTCGCCTGCCATCGCCGGATTCTGGATTCCGCCGCGCTCTCCCCCGGTGCAGGTCGCCACCATCACCTGGACGCCGTCGGCCAGGTAACTGGCCATGGTGGCCGCACCCTTGCTCGATTCGTCGTCGGGATGGGCGTGCACTGCCAGCAAACGCAGCCCGGAATCTGGTGTGGTTTCTGCTCCCTGAGCCATTCGCATTCCTTTTGCAATCCCATTTCGCCTCCGGAGCCCCGCTCCCGGAGGCTTTGCCCTCACCCGGTGCACCCAGTACCGCTCGGGCGAACTAGACTGGACATTACCGCGTGCTTCCACAGGAACCAACTGCATCGACCACAGAACGGGACCGGCGTACCTTCCATGTCCACACCGACTGCCCCCTCGGCCACCACCCTTGCCCAGCGCTACGGCTCGAAGCGGCGCAAACTCAGCCGCAAACGGAAGCTCTGGCTGATTGCCGTGGCCGCGGTCCTGGTGCTTTTGTTCATCAGCTGGCTCACCTTCGGGAAGGGCCCCACGGCCGAGAACAAACTGCTGGGCTACCAAGTGACCGATGCCACCCAGACGGTGATCGAGTTCCAGGTCAACAAGCCGGCGACGGCGACCGCGCAATGCGCAGTGCAAGCGCTCGACAACGGTTATGCGGTGGTCGGCTGGAAGGTCGTCACGATTCCGCCGAATGCGGACCAGACGGCCAATACCAGCCAACGGGTCGAACTGCGCACTGATGCTTTGGCGGTCACCGCGACCGTGGACAGCTGCTGGATCGCGAAAACCGACTGAGCCGGCTGCCCGATCCGGGGATCCCGGCGGTTGCAATTCGGCCACGAAGACACGCTGTCGGCGAACAACTCTTGGGTAATCCAGGCGTTTTGCCTACACTTGTTCAATATCTTCTCCCCGCTTGGCGAGCAGTCGGAACGAATCGACGGCGAACCTGGGCGGGGTCTTTGCTTGTAAAGCAAGCACCCAGCAACCACGAGGAGGACATCCGTGTCTACCCCTAGCGCACCAACCGCCTGGCTCACCCAGGAAGCTTTCGACCGCCTGCAGGGCGAGCTGGAGGAACTCTCCGGCCCCGGTCGCGTCGAGGTGGTCAAGAAGATTGAACAGGCACGTTCCGAGGGCGACCTCAAGGAGAACGGCGGCTACCACGCAGCCAAAGAAGAGCAGGGCAAAATCGAAGCCCGCATCCGGCAATTGACCGAACTGCTGCGCGACGCGCACGTCGGTGAATCCCCGGAGGACAACGGGATCGTCGAACCCGGAATGCTCGTGGTGGCCAAAATCGCCGGCGAGAAGACCACCTTCCTGCTCGGCAGCCGCGAAGTCGCCGGCGATACCGATCTCGACGTGTTCAGCGAAAAGTCGCCGCTCGGTGCCGCGATCCAAGGCCACAAGGCCGGCGACAAACTCAGCTACACCGCGCCGAACGGCAAGGACATCAAGGTGGAGATCATCTCCGCCAAGCCCTTCGTGGGCTGAACCTGGATCCGGCCGGGCGGCGCCCGGCCGGACTCAATGCACCACGATCGGCTGGAAGCCCTCCGCCCGCAGATTCATCAGCACCTGTTCGCAATGTTCATGGCCTTTGGTTTCCATGTTCACCGTGATCGAGACGTCACCCATGCTGATCGAACCGCCCACTCTGGTGTGGTCGACGCCGGTCACGTTGGCATCCGATTCCGCGATGATCCGCGAGATCGTGGCCAATGAGCCCGGTCGGTCATCGAGCAGCATCCGCACGGTCATGAACCGGCCGGCGGCGGAAAGACCGCGTTGGATGACTTTCAGCATCAGCATCGGATCGATGTTCCCGCCGGAGAGGATCACCGCGGTAGTACCGGGTTTGGCGCCGTCCAAGTTCAAAGTGCCGTCCAAAAGTGCCGCGACGCCCACCGCACCGGCCGGCTCGACCACCATTTTGGACCGCTCGAGCAGGAAGATCAGCGCCCGGGCCAGGGAGTCTTCGCTGACCGTGACCACATCGTCGACGAGTTCCCGGATGATCGAGAACGGGATCTGCCCGGGCCGGCCCACTGCGATGCCGTCGGCCATCGTGGAGACCTTGGTCAGCGGAACCAGCGCGTCCGCGGCCAACGACGGCGGATAGGCGGCGGCATTCTCCGCCTGCACGCCGATGATCCGGATCGGCCGGCCCAACTCGCGGGCCCGGCTCTTGATCGCCACCGCGACGCCGGCCAGCAATCCGCCGCCGCCGACGCCCATCACCACGGTTTCGACGTCGGGGATCTGTTCCAAGATCTCCAATCCGATGGTGCCCTGGCCGGAGACCACGTCGACATTGTCGAACGGGTGGACGAAGACCGCGCCGCTCTGCTCCGCATAGCGTTGCGCCTCGGCCAGCGCCTCATCGACGTTGTGCCCGTGCAGCACCACTTCCGCCCCGTGCCCCTGGGTCGCCGCCAGTTTCGGCAGCGCAACGCCGAGCGGCATGTAGATCCGCGCTTTGATGCCCAACGCTTTGGCCGCCACCGCGACGCCCTGGGCGTGGTTCCCCGCCGAGGCGGCGACCACGCCGCGGTCCCGGTCCTGCGGACTCAGCCGAGCCATTCGGACATAAGCACCGCGCACCTTGAACGAACCGGCGCGCTGCAGGTTCTCGCATTTGAAGAACACGTCCGAGCCGATCTGCCGGCCCAAGGCACGCGAGCTCTCCACTGGTGTCTTCTCCGCGATTCCGGCGAGCAATTCCTGGGCTTGGTAAATATCGTCCAGGCGCACCGGGAGCTGCGAAAGCATCTTGTCCATCTCCCCGGCATCCGCTGCCGGGCTCAGTGTCGGTTTCACGCGAGCCGTTCTTTCCCAGCTGTGCCACAGCCGTCATCCAGACCGGGAGGCCGGACTCCCGCGGGGTACCGCAGCGAGCCGGCTTCCGATAGTGGGTCAATCATTCCGCAGTCGGCATCAATTGCGAAATTCATGTTCACCAGGTGGTCATCCGCCCGGTTCAGAGCACCGATTCAATGCCCCACTCGATGCTGAAGGATTCCCCGGGCTGCAGCCAGCGCAGCCCCTCGGCACTGTTGAAAGCATTGGCCGGAGCGCTCATCGGCTCGATGGCCACGGCTTTATTCCGGCCAGGGTATCCGGACGTCGCAAATATATGCACATACAGGCATGTATCGTCCTGACGCAGGCTCACGCTCCGCCCGTCCGCAGCGCTGAGCGTGCTGCGGACCCAGCCGTCGCGGTCGGCGGCCAGGCCGGTATATGCGCGGTCCATCTCGAGCGCGGCCAGTGGCCGCCCAGCACGCAGATCCTGTTCCGCACCGACCGCGTGTTCGCCTTGCGGAATCAAGGCTTCGTCGGCACTCAAGAAACGCGTCGCCGGAACCGTCAAGGTCAAAGCGTCGGCTGGGAGATCGCCCAGCCGCAGATACGGATGTGCGCCCAGCGCCGCCGGTGCCGCGGCCGCGGACTCGTTGCGCAGGGTTTGCCGCACCTGGAGCGAGCCGTCGTCGGCAATCCGGTAGTCGACCACATGCAGCAGTTGGAACGGGTAACCGTGCTGCGGATAGATCCGCGCAGCCAGCTGCACGGCGACGTCGGATTCCGCCAGCACCGCGTACTCGGCATTCCGGAGCAATCCGTGAATCGCGTGCCCGCGGGCCACCTCGGTGATGTCCAGCTGCTGTTCCACACCGCCCAACAGCCAACGCCCGCCGGCCACCCGGTTCGGCCACGGTGCCAACGTCAAGCCGGATCCGCCCGGGGCCACCGGTTCGTGGAGCGCCGGCTCGGTGAGTTGCACTCCCGACCGGGCATAGCTGCGCAGGCAGGCAGCCAACCGGGAGATCACCGCTTCGGCACCCGCGGCGCGGATGCGGAGCATGGAGCCGGGAAGCTCAGGGGCAGCTGCTGGGGCCGGGAAGTCCTTCATATTCCCCACGCTATAACGCCGGACCCGTGCGGATATGCGAGAATCTCGAGCAATGTTATATTTTGTTTGAATAACTTATATTTTGATCGAAAGAAGGAGCGAGCATGCTGCCACCGGAACGCCACAGCCGGATCCTGCAAGCCCTCCGCGATGCACCCGCGGTGCGCGTCGCAGGCTTGGCCGCAGCACTCGACGTGAGCGAGATGACCATCCGCCGGGACATCGAAATCCTCGACGAACAGCAGCTGCTGAAGAAGATCCATGGTGGCGCGAGTCGGCTCAATGCCCTGAGTTCGATCGAGCCCGGCTTCGCCTCGAAAGCGGACCGGCAGCTGGCGGCCAAACGTTCGATCGCCCGCGAAGCCCTCGGCCTGATCGAGCCCGGCATGACGATCGCGCTCGGCGCCGGGACCACGACCTATCATCTGGCCGCCAGCCTGGGCCAGGTCGAAGCCTTGACCATCATCACAAATTCGATCAAGGCTGCCGAGGCGTTGCACCAATTGCCCAGCCAACCCGCCGTGATCGTCACCGGCGGCGAGCGGACGCCGTCGGAAGCTTTGGTCGGCCCGCTCAGCATCGCGGCGATCAGCACGCTGAATGCGGATATGTGTTTCCTGGGTGTGCACGGGGTGCACTTGCGCGGATTGAGCAGTCCGAATCTGGCCGAGGCGCAGACCAACGCGGCCTTCATCGATTCGGCGAACCGGCTCGTGGTCCTGGCCGACCACAGCAAATTCGGTCTGCGGGCCTTGTCGAGCTTCGCCCAGATCGATGAAATCGATGTGCTGATCACCGACGACGGCATCTCGCCTCCGGTCCGGGAAACCTACCAGCCACTGGTCGCCGAGATGCGGATCGCCAATGCAGTTCCCGAAACGAAGGCGGCCCGATGAATCCCGCAATGAGCAGCATCCGGCTGGCCGACGGGCGGGAATTGATCTATTTCGACGAGACGGCCCGCCCGCATCCGGAGCCGGACCAACGTCCGCTCGAGCCGCGCGCAGCAGATGCGGCCGGCGAAGTCCGCTACGACGCACTGACCGGCGACTGGGTCGCGATTGCGGCCCACCGCGGCAACCGGACCTATCTGCCGCCGGCCGACCAATGCCCGTTGTGCCCGAGCAAACCGGGGGCCGCCTCGGAAATCCCCGCTGCAGACTACGACGTGGCGGTCTTCGAGAATCGCTTCCCCTCGCTCGGTCCGGCTCTCGGGTCACTCGCCGAACATACTCCGGTCCCGCCGGTCTGGGGTACCAAGAGCACTGGTTTCGGCCGCTGCGAAGTGGTGGCATTCACCTCGGACCACCAGGGCTCTTTCGGCACCTTGGGGCCCCGGCGGGCACGCACCGTATTGGCGGCGCTGGCGCAACGCACCGCCTGGCTGAGTGCGCTGCCCGGGATCAAACAGGTTTTCCCCTTCGAAAACCGGGGCAAAGACGTCGGCGTGACCCTGCACCACCCGCATGGCCAGATCTACGCCTACCCCTACCTGACGCCGCGCGCGACGGTCATGGCGGAAGCCGCCGCGAAGCACCACGAGCGGTCCGGGCAGGTGCTGCTGGAGCACATCCTGCACGCGGAGCAGGAAGCCGGCGACCGGATGGTGCTGCAAGGCGATCACTTCAGCGCTTTCGTCCCGTTTGCCGCGCATTGGCCGCTCGAAGTGCATCTGGTGCCGCACCGGCAGGTCGCCGACCTGGCCGGGCTGTCCGGCCCGGAACTCGATGAGCTCGCGGTGCTGTACCTGGACCTGCTGCACCGTTTGGACTCGGTCTACGATTCGCCGACGCCTTACATTGCAGCGTGGCACCAGGCTCCGGTCGACCCCGGCCTGCGTGCCGTGAGCCGGCTGCATCTGCAGATCACCTCGCCGCGCCGGTCCGCCGACAAACTCAAATTCCTGGCCGGCAGCGAGGCGGCGATGGGTGCATTCATCAACGACAGCACGCCGGAGCGGATCGCCGGACAACTCCGCGAAGCCGGGCGGCTCCAGCAAGGGAGTGGGTCATGAGCCGCGTAGAGTCGGTGCAGCAGGCTTTCCGGGAGACCTTCGGGATGGCTCCGGAAGGCTGCTGGCAAGCCCCGGGCCGGGTCAACCTGATCGGCGAACACACGGACTACAACCAGGGCTTCGTATTGCCCTTCGCCATCGACCGGCAGGCCGTGGTGGCCCTGCGCCGGCGTGCGGACGGCCGGGTCCGGTTGGCCTCCGCGCATCCGGCCAGCAAACCGGTGGCCGGCCGGGTCGCCGACGCCGGAGCCGCCCGGGGCTGGTCCGCTTATCTGCTCGGGGTGGTCTGGGCGCTGCAGCAACGCGGCGTCGAGGTACCGGGCTTCGACCTGTTCGTCGACTCGACAGTGCCCACCGGAGCCGGCCTCTCATCGTCGGCCGCGCTCGAATCCGCCACCGCTCTGGCTCTGAACGAGCTGCTGCAGGCGGGACTGAGCCGGGAAGAGCTGGTGCTGGTCGGCCAGCATGCGGAAAACGATGTGGTCGGCGCGCCGACCGGGATCCTGGACCAATCCGCGTCGCTGCTTTCCGAAGCGGGCCATGCGGTTTTCCTGGATTGCCGCAGCCGGGAATCCGAGCCGGTTCCGCTGGATCTGCCCGGGGCCGGCCTGGTCATCCTGGTAGTGGACACCAAGGTCTCGCATGCGCACGCCGACGGCGGTTACGCGGACCGGCGGGCCTCCTGCGAACGCGCTGCGGCGGCCCTGGGCATCGCTGCACTGCGCGACCTGGAGCCGGCAGATCTGCCCCGGGCGGAAAGACTCCTGGACCAGGAGACCTTCCGCCGGGCCCGGCACATCGTGACCGAGAACGCCCGGGTGCTGGAAACCGTTTCGGTGTTGCGCTCCGCTGGCCCCGGCGAAATCGGCGGGATCTTGGACCGCAGCCACCGCTCGATGCGCGACGACTTCGAGATTTCCAGCCCGGAACTGGATCTGGCCGTGGCCACGGCCCAGGCCAACGGCGCGTTGGGGGCCAGGATGACCGGCGGCGGCTTCGGCGGCTCCGCGATCGCCCTGGTCCGGGAGCCCGACGCCGGCAAGGTTGGTGCGGCGGTGGAAGCCGTCTTCCGCACCGCCGGCCTCGCCGCGCCCGATGTCTTCGAGGTGCTGCCCGGGCCCGGTGCGCAACGGCTGGTCTGAGCCGAAGTCTGCCGCGCAGGTCCCGCGCCGCTGTTTTTGGACAATGCCGGGGAAATTTCGGCGGCATTGTCCAAAAACGGCGGCGCCAGCCGAATCGCCGGTTGGAACCAGCTACGCGAAGAGGGGCCCCGCCGTCAGCGGGGCCCCTCTTCGGATGCGGTTCGGTTAGCTAGTTATTCCCTCTGAGCAGAGCCAGGATCCGCAGGATCTCGACGTACAGCCAGATCAAGGTCACGGTCAGGCCGAAGGCCGCAGACCAGGAGTACTTGGCCGGCAGGCCGTTTTTGACACCCTGCTCGATCGAGGTGAAGTCCAGGATCAGCGAGTAGGTGGCCAGGCCGACCGCGAAGATCCCGATGATCACGCCGAGCGGAATGCCGAACACCATGATGCCCCGGGCCCCCCAGGGGCTCGCCATGCCAGCGAACATCACCAAACCGATGTTCACCAGCGAGAAGATCGCGTAACCGCCCAGGGCGATCATGAAGAACCGGGTCATCTTCGGCGTGGCGCGGAACTTGCCGCTCTTGTAGAGCGCCAGGGTCAGGCCGAACACGATCAGCGTGCCCAGCACGGCTTGGAACACGATGCCGCTGAAGCGAGCTTCCAAAACTCCGGAGAGCGCCCCCAGGAAGAAGCCTTGGAACAGGGCGTAGGCCAGGATCAAAGCCTTGGACGGTTCCTTCTTGAACGCGTTGACCAGGCCCAACACCAAGCCGACGATCATTCCGGGCAGCAACAGGATCGGGAACACCCAACCGACCGCGGCGCCGACGACGACCAGGCCCAATGTGCCCAGGGTCTTCATCAGCACATCGTCATACGTCATCCGGCCCATCTGGGCGTTCGACGCCGGCGGCTGGTTGTACATCCCCTGCAACTGCTCCGGCGTGTACACCGGCGGCGGAGTTGCGTATCCCGTCTGGCCATAGCCTTGTGCAGCGTAGCCTTGCGGCGCCTGCGGCACCGGGGGCTTGTCGCTGAAGTTCTTGTTGTTGGCAAAGACCGGGTTTCCACCGAATGCCATATTCGTCCTCCATTTCGGGCGAGTGATCTTTCAACCCTAACAAGTCCAACGGCGCCGACGCACCCGAAGTTCCTCACAATATGGCTAATATTCCGGGTTTCCGGGCTGGTAGGGTGCAGAATCTGAGGTAGCAATCGCCGTCGTCGTGGCAATGTCTTGGCAAAGGAGCCGAACTGTGAGCGCTTTAGCCGTCTTGGACCGAGTTCCGTGGCTGGAACGGTCCCGAACCATCGCGCCGCCCGGCTTCAACCGCTGGTTGATTCCGCCCGCCGCGCTGGCCGTGCATTTGTGCATCGGACAGGCCTACGCCACAAGCGTCTACAAGACCGCGTTGGTCAAGCATTTCGGCGTGGGGCAGACCGAAATCGGCATCATCTTCTCGATCGCGATCGTGATGCTCGGGGTCTCTGCAGCGGTCTTCGGCACCTGGGTGGACCGGGGCGGTCCGCGCAAAGCCATGGCGACCGCGGCCTTGTGCTGGACCGTGGGGTTCCTGGTCGGCGCGCTGGGCATCTTCACCGGCCAGCTCTGGCTGGTCTACCTCGGTTACGGCGTGATCGGCGGAATCGGCCTCGGCATCGGCTACATCTCGCCGGTCTCCACCTTGATCAAATGGTTCCCGGACCGGCCGGGCCTGGCCACCGGGATGGCGATCATGGGCTTCGGCGGGGGCGCGCTGATTGCGAGCCCGCTCTCCAGCTTCCTGCTCCAGGCCTATGATCCGGGGTACAACTCTTCCGCGTCGTGGATCCCCTCCGGCAACGCCGTCGGGCTGCTTTTCCTCACCCTGGCCGGAATCTATTTCGTCTACATGATGCTCGGCGCCACGTTCATCCGGGTGCCGGCGGAAGGCTGGCTGCCGAAAGGCTTCGATCCCGGCAAGGTGAAGCAGAAGGCGCTCGTGAGCAATGCCAATGTCTCCGCCAAAAATGCGATCAAGACGCCGCAATTCTGGCTGCTGTGGGTGGTGTTGTTCTGCAATGTCACCGCGGGCATCGGGATCCTGGAACAGGCATCACCGATGATCCAGGACTTCTTCCGGAACGCTTCGGGCAATTCGGCGGTTTCCGCCTCAGTGGCCGGCGGATTCGTCGGGCTGCTTTCGCTCGGCAATATGCTCGGCCGGTTCGTCTGGTCTTCCACCTCGGATCTGGTCGGGCGCAAGGGCATCTACATGGTCTACCTGGGCTTGGGCGCGGTGCTGTATTTGCTGCTGACCACTGTGGGCTCGTCCGCGACCTTGGTCTTCGTGCTGCTCGCCCTGGTGATCCTGAGCTTCTACGGCGGCGGCTTCGCCACGATCCCGGCCTATTTGCGGGATCTGTTCGGCACCTACCAGGTCGGCGCGATTCACGGCCGGCTGCTGACCGCCTGGTCTGCCGCCGGCGTCGCCGGGCCGCTCATCGTGAATGGGATCCTGGATTCGCAGGGCAAACCCGGAACCTTGATGGCCAGCGACTACCAGCCGGCGCTGATCACCATGGTGGTCCTGCTGGTGGTCGGCTTCGTGGCGAACCTGCTAGTCCGCCCGGTGGCCACAAAATTCCACGAACCCCCGGCAGTCAAGGAGTCAGCATGAAATCCTCATCACCCGTGGTCTTGGCCCTGGCCTGGCTATTGGTCGGCGCACCGTTGATCTACGGCGTCGTGCAGACGCTGAGCAAGGTCGCCGCGCTGTTCCAGTGAATCGCGGACCGGCCCTTTTGCGGTACCCCAGGTGGGACTCGAACCCACACTGAACAGATTTTAAGTCTGCTGCCTCTGCCGATTGGGCTACTGGGGCGCAGCGTCAATCGTAGCTGATCGCTGCACGGCCCGCAGAACCGCGAGCGCATCCTGCGCCCTGGCCACCGGCACCAGCAAATGGTCGTGGTAGAAGCCGGCCAGCACATTGCAACTGATCCCGGCGTCGGCGAGCGCGTTGCTGACCGCCGCGGTCAACCCGACGGCCGCCAACGCCGAATGCACCCGCAAGGTGATCCAAGCGGCGACGAAATCGTAGCCCAGGCCCTGCGCGTCGGCGTCCTCGCGGCGCAGCACCGCAGTCAGGCCCTCCGCCTCCCGGATGGTCGCCTCGGCCCGGTTCGGCTGCCCGGACCCTGCCTCGGCTCCGGTGCAATAGACGAACTCCCCCGGCCGTTGCTCCGCCTGCATACCGGCCAGCAAAACCTGCAGATCCTTTTCCGCCGCCATGAGAACCACCTTTCGACTCAACCGTAGCCCCAGATCCGGCACCCAATCTTGAGCAGAAACACTTCTGCCCCGCATTGGCCAGGCAATGCGGGGCAGAAATCGGTTACTTGGCCGGTTCGGGAACCTTGGCTGGTTCGGGCACCGGCGCGGCAGCAGCCTTGGGTGCCGGAGCAGCAGCTGCCCGGAACGCGGCACGCGGCTGGTCCAAGTCCATCAACTCGGCGATGTCGCGGCCCATCAGGACGCTCAGGATCCAGTTCCAGATCACCCGGACCTTGCGTTCGAAGGTCGGCATGGCCAGACCGTGGTAGCCGCGGTGCATCAGCCAGGCGATCGGTCCGCGGAAGCCGACCTTGCCGACTTTGGCGACGCCCTTCCACAAGCCGAGACCGGCTACCGCACCCAGTGTGGTGTGCTTGTAGTCCACCAGCGGCTTGTCCCAGCGCGAAGCCCAGAGGTTCTTCGCCAGCCGCTTGGCCTGGCGCAGCGCGTGCTGCGCATTCGGCACGCAGAATCCGCCCACTCCGCCACCGGTGAGATCCGGCACGGCAGCGACGTCGCCGGCCGTCCAGGCGTTTTCCAGCGGTCCGAACTCGCCGGTGATCCGCAGGTCGGCGCCGGCTTTGATCCGGCCGCGCTCGTCGATCGGGAAATCGGTGCTCTTCGCGACCGGGTTCGCCTGCACTCCTGCGGTCCAGATCAGGGTGTCGGTCTCGAATTCGTCCGCAGCGGACTTGTCCGGCATATTGATCAGCTTCAGGCGGCCGTCGCTGGCATCGGCGAGCGAGGTGTTCAAGAGCACCTCGATATTCCGCGAACGCAGGTGCTCGACGACCCATTCGGCTTGCTTCTCGGTGACCTCGGGCATGATCCGGCCCATCGCCTCGACCAGCACGAAACGCAGCTCTTTGACGTCGATCCGGGAATTCTTGCCGGCCAGGTTGCGCGCCAGATCTTCGAGCTCACCGATGGTCTCGACGCCGGCGAAACCGCCGCCGACGACGACGAAGGTCAAGGCCCGCTTGCGCTTGGCCGGATCGGTCATGGTCGAGGCCAATTCGATCCGTTCGATCACCTGGTTGCGCAGCGCAACGGCTTCTTCGATGGTCTTCAGACCGATTCCCTCTTCGGCCAAGCCGTTGATCGGGAAGGTCCGGGTGATCGCACCGGCGGCCATCACGATGTCGAAGTACGGGATCTCAAAAGCCGGGCCACCATCAGCGGGCTGCACCGTGGCCTTGCGGTTCGCGTGATCGACCTGGGTCACTTTGCCCTGGATGAACTCGGTCTCCGGCAAGTGTTTCCGGAACGAGACGACGGCGTGCCGGGGCTCGATGCTGCCAGCCGCCACCTCGGGCAGGAACGGCTGATAAGTCATGTACGGCAGCGGGTCGACCAGGGTGACGATGCCACCGGAATTGGCGATCTTCTTCTGCAGCTTGAAAGCGACGTACAGACCAACGTATCCGCCGCCGGCGATCAGGACGCGCGGGCGGTCTTGGAGCTGTGGTTTGGTTGCCATAGGACAAGTCTAACCCACTTTGTGAAAAGATTCACGAAGTATTACCGGATGCCTCTTCCGCCTTGAACCTGCGCCGCAGGAGCAGCAAATGCAGGGTTCCGCCCAACACCACCAGAAGCAGCAAAGCGCCGAACCCGAGCACCAGGGCCGCGGGCAGTCCGGAATCCAGCTCCGAGGGCGGCAGCGCCACCGGAGTGGTCGGCGGTGGCACCGTAGGGGTGGGCGTCGCCGGGGCGCTCGGTTCCGGCGCCTGCGTCGGCGGCGGGGCGTCCGCCCGGCGGTGCACCGTGATCCAGTCCTGCAAACTTCCGGTCAGTTTGAACAGCGGATTGACCGTGGCCAGTGGCACCACGGCGTTCAACGCGGCATCGGCGTCCACCACGCCCCAGCCATAGAGGTTGTTCGGGACCGGGTCGCCTTTCGGTTTGGCGGTCAGGATGATCCGGTTGATCACTTGGACCGCGGTCATGCTCGGATACTTCGACCGGATCAGGGCCGCGACCCCGGCGACGATCGGCGCCGCACCGCTGCTGCCATCCCAGTCGGCATATGCGTTTCCGGGCAATGCGCCGACCAGCTTCTCCGCGGCGGCGGACACCGCGATCGTGATCCCCGGGGTCGACGACGACTGGCTGACTTCGCCGGCCCGGTTCAACCCCGCGACGGCTACGACCCCCGGGATGGTTGCCGGAGCGCCCACCTGGCCCTGCCCGGAACCGCTGTTCCCGGCCGCAGCGATGATCACCACGTCACGCTGCTCGGCATAGAGGAAAGCATCGTCCCAGCTTTGCGGCCAGATCGTCGAGCTGCTGCTGAGCGACATGTTGATCACTTTGGCGCCGTTGTCCACCGCCCAACGGACCGCAGCCGGGATCTGTTCGTCGATGCTCTTCCCGGCCGGGTTCGGGCTGCCCAACCAGGTCGACACCGTGAGCAGCTCGGCTTCCGGCGCGACGCCGACCACGCCGTCGGGCTTCGGGCTGTCTCCGGGCGCGCCGCCGTTTCCGCGGCCGGCCAGGAGCGAAGCGACCAAGGTGCCGTGCGCCGGCTCCTTGCCGACGCCCTTGGTCCCGTCCGGGCTGCCGGCACCGGAAACATCGGTGCCGCCGACTACCGCGCCGGCCAGATCCGGATGCGAAGCGTCGACTCCGCTATCGATCACCGCGACCTTGACTCCGGCGCCTTTGCTGCTCTGCCAGGCTTTGGTGATCCCGTAATCCTCGAGCCAGTATTCCCGGTTCCGGAGCTCATCCGCCTGTGCCGGAGCCGCGGTCAGCATTGCGCCGAACAGCGCCAGTACCAAAAGGGGCGCGGCGGTAAAGCGCATCGTCGCCGTGCGGACAGTACTGGCCATGGGGTGGAGCGCCCTTCCCATTGGGGATAGTGGATGCTGCTGGAGAACCCTCGGTAGTGCCGGTCAGCGGATTCCCAACGCGATTCCGTCTAGAATATCGTGCTCGCTCGTCGTCGCCTGGGTGATCCGCCCCCCGGAGAGTCTGTTCAACTCGACCAGGATGGTCCGCCACAACAACGACCCGGCACCGATCACGTCGACTCGGCCGGGGTGCATGTAGGGCAATTCCGCCCGGCTCTGCCGGTCCATCGCGAGCAATGAATCGGCCGCTGCCTCGAGCCGCTCCAAGCTCACTACTGCGCCATGGATCGCATCCGGCAAATATCGCGGCAGTTCCAACGCATGCGCGGCCACCGTGGTGACCGTCCCGGCGACCCCGATCACCCGGCTCACCGAGGCCAAAGGGACCTCGACTGCCACCGAGGCGATGATCCGTTCCGCCTCGTCCCGGGCGGCAGAAACTTCGGCGGCCGTGGGCGGATCGCTGCGCAGATAGCGCTCGGTGAACCGTACACAACCCATGTCGACGCTTTTCGCAGCGCTCACCCCGTGCCGGTTTCCGACCACGAACTCGGTACTGCCGCCGCCCAGGTCGACCACCAGGACCGGGTCTTCAGCCAGATCGGCCAGCACGCTCGCGGCACCGGCAAAGGAGAGCGCCGCCTCTTCGGTGCCCGGCACCACATCCGGCAGCACCCCGAGGCGGGCCTGGATTCCGTCGATGAAGAGCTGCCGATTGCCGGCATCCCGGGTGGCCGACGTGGCCACGAACCTGACCCGCTGCACGTTGTGCTGCTGGATCAACGCGGCGTACTCGTCGACCGCGGCGAAGGTGCGTGCCAGGGCTTCCGGGGCGAATTCACCCCGGGCATCCACCCCTTGGCCCAACCGCACGATCCGCATCTGCCGCTCCAGGTCCCGCAAGCCGTCGCCGTCGGGTTCGGCGATCAGCAGACGGATCGAATTGGTGCCGCAATCGATCGCGGCCACGGCACTCATGCGCCGTCCCTGCCCGGTTCGGAATCCCGGTTCAGCACCGAATAACCCTGGTTCTGCCTGCGGACATGCCGGCTCAAATCACGGCTCGGTACTTCCGCAGCGATGTCCCAAGCACCCGCGCAGGAGCAGCGCTCGGCAGTCCACCATGGCGCGATCAACTGCAGCGTTTCGTCGCCCAGCGGGTTGCTGCCCGGTCCGGCAGCCAAGGCGTGCCCGACCAGGACATGCAGGCATTTGACCCGTTCGGGCATCCCGCCGGCGGAAATCCCGTCGATCTCCGGCACCGGGCCGGTGCCGGCCCGCGCACCGATTTCCGCCCGGGCCGCGAGATAGGCTTCATGGGCCCGCCGGTGTGCTGCGGCCAGCTCCGGATCCGCGGCCAGGCGGTCGTTCATCCGGTTCATTTCGCCATCGGCCTCGATCCGGGACACCGCCGCGGTGACCACCGGGTGGGTGAGGTAGAACGTGGTCGGGAATGGAATGCCGTTGCTCAGCCGCGGCGCAGTCGCGGCGACCAGCGGATTGCCGCAGACGCAGCGAGCCGAAATCGCCACCACATCGCGGACCGGGCGGCCCAACTGCAAACTCAACGTATCCAAGTCCGCAGCAGTAGGCGTCTGGGCACTGCTCACGCGGTATTACTCCTCAAATCTCATTCGTTGGCTGATCGGGTGATCGACTGCCATAAACCGTCCACCCAGGGCAGGCCTTCGGGGTTGACGCTGGTGCCGGGTTGTTCCGGCGTCGCCGGCGCGGCGTCGCCGCCATAAACCCAATAGCCGGTTTCACCGGGCATCATCATGCTAACCCGATCCCGCGCCTGCTGTTTGATGTAGGCCGGATCGGACCACTTCGAGAGGTTGTCCTTGAGGTCCTGCTGCTGTTGCTGCTTTGCCGCGATATCGGCTCGCAGCGCGGCGATCTCGGAGCGCTGCTGCAAAAAGGTGTTCACCGACGGGGTGAGCATCACGGTCACGGCGAGCAGGACCACGATCAGCGCCACCAAACGACCGGAGAAAGACTTTGCCGCGACCGGCTCGGCGGCGGCTTTCAAACCTGCCGGTTTGGAACCGCGTGACGCCCCGGCCGGCTTCGATCGGGGCGCTGCGCCGCGGCCCGTGCCGGCGGCCGCCGCCGCAGCGGTTTCCGCGGGCTTGGCCCGAGCGGTTTCCGTCTGCCCCGCCGATGCCTTGGGCACCGCTGCTTTGGGCACTGACCCCTTGGGCACTGGGGGGCGTCGGCTGGGCATGTGAGACCTTCCTGGAAAACACCGGCCGGAAAACACCGGGCCTGGTTAAGCTGTCTCCAGCTTAACCAGGCCCGGTCGGATCTCAGCGGCTATTTGGCCGTGAAACGCGGAAAAGCCCGCGTCCCCGCGTAACGCGCGGCGTCTCCGAGGTCTTCTTCGATCCGCAGCAGCTGGTTGTATTTGGCCACCCGGTCGGATCGGGCCGGTGCGCCGGTCTTGATCTGCCCGGCATTGGTCGCCACCGCGATGTCCGCGATCGTGGTGTCCTCGGTTTCGCCGGAACGGTGCGAGGTGATCGTGGTGTAGCCGTTGCGCTGGGCGAGCGAAACCGCGTCCAGGGTCTCGGTCAGCGATCCGATCTGGTTCACCTTGACCAGGAGCGAGTTGGCGGTGCGGCTGTCGATGCCGCGCTGCAGCCGCTCCGGGTTGGTCACGAACAAGTCGTCGCCGACGATCTGGACCTGATCGCCGATTTCGTCGGTCAGCGTCTTCCAGCCTTCCCAGTCGTCCTCGTCCAACGGATCTTCGATGGAAACCAACGGGTAGTCCCGGACCAGTTCGGCGTAGTACGCGCTCATTTCGGCCGCGCTCTTGCTCTGCCCTTCGAACTGGTAGGCGCCGTCCTTGAAGAATTCGCTCGAAGCGACGTCCAGGGCCAGCGCGATGTCGGTTCCGGGGGTGTAGCCGGCGCGCTTGATCGCTTCCAGGATCAGGTCCAGCGCTGCCCGGTTGGACGGCAGGTTCGGCGCGAACCCGCCCTCATCGCCCAAGCCGGTGGAGAGGCCCTTTTCGTTGAGCACCTTCTTGAGCTCGTGGTAGACCTCGGCACCCCAACGCAGGGCTTCGCCGAAGCTGGGCGCGCCCAGCGGGACCACCATGAATTCCTGGATGTCGACGTCGGAATCCGCGTGCGAACCGCCGTTCAGGATGTTCATCAAGGGGACCGGCAGCACGTGGGCGTTCGGCCCGCCCAGGTAGCGGTACAGCGGCAGGTCGGCGGAGTCGGCAGCTGCGCTGGCCACGGCGAGCGAGACGCCGAGGATCGCGTTGGCGCCCAACTTGCCCTTGTTCGCGGTGCCGTCCAGATCGATCATGGTCTGGTCGATCAAACGCTGGTCCGTGGCGTCGAACCCTAGCAACGCCGGGGCGATGGTGTCGATTACCGCGTCCACCGCGTCCAATACGCCCTTGCCCTGGTAGCGCTCTTTGTCGCCGTCGCGCTTTTCGACCGCTTCGAACGCCCCGGTGGAAGCACCGGAGGGAACTGCGGCGCGGCCCACCGAACCGTCGTCGAGCCCTACCTCGACCTCGACCGTGGGGTTGCCACGGGAATCCAGAATTTCACGGGCATGGATGGCGTCAATGATGGCCATATGAGGGCTCCTCGAGCGTTCAAGTCGACTGCTGAATAAGGACGACGACGGCGTCTGACTAAGCCTAACGCCTTAAGTTCGCGAACTACTTGACGTTACGAACATAGCGATATATCGTTGACGTATCGCGACATTGCGATTTACAGAAAGATAGATCAATGAGAAACCATGAAGACCAACATCGCAGCCATCATGATCCACGTCGGATGGGTCCGGAGGGCCATCGAGAAGACCGTCGCAACCGGCGGGACGAAGGCTTCGGCCCGGACTTCCCCGGCGGCCGTCGCGGCCCGCACCGCGGACGCGGCCGAGGCGCCGGATTCGGCCCCGGCTTCGGTCCCGGATTCGGCGGTGGACGGGCCCAGAAAGGGGACGTCCGGAACGCGATCCTTTCCCGGCTGAGCGATTCCAGCTACAACGGCTACGGCCTGATGAAAGCCATCGCCCTACATTCGGACGGCGCCTGGCGGCCCAGCCCGGGCTCGGTCTACCCCGCCTTGTCCGGCTTGCAGGCCGAAGGCCTGATCGTTTCGGTCGGTGAAGGCCGGCGCAGCGAATTCGAACTCAGCGAGGCCGGCCGCGCCTATGTGGCCGAGCACCAGGAAGAGCTCGCCGCAGTCTGGGAAGAAGTCCGCGAAGAAGCCGGCGCAGCGCAGGATCTGCGCCTGAGCATCGGCAAACTGATGGGTGCCGTGCAGCAGATCAGCGCCGACGGCACCGAAGACCAACTGCGCACCGTGACCGCTTCCTTGGACGAAGCCCGGCGCACCATCTACAAACTGCTTTCCGAGTAATGCCCGGCGACTCGCCCAGACTCAGAGCCCGAGCTTCATGCCCTCGTGGCTGGCCACGAAACCCAGCCGTTCGTAGAAATGATGGGCCTCGACCCGGGATTTATCAGTAGTCAGCTGCACCAGGGCACAACCCCGGCGCCGGGCCTCCTCGATGGCCCACTCGATCATTGCCGAACCCAAACCGGTTCCGCGCGCTGATTCGGCCACCCGGACGGCTTCGATCTGGGCCCGCAACGCCCCGCCGCGGGCAAGTCCGGGGATGAAGCTCAATTGAAATGTGGCAACTACCCGGCCGGCCGATTCGCCGACCAGCAGCAATTGGCCCGGGTCGGCATCAATAGCTTCGAACGCCGCAAAATAGGGCGCCAGTTCCAAGCTCTCCCGGCTCCTGCCCAACGGGTCATCCGCCAAAAGCACCACTACGCCGGCGACGTCGGCCGATTCCGCTCGCCGGAAGGACACCCCGGCTGCCGAGAACAGTTCAGCCGGCATGCTCGGCCTGGAACCTGCGGACCGCACCGCGCAGCGCCCGTTCCGCGTCCAGCTCGGGATTGGCCCGGAGCAACTCGAACAGCGCATCGCCCAACTCGGTCTCGGTAACCTCGCCGGCGGCCGCAACTCCCCCGGCCCGGCGCAGCGTCTTCTGCGCCAGGGCAAGCGCCGGCAAGGACGCCGGGATCCCCTCGAAGCGTCCCCGCTCCGGATTCTCGGCGGCCTTGACCTGTTGCCACTTCGCCACAATCTCGGCGACCGAGGCGGGGAACTCATCCTGCAGGCTGCCATCGGCGCGGAACA
The DNA here is from genome assembly GCF_031454135.1 of Arthrobacter russicus. Lineage (NCBI taxonomy): Bacteria > Bacillati > Actinomycetota > Actinomycetes > Micrococcales > Micrococcaceae > Arthrobacter > Arthrobacter russicus. Next base: position 1,411,160 of record NZ_JAVDQF010000001.1, read on the forward strand.
CATGCGGATTGCGCCGGATCATCTTCCGGGTGAGTCCCTCGACCACGTCGGCGATGCCGAACTGCCCCTGCTCCTCGGCGAGCCGGGCGTGCAGTACCACTTGCAGCAGGACGTCGCCGAGTTCGCCGCGGAGCTCGTCCGGCGGCAAACCGGTTTCCACGGCTTCGACCACCTCGTAGGTCTCCTCGATCAAGTACTCGATCAGGGACTCATGGCTCAATGCCGCCATCCACGGGCAGTGTTCGCGCAACGCGGCGATCACAGCCACCAAGCGGTCGAAACCGTCCGGCATGGGTCCCTGCGGCATCAGCGCAGCGCCGTGTAAGCCTCGGTGATGTAGTCGACCAGCGCTTCGCGCTCTTCCAAGGGCAGGAACGCGGCCTCGGCGGCGTTGAGCGTCAGGGCGAGCAAATCGTCGAGGTCGTATTCGAAGGCCTCCACCAACAGCTCGAATTCGCTGCTCAGCGTCACTCCGCTCATCAACCGGTTGTCGGTGTTCACGGTGACCCGGAACCCGGTTTGGAACAGCAAGTCGATGGGGTGCTGCTCGACCGAATCGCCCCAAGCCGCGATCGCTCCGGTCTGCAGGTTCGACGACGGGCAGAGCTCGAGCGCAATCCCCCGGTCCCGCACCCAGGACGAGAGATGGCCCAGAGTCACCATGCCGAGATCGGCTTCGTTCGCTTCATCGGGGCTGAACTCGACCTCGATGTCTTCGGCGATCCGCACGCCGTGGCCCAAGCGCAGCGCACGGCCGTCGACCAGCGCGGATTGGATGCTTTCCAACCCGGCGGCCTCGCCGGCGTGGATCGTGGTCGGGAAGTTCTGTTCCGCAAGATAGGTGAAAGCCCCGGCGAACCGCGACGGCAGGAAACCGTCCTCGGCCCCGGCGATATCGAAGCCGACTGCACCGCGGTCCCGGAACCGGACGGCGAGCTCGGCGATCTCCTGGCCCCGGTCGGCATGGCGCATCGCGGTGATCAGCTGGCCCACCTGGATGTGCCGGCCGCTCTCCTCGACCGCGGCGATCGCTTCTTCGATCCCGGCCTGCACGGCTTCGACCGTCTCGTCGAGGCTCAGCCCCTTGGCCAGGTGCTGCTCTGGAGCCCAGCGCACCTCGCCGTAGACCACGCCGTCGTCGGCCAGGTCTTCGACGAACTCGCGGGCCACCCGCTGCAGGCCAGCACGGGTCTGCATCACGGCGACCGTGTGGTCGAAGGTCTCCAAGTAACGCACCAGCGACCCGGAATCCGCCGAGTCCCGGAACCAGGCGCCCAGCGCCACCGGATCGGTCGAGGGCAGCTGGTGGCCGATCTCTTCGGCCAGCTCGATGATCGTGGCCGGGCGGAGGCCGCCGTCCAAGTGGTCGTGCAGCGAGACCTTCGGCAAGCTGCGGATGTCGAACGGCACATCGGCGGAAACTGGGTTTGCAAACGCTTCGGTAGTCACGGGCACAACCTTACTGGATTCGGGGATCGGCTTAGGGGGTCCGGGGGCTGGGTTCGCTGCCCGGGAGCGGAACCACCGGGGCATCCGGGGCCTCCGCCGGTTCGGCGGGCAGGCTTGCGGCCTTTTCCGCCGCAGCCTTCTGCGAGCGCTTGTCCAGCCACTTGTGCAGCAGTTTCATCAGGTGGTCCACGATGAATCCGATGACGATCGCGAAGACGATGGCGATGCCGACGCCGAGCAGGTGGTTGTCCTTGATCCAGCTTCCGGCGAAAGTCCCGATGCCGACGCCGTAGGCGGCCCAGGTGACGCAGGCAATCGCGTCCACCACCGCGAATTTGCGCCACGGGTACTGGGTGGCGCCGGCGGTGAAATTCACCGCCACCCGGCCCACCGGAATGTAACGGGCGGTCAGGATGAGCACCGCGCCGCGCTTGTCCAGTTCCATCCTGGCCCATTCGAAAGCCTTGGCCACCTTGGGCCGGCGCATCCACTTGAATCCGGCGGTGCCGATCCCCCGGCCCATCCGGTACGCGATGTTGTCGCCGATGATTGCACCGATCGCGCCGCCGGCCATGAGCAGCCAGACGTTCGGCTCCCCCGTGCTCAAGGACACTGCGGCCAAGGCCACGATCGCGGTTTCGCTGGGCAGGAAAAGGAAGAATCCGTCGATCAAGCAGAACAGCGTCACCAACGGGATGACCCACCATTGGCTGGCCGAATGGGCGATCATCTCATTGAGACCGCGAAACAGTTCTATGAAGTCCACAGGGGACCGCTCCTTGCGCTAGTGCGGGGTTGTTCCCATCGTGCCACGCAGCCAGGGTGCCCGCCATCGCTCTTGAGGCTGAACCTGCCGCCGCGCACCGTCACTCCACAGTATGAGGTCAGGCGATCCGGTCCATGATCAGTTGATTGGCCGGCCGGGCACCCTCGGGCGCGATCAGCACGGCGTCGGCCAGGGCTTCTTTGGCCCTTTCGAAGCGTTCCGGAGTGTCCGTCAGCAAGGTCATCAACGGTTCCCCGGCTTTGACCGTGGCACCGGGTTTGGCATGCAATCGGACCCCGGCACCGGCCTGCACCAGGTCTTCCTTGCGCGCCCGTCCGGCACCCAGCCGCCACGCCGCCACGCCCACGCTGAGCGCGTCCAAACCCACCAGCACCCCGTCGGCCGGGGCATAGACCACTTCGGATTCCTTGGCCACCGGGAGCGCTGCGTCAGGGTCGCCGCCTTGCGCCCGGATCATCCGGCGCCAGACGTCCATGGCGCGCCCGTCGCGCAATGCAGCGGCCGGATCCGCCCCGGACACTCCGGCCGCGGCGAGCATCTCCTCGGCCAACCGGACGGTCAGTTCGACCACGTCCTGCGGCCCGCCGCCGGCCAGCACCTCGACCGACTCCTCGACCTCGATCGCATTGCCTGCGGTCAAGCCGAGCGGTGTGGACATGTCGGTCAGCAGGGCCACGGTCTTCACCCCGGCATCGGTGCCCAGCGCCACCATGGTCCGGGCGAGTTCCCGGGCCTGTTCCAGATCCTTCATGAAGGCGCCGGAGCCGACCTTGACGTCGAGCACCAGGGAACCGGTGCCTTCGGCGATCTTCTTGCTCATGATCGAAGAAGCGATCAGCGGGATCGCTTCCACGGTCCCGGTCACGTCGCGCAACGCGTAGATTTTCTTGTCCGCCGGGGCCAAGCCGGATCCGGCGGCGCAGATCACCGCGCCGACGTCCTGCAATTGCGCCATCATGTCCGCATTGGACAATGCCGCCCGCCAACCCGGAATTGCTTCGAGTTTGTCCAGGGTGCCCCCGGTGTGGCCCAGCCCGCGACCGGAGAGCTGCGGTACGGCAACCCCGAAGACTGCCACCAGCGGGGCCAGCGGCAGGGTGATTTTGTCGCCCACACCACCGGTGGAGTGCTTGTCCGACGTCGGCTTGTTGCCGTTCGCGTCGGTCGGCCCACCCGGTGCCGGCCGCAACGCGGAGAAGTCCATCCGCTCGCCCGAGGCGATCATCGCCGCGGTCCATTGCGCGATCTCTTCCCGGTTCATGCCGTTGAGCAGAATCGCCATGTTCAGCGCGGCCATCTGTTCTTCGGCGATGAATCCGCGGGTGTAGGCGTCGATGGTCCAGGCGATCTGTTCCGGGCTCAGCACCCCCCGGTCCCGCTTGGTCCGGATGATGTCCACCGTGTCGAAGGGCTCGCTCATGGCTTTCCTCTCAGTTGTTCAGTCGCTCAGGTGTTCCGGGCCGAAGGCATCCGGCAGCACTTCGTCCATGGTCTTCACACCGGATGCCGTCATCAATTCCAGACGGCTGCCCCGGTGTTCGTAGAGCAGCTGGCGGCACCGGCCGCAGGGCATCAGCACCTGGCCGGCCCCGTCGACGCAGAAAAACGCCCGGAGCTTGCCGCCTCCGCTCATCTGCAATGCGCCGACCATGGTGCATTCAGCACACAGCGTCAACCCGTACGAAGCGTTTTCCACATTGCAGCCGGAGACGATCCGGCCGTCCTCGGTGAGCGCCGCAGCGCCCACCGGGAACGAGGAATACGGGGCATACGCGCGCTGCATCGCGGCGGTCGCCGCACTCCGCAGCGCAGCCCAATCGACCGCTCCGCCGGTCCCGGCCGACATCCCGGTCAACCTTTCACATACGGTTCGCCGCTGGCCGCGGGCGGTCTGGACCGGCCCACCAGTCCGGCCACCGCGATGATCGTCAGGACGTACGGCAGCATCGCCATGAACTGGCCCGGAACCGGGGATCCGATGATGCTGATGATCTGCTGCAGATTGTCCGCGAAGCCGAAGAGCAGTGCGGCCAGGAAAGCGCCGATCGGGTTCCAACGGCCGAAGATCAGCGCGGCCAAAGCGATGTAACCGCGGCCTCCGGACATGTCCTTGCTGAACGAATCCACCGCGACCAAGGTGAAGAACGAGCCGCCGATGCCGGCCACTGCGCCGCCCAGGAGCACATTCCAGAACCGGGTCCGGTTCACATTGATGCCCACGGTGTCCGCTGCCTGCGGATGCTCGCCGACCGCCCGCACGCGCAGCCCCCACTTGGTGTGGTACAGGCCGACGTAGACCACGATCACCGCGAGGTACATCAGGTATCCGACGATCGACTGGCGGAACAGGATCGGTCCGATGACCGGGATGTCGGAAAGGAACGGGATCGCGATCGGGCCGAGCCGCGGCGGTTTGTTGAACCTTTCCGGGTTGGCCGTGAGCACCGTGGAGAACAGGAAGCTGGTGAGGCCGGAGACCAGGACGTTGAGCACCACGCCGACGATGATCTGGTTCACCAGGTACTTGATGCTCACCAGGGCCAGGACCAGGGAAACCAAGGCACCGGCGAAGGCGGCCGCGATCAAGCCCACGAAGGGGTTCCCGGTGATCGTCCCCACCACGGCGGCGCTGAAGGCGCCGAAGAGCAACTGCCCCTCGATCGCGATGTTGACCACGCCGACGCGTTCGCTCAGCACGCCGGAGAGCGAACCGAACACCAGGGGCACGGCCAGGGTCACGGCGCCGCCGAGCAGGCCGGAAAGCGAGATCGACGGCAGGTCGTCCCGTCCGCCGCCGACGATCCAGACCATGAAGCCAAGCACGAAGACCACCGCGAAAGTACCGCCCAGCCAGGCCGGCGTCCGTTGCTTCTGCGTGGTCAACCAGATCGCATACAGGGCGAGCAGGCAGAGCAGCAATGCGGCAGTCCAGCCGAAGATGCCGCTGGGCACGCTGATCACGTCGACCTTAGCCATGCCGAGCAAGCCGACGACGGCGAGCAGCAGCAGGGCCGCGGCGAGCGGCCAGAACCAGCGCGGCGTCGCCTGGCCGGCCCGTTTCCGGTTGTAGACCAGCGCGCTCAGGGCCAAGCTGGCCACCACGGCGACGAAGAACGTCACCGTGGCCACCGCCGAGGCCGCGCCGTCGGTTGACTCGCTGATCCGGAAGCCCGCGGTCTTCTCGCTGGACGCGAAGCCGAACAGCAGCAACGCCAGCAGAGCGAGCAAGCCGAGGCCGATGCCGGCCTTCCAGCTCACCAACTCCGGGTCCATGGCTTTGCCGGTTCTGCCCAGGCTCGGCCCGGCCTGCGGCGTGCCGGGCGTCTCGGTCACCGCGCTCATACGCTTGCTCCGCTCGTCAGAGAAGTTTCAGCGGGATTGCTCCCCGCTTTGTTGCGGTTCTTTTTCCGGTTCATGCCGAAGACCGCGCGGACCAGCGGCGGGGCCGCGATGAAGAGCACGATCAAGGACTGGATCACCAGGACGATGTCGATCGGGGTGCCGGTTTGTGCCTGCATCACCACACCGCCGGCACGGAAGGCGCCGAACAGCAGGCCTGCGAAGAACGTCCCCCACGGCGTCGAACGGCCCAGCAGGGCCACCGTGATCGCATCGAAGCCGATCGAGGCGGCGACTCCGCCGGAAATGTATTTCTCGGTGCCGGAAACCTGCGCTACCCCGGCCAGACCGGCCAGGGCCCCGGCAATCGCCATCACCAGGATGACGCTGCGCGAGACGCTGATCCCGGCGGTCCGGGCGGCTTTCGGATTTGCCCCGACCGCGCGGAACTCGAAGCCCACGGTCGAACGGTTGAGCAGCCACCAGACGAAAACCGTGGCCACAATGGCCAGCAGGAAGCCGGCATGCAACCGGAACTGCGGCCCCAGGAGCAGCGGGAACAACGCGGTCTCGTCCAGGAACGGCGAAATCGGGTTGGTCGAGCCGGGCCGCTGGAAGGCCGGCAGGGTGAGCAGGTACATCAACAGGAAATTCGCGACGTAGTTGAGCATGATCGTCACGATCACTTCATGCGCGCCGGTCCGCGCCTTCAATAGGCCGACCACACCGCCCCAGACTGCGCCGCCGACCAGGCCCGCGACGATCACCAGCAGCAGGTGCAGCCCCCAGGGCAGGTGCCAGGTGAAGCCGACATAGGCCCCGAACAGCGCACCCAGGATGATCTGGCCTTGCGCGCCGATGTTGAACAGTCCGGCCCGGAAGGCCAGCGCCACGCCCAGGCCGGCACAGATCAATGGGGTGGCGACGGTGAGCGTTTCGGTGATCGGGTAGATCTTGGCCGCGAAATCGGCGCCCGCCCAGTTGAAGATGCTGCCTTGGACCAATGCGGTGTACGGCTTGAGCACTTCGGAGATCAGGTCGGAGGGCCGGGAGAAGAAATATCCGGCGGCGACACCGACCTTGGGGTTGGTCACCGCCATCAGGATTCCGCCGATCACCACGGCAAGCACGATCGCGAGCACGGACACCAAGGCGTTCCCGCTGAAAATCTGCTTCAGTACGGAGTCTTTGGGCTCGGGTTTGGGTTCGGGTTTGGGCTCAGACATGCTTTCCTCCAGGCGCTTCGTTTCCACCAGGGACCCTGTTTTCGCCGGAGACGCCGTGCAGCGCCGCTTGTTCTCCGGCTTCCTCGGCCGGAACGCCGGCCATCATCAGGCCGAGCACATCGCGCGAGGTGTCGGCCGGCACGATGCCGATCAGTTTGCCGCGGTAGAGCACCGCGATCCGATCGGCCAATTCCACGACTTCGTCGAGTTCGGTCGAAACGATCATCACCGGAGTGCCGTGATCGCGTTCTGCGATCACCCGCTTGTGCACGAACTCGATCGAGCCCACGTCCAAGCCCCGGGTCGGCTGCGAAGCGATGAACAGCCGCAACGGCCGGGACAGTTCCCGGGCCAGCACGACTTTCTGCTGGTTGCCGCCGGACAGGGTGCCAACCGGTGTGCTGATCGAGGGGGTGCGGACATCGAACTCTTCGACTTTGGCTTCAGCGTTCCGGGCGATTTCCGCCGGGTTCATCCCGAGGCCCTTGGCGAACGGCGGTTTGTTGTAAAGATCCAGAATCAGGTTCTCGGCAATGCTGAAGCTGCCGACCAGTCCGTCCACCTTGCGGTCTTCGGGCACGAAGCCGACGCCGGCAGCCAATACGTCCTTGACCGATTTGCCGAGCAGTTCGACGCCGTCCAGCTTGATCGAGCCGCTGGCGTGCTCTTGCAACCCGAGCACCGCTTCGGTCAACTCGGTCTGCCCGTTGCCCTGGACACCCGCGATGGCCAAAACCTCGCCCTTGGCGATCTCGAAGGAGAGGTCGTCCACGACGTGCTGGCCGTTGGCATCGACCACGGTCAGGTTCGCCACCTGGAAGGTGGCCTCTCCGGGCTGCGCGGCGGCTTTGTCCAGGCTCAGGCTGACCGCGCGCCCGACCATCGCCGTCGCCAATTCGGTCGGCGAAGCGCTCGGGTCGGCGGAACCGACCACCTTGCCGCGACGGATCACCGTGATCGTGTCGGAGATCTCTTTGACCTCGCGCAATTTGTGCGAGATGAAGACGATCGATTTGCCGTCCCGTTTGAGCTGCCGGATGATTTCCAGCAATTCATCGGTTTCCTGCGGCGTGAGCACCGCAGTGGGCTCGTCCAGGATCAGGATTTCGGCATCCCGCACCAATGCTTTGATGATCTCCACGCGTTGTTGCACGCCGACCGGCAGATCTTCGACCAGCGCGTCCGGATCCACTTGGAACCCGTACTGGTCCGAGATGTCCCGGATTTTCTTGCGCGTGGCATCCAAGTCCAAGAATCCGGCCGTTTTGGTGGCTTCATTGCCCAAAGCGACATTCTCGACCACGGTGAACACCGGGATCAGCATGAAATGCTGATGCACCATGCCGATGCCCGCGGCCATCGCATCGCCCGGGCCCTTGAAGACGACCGGCCGGCCGTCGATCAGGATTTCGCCCTCGGTGGGGTCGTACAGCCCGTAGAGGACGTTCATCAGGGTGGATTTTCCGGCGCCGTTCTCGCCGAGCAAGCAATGCACCTGCCCGGGCTCGACGACCAGGTCGATATGGTCGTTGGCGACCAGGGATCCGAAGGTTTTGGTGATGCCTCTGAGTTCGAGTTTCACAGCCCCCAACCGTTCTGTCTGTGGGTGAAAAGGCTACTATCTGTAGCCAACAGCATAGCTATCCGATCGTTGCCGGACGCAAACACGCTGCCCTCCGGCTTGGCCGGGGCCAAGGGCCGGAGGGCAGCGTTCCCGCAGGATGCGGCGATGTGCCGCAGTTTTCAGTTACTTCTTCGGGCTGGCCTTGGATTCGACCTTGACCGCGCCGGAGATGATGTCCTTCTTCAGCTGGTCCAGCTCGCTCTTGGTGTCCGCGGAAACTGCGGAGTCGAGGTCGTGGAACGGCGCCAACGCGACGCCGCCGTTGTCCAGCGTGCCGATGTAGGGCGTCGGATCGAATTTGCCGTCTTTATCGTCTTTGATTACGGTTTCCACCGCGGTGGACATGGTCTTCATCACCGAGGTGAGCAGCACGGACTTGTAATCCGGAGCGGTCAAGTAGCCGTCCGAGTCGACCCAGACCAGCTTGGCATCGGATCCCTTGGCCTTGGCCTCGTTGATCGCCGCACCGGCTCCGGAACCGACCGGTCCGGCCACCGGCATCACGATGTCCGCGCCCTGGTCCAGGAAGCCCTGGGTCAGCACCTTGCCTTTGTCGACCTGCTTGAAGTCGCCCACGAAGCTGCCGTCCTGCTTGTCCTTGTCCCAACCGAGGACCTGAACCGACTTGCCCTTCTTCTCGTTGAAGTACTTCACGCCGTCGGCGAAGCCATCCATGAAGATGGTCACGGTCGGGATGTTCACGCCGCCGAAGGTGGCGACTTTGCCGGTCTTCGAGGTCGCTGCAGAAAGGTATCCGGCCAGGAACGCGGCTTGTGCCGTGTCGTAGATGATCGGCTTGACGTTGCTCGGGAAGGTCGGGTCCTGGTAATCGACGATCGCGAACTTGCTGTTCGGGTTCGCGGTGGCGATCGCCTTCGTGGCATCGCCCAGCAGGAAGCCGACGGTGACGGTTATCTTGCAGCCGCCGGAAACCATGGAACGCAGATTGGGGTCGTAGTCGGTGTCCGCCTTGGACTGGACCGCGTTGATCTTGATGCCCAGGTCCTTCTGCGCAGCGAGCAGCCCCTCGTGGCTGGACTGGTTGAACGACTTGTCGTCGAAGCCGCCCGAATCGGAGACCATGCAGGCGGTGTAGTCACTGCTGGTCGCGCCGCCGGACGCCGAACCGCCGGCTTCCGGCGCGGCACCGCAACCGGTGAGCAACAACGCGGTTGCGCTCAGCCCGACAGTTCCCACCGTGGCACCGCGCATCAGCGTGCGCTGCAGAGTTTTCTTCAATGTTCCTCCAGACAATCCTGATTTTCACAGGCCAGATTAAAGATGCGGCCCCACAAGATGTTCAATGAGTGTCTGTCCGCCAAGGCGAATCCCCCGCCCGGGCCCAACGCTGTTTTCACTGATGATTCGTGGTGCAGCGCCGCGGGTTCTTGACAAGCAAGGTCTCGCTGGCGCAATGATCACCCCATAGTAGTGCGACCTAGGTCACGGTGGAAATCCTAGCGGATCGATTCCCGGCATCGTTGGAAAGTTGTTATCAACACCCGGTCGCAAACTGCTGCCCCCAGCAATCCACTCCACACCCCGCCCATCCCGCGAAGATGCATCTTTGACATACAGATGGTGTTTGGGCGGTCAATTGGCTATCTCAATGCTAAAGATGCATCTTCGAGGGTGGGGTTACCAGTTCGTGGCGAGGGCTTCCAGAGTGTTGATCCGATCATTGACGTCGTAGGTGTATCCGGTGACCATGAGTTCGTCGGCCCCGGTGGCCTCGACCAAGGCGCGCAGTTCCGAGAGCACGGTTTCCACGGTGCCCACGGTCTTGATCGCGGGCAGATTCTTCATCGCGGCCAGCTCGGCTTCGCTGAACACCCGTTCGGCGGCCTGCTCCGGCGTCACGATCGGGCCGAGCATCCCGGTGCGCAGCGCGAGTGCCTGCACCCGGCTGGGGCCGGCCAGGAATTCCGCCCGTTCAACCGACTCAGCGATCAGCGCCGAGGTCGCGATCATTACGTGCGGTTTGTCCAGCGCCGGAGAGGGCTGGAAAGCACTTCGGTAAAGTTCGACGGCGGCGAGCGCGTCCGGCGCGAAATGGTGCGCATAGCTGTAGCGCAAGCCCAACATCCCGGCCATTTGGGCGCTGTATCCCGAAGAGCCGAGCAACCACACTTCCGGATAGGACTGGGCATTCGGCGTCGCTGCCAACGGCTTGCGCGGGCCGAGTGCCTCGATCAGCTCCGGCCGCACATCGCCGAGCATCGCCATGGTCTCCAAGACGTGCAGCGGGAAGTCCTCGATCGACATCGCATCGGTATGCCGGCGCAGCGCCTGCGCCGTCGCACCATCGGTACCCGGCGCCCGGCCGATGCCCAAATCGATGCGGCCCGGGTGCAACGCCTCGAGCAGCGCAAACTGCTCGGCCACCACCAACGGGGCGTGGTTCGGCAGCATGACGCCACCGGAGCCCAGCTTGATCCGCTCGCTGGCCGCGGCCAGATGGGCCATCAGCACCGGCGGATTGGTCGAGGCCACCGCGGGCATATTGTGGTGCTCGGCCACCCAGTACCGGGCATAGCCCAAGCGATCGGCGGCTTGCACCAGCGTCGTGGAGTCGGTCAGCGCCTGGGCAGAGCTGCGCCCCACCCCCACGCTGGCCAAGTCCAAAACCGACAGCGGAATCTTCCGCTGCGTCGGCTGGTCTGCATGGGAGTGGGGCGCAACTGCTTCAGTCAAGGGTGATGACCATCTTTCCGGTATTGGCGCCGGCCAGCATGTCGATGAAAGCCTGCGCAGAATTCTCTATGCCGGTAACAACGGTTTCCTTGTACTGGATCTTCCCGTCGGCCAGCAAAGGGCCCACCAGCTGCGCGTATTCCTCGGCGAACTGGTAGTAGGAAAACACCAGGAATCCACGGAGCGTCAATTGTTTGCCCACGGCAAGGGCGAGGTTGCGCGGACCCACCGGCGCTTCGGTGGCGTTGTACTGGCTGATCGCACCGCACAGCGCAACCCGCCCAAAGGTGTTCAAATGCCAGATCGCGGCTTCGAGGTGTTCACCGCCGACGTTGTCGAAGTACACGTCGATGCCTTCGAAGTCGCCCAAGGCCGCCTTGAGCTGGTCCTTGACCGGACCGTCGTGATAATTGAACGCTGCATCGAAGCCAAGCTCCAGCAGTTGCGCGACCTTTTCCGCCGAGCCGGCGCTGCCGATCACGCGGGAAGCACCCAGTTGTTTCGCGAGTTGGCCCACCATCGAACCGACGGCTCCGGCCGCACCGGACACGAAGACCACATCGCCGGCCTTGAACTCGGCAACTTTGGTCAGGCCCGCATAGGCGGTCAGCCCGGTCATGCCGAGGGCGCCCAGGTAGGCGGTCGCCGGAGCGATCGACAGATCGACCTTCTGGACGCCGTCCGCGGCCAGCACCGCAGCTTCGCGCCAACCCTTTTCGTGCACCACGACGTCGCCGACCGCGACCTCGGCACTGCGACTGGCCAGCACCTCGCCCACGGCACCGCCCAGCATCGGCTCGTCGAGCCGGTAAGGCGGGGTGTAGGACTTCACGTCGTTCATCCGGCCGCGCATGTACGGGTCGACCGAGATCGCCAGGTTTTTGACCAGGATCTGACCGTCCTCGAGTTCCGGCAGCGCGGCTTCAGCAAATCGGAAGTTCTCCAGGGTCGGCACGCCCTTGGGCCGCGAAGCCAGTTCGAACTGGCGGGTCGTCGTCGGCAGGCTCATGCGGCAACTCCGGCAACCGAAAGCTTGACCTCGATATTGCCCCGGGTCGCATTGGAGTACGGGCACACTTGGTGGGCTGCTTCGACGAGCGCCTGCGCGGTCTCGGCGTCCACCGCCGGCAGGCTTACTTCGAGTTCCACAGCCAGGCCGAATCCGCCTTGGCCGTTCGAGCCGATGCCGACCTTCGCGGCCACCGTGGAATCGGTCACATCGGCCTTCTGCCGCCGGGCCACCACGCGCAGCGCGGAGTGGAAACAGGCGGCGTAGCCGACCGCGAAGAGCTGTTCCGGGTTGGTGCCTTCACCGGTACCGCCCATCTCGACCGGAACCGCCAAGGTGACGTCGAGTTTGCCGTCCGAAGTGCGGCCCTGGCCGTCGCGGCCGTCTCCGGTGGCGAGTGCTTCTGCGGTGTAAGCGATGTTCATGATGCTCCTTGGTTGGTTGTGGAAAGTGTTTTGCGAAGGGAGTTGTTGAGTTTGCCCAGGATCGAACAGAGCTGTTCGACTTCCTGGGCGCTGATCCCGGCTTTTTCGGCCAGGTCGTGCGGCACGGAGCTGGCCCGCTGGCGCAGCGCAGCGCCGTCGTCGGTCAATTCGACCTCCACCCGGCGCTCGTCGTCGGCAGCCCGACGGCGGCGAACCAGACCGGCGGTTTCCATCCGCTTGAGCAGCGGTGAGAGGGTTCCCGAGTCCAGCTGCAGGGCCTCGCCGAGTTCGTGCACGCTCGCACCGTCCTGCTCCCAGAGCAGCAGCAGCACCAGGTACTGCGGGTAGGTCAGCCCGACGGCCTCGAGCATCGGCCGGTAGGCCGCGGTGAAGGACCGGGACGTCGAATACAGCGCAAAGCAAATCTGCGTTTTGAGGATCTGCCGTTCGGTCATGAGATCACTGTAGTACGCAATTAGATTGTGCACAATATATTTGACCCGAAGATTCCACGAACACCGCTGACAGACTCGGTGGGGGGCCTGGTACGGAATTCGGCAGATCAAAGGACCGAGTCCGTCGCACCAGCCCGCCGCTGGGCCGAACCGGCTAAGCCAGATCCCGGATGGTACGCAGCGCAGCGGCCGCCAAGACCCGGATACCGTTCGCCAGCGCGGCTTCGTCGAGCACGTAGTCGCCGCGATGCAGGTCGTAGACCTCGCCGCCGGGAGTGTGCGTGCCCAGGCGCATCATGGCGCCCGGAATGTCCTGCAGGAACCAGGCGAAATCCTCGCCACCCATCGATTGCGGCGTGAGCACTACCGCGTCTTCGCCCAATTCCGCCCGCGCCGCAGCTTCGATGATCGCCGTTTCGTGCTCCGAATTGACCACCGGCGGCACCCCCCGGGTGTGCTCCAAGTGCACATCCACCCCGTAAGGCGCGGCCACTTGCTGCACCACGTCGTCGAGCAGCTCCCCCGCCGAATGCCAGGCATCCCGATCGAGGCAGCGCATCGTGCCGGACATGAATCCGGTGGCCGGAATCGCGTTCGGCGCGGCCCCGGCGTGCAGCTGGCCCCAGACCACCGAAACGCCGCTGCGGACATCTACCCGGCGGGAGAGGATCGCGGGCACCTGAACCGCGATCTGGGCCAAGGCGAACACCAGGTCTTCGGTCAGATGCGGCCGCGAGGTATGCCCGCCACGACCGGTGAGTTCGATCTTGATGGTGTCCGAGGCGGAGGTGATCGCGCCGATCCGGGTGCCGATCTTGCCGACTTCGATCCGTGGATCGCAATGCAAAGCCATGATCCGCGGGACCCCGAGCAGCACCTCTTGCGCAATGCAGTCCAAGGCGCCGCCGGGCATGGTCTCCTCAGCCGGCTGGAAAATGATCCGGACGGTTCCGCCCAACGGATTCCGTCGATGCATCGCCTGCAGCACCAGGGCGATCCCCAGCATGGTCGTGGTGTGCACGTCGTGACCGCAGGCGTGCGTGACGCCGTGGTTCGTGGAGGCGAAGGCCAATCCGGTCTCTTCGATCACCGGCAGCGCGTCGATGTCCCCGCGCAGCGCGGTGGCGATCGGCCCCTCGCCGACGTCGACCACCACCCCGGTGCCTGCCAACCGTCGCGGATCCAGGCCGGCCGCGCTGAGCCGTTCCACGAGTTTGTCGGTGGTCCGGAACTCTTGCCGGGACAGCTCCGGGTGTTGGTGCAGATCCCGACGGAAATCCAGCAGTCCGGCCAGCAACGGTTCCAGCCACGGCCCGATGGGCTCGGCCGGCTCGGCTTCCTGAGTGTAATTGCGCACAACGAAACTCTAGCCAATCCGCTTGGTTTCGCCGCTAATCTGCGTCACACGGGAAGATCCCGGCTCAATCTTCGAGCAGTTCCCGGGCGTAGTTGGTCATTGAACGCTGGTATCTCGGCAAGTAGGGCACCAAGGCCAGCAGCGCGGTCGAGACCGCCTCCCGCTCCCGACCCTGCGAGACCAGGACCAGCGCCAGGACGCTCTTCAGCGCCGGGCTGTACTCGTCGTCCGGCGCTTCGAGTTCGCCGCGCAAGAGCGCTTCAGCCGCATCCAGCTCGCCCAGATTGCGCAGCGAGCTGGCCAACTGCACGGCGACCTGCCGGCGTTCCGAACCCGCCAGCCCTTCGGCGAGGGCTTGCCGGTACCACGGGACCGCCTGCTCCGGGCAACCGGTGGAGTCGAAAAATCCGCCCCGTTCAAACGCGATGCGTGGATCCCCTGTCGGCAGTTGCGCCAGCAAGGCCTCGAGTTCAGCCCGGAATTCCGTCGCGGACAGTTCATCGAATCGCGCCCAGAGCGCCTCGGTCTCGGACAGCATCTCAGAGCACGTCGACATCTCCGGAGGCCTTGAGGCTCTCCACCGCCGCCTTGACCCGCTGCGCATGCGCGGTGGTGGTGACCAGCAAGGCGTCCGGCGTGTCCACGATCACCACGTCGTCGATGCCGATCAACGCGATCACCCGTTTGGTGTCGGTCACCACGACGCCGGAGGCGTCTTCGGTGAACACCCGGCGGGCGCCTTCGCCGAGCACCGTGACGTTGTCGGTATCTTTGGCGCTGTTCAACCTGCCGATCGCGGCGAAATCCCCGACGTCGTCCCAACGGAATTCGCCCGGGATCACCGCGACGTCGCCGGCGGCCGCGGCCGGTTCAGCGACCGCGTAGTCGATCGCGATCTTGGGCAGGTTCGGCCAGATCCGTCCGGTGACCTCGGCCCGCTGCGGGGTGTCCCAGGCCTGCGCGATCTCGGTCAGCCCGGCGTGCAGCTCCGGCTCGTTCGCGGCGAGGTGTTTGAGCATCAGGGAGACCGGAGCCACGAACATGCCGGCGTTCCAACTGTAACCGCCTTCGGCCAGATACCGGTCCGCGGTCTGCTGATCCGGCTTCTCCACGAATTCCGCCACGGCATAGGCGTGCGGGGCTCCGGCCACGGCCAGCGGGTCTCCGGTGCGGATGTAGCCGAAGCCGGTGGAGGCATGCGTCGGGGCAATGCCGATGGTGACGATCTTGCCGTCGGAGCCTTCGCCGGGCGCCGCGGTCAGGATCGCTTCCCGGACTGCGGCCTGGAACACCCCGTCCGGGCTGATCACATGGTCTGCCGCGAAGGAGCCCATGATGATCGAGGGGTCCCGCTCGAACAGGATCGCGGCAGCCAGACCGATCGCGGCCGCGGAGTCCTTGGGTTCGCTTTCCAGAACCAGCTCGGAATCCGGGATCTCGGGAAGCTGCCCGCAGACCGCTTCCTTGTGCGCGACGCCGGTCACCACCATCATCCGATCGTGGGCCAGCGGCTCCAGGCGGTCATAGGTGGCACGCAGCAGGGTGCTGCCGGAACCGGTCAAATCATGCAGGAATTTCGGCGCACCGGCGCGGGAAAGCGGCCATAGCCTGGTACCCACCCCGCCCGCCGGAATCACCGCATGAAAGGATGCCAAAGCTGCACGCTGCGGGGCAGCAAGGCCCGCGCCGTCGTCGTTCGAAGCGAAAGAAGTCATTGCCGACCACTTTAGCCGACCTGCGGCCCAGACCCTTCGCGACAGGCGGGGCTTGCCCGAGATTCGTCCGAAGACTGGCTTTAAGGGAGCACTTGCTGAGAGCTGGGTCTCATCCGGGTTCCCGCCTCAGCACTGGGATGTGACCTGCCGCACTGAGATAGGGAAGCCTAAGTTGAGTAAGCTGTGAGCGAAGTTTAGATTTAGGCTTGAGCTAGCTGAACTAGCACAGCTTTGGCAACCAGCGTCGCCGAGGGTGCAAACGCGCTCAACGAAGTTGCATGCAGTTGCATTACCGGGAGGTTTAATCAGTGCCGACGAAACCAGCTGGCACCCTGTACCGCGGCCATGAAGGCATGTGGTCCTGGGTAGCGCACCGAGTCACCGGTGTCGCGATATTTTTCTTCTTACTGGTTCACGTCCTCGACACCTCTTTGGTCCGGGTTTCGCCGGAAGCCTACGACGCGGTGATCAGCACTTACAAGAACCCCGTGATGGGCCTGCTGGAAGCCGGCCTGGTCGCCGCCATCGTATTCCACGCTTTCAACGGCCTGCGGATCATCGTGGTCGACTTCTGGAAGAAGGGCCCCAAGTACCAGCGTCAGCTGCTCTGGGGTGTGCTGGGCCTCTGGGTGATCGTGATGATCCCGTTCCTGATCCGCCAACTGAGCATCGTCCTCGCACCGCTCTGGGGAGGTCACTGAAATGACTGCAATCGAAGCCCCACGCAGTGGGAAAGTGAATTACAACCGCAACAAGAGCTCGGGCTCCAAGTTCGAAATGTTCGCCTGGCTGTTCATGCGGCTCTCCGGTGTGATCCTGATCGTGCTGATCTTCGGCCACCTCTTCGTCAACCTGATGCTCGGCGAAGGCGTGCACCAGATCGACTTCGGCTTCGTCGCCGGCAAGTGGGCCAGTCCGTTCTGGCAGATCTGGGATCTGCTGATGCTCTGGCTCGCGATGCTGCACGGCACCAACGGCGTGCGCACGATCATCAACGATTACGCGGAAAAAGACGGCACCCGGATGGTGCTCAAGACCGTGCTCTACCTCGCCACTGCGGTGATCATCGTGCTGGGCACCCTGGTGATCTTCACTTTTGACCCCTGCGTGGTCGGCTCGGACGGCGTCCCGCTGCCGGGCAGCTTCTGCCCAGCGCCCTGAGTCCGCCCAGCGGCTCGAGTTTTTCAGCAGCTTAGTTTTCGATTCCGAAATTTTCGATTGACCTCAGTTCCAGATCGGAAATCCGGGCATGGTTCCACAGAGGAGTTTCACGGTATGCAGGTTCACAAATACGACGTGGTGATCGTCGGTGCAGGCGGGGCCGGCATGCGTGCTGCCATCGAGTCCGGGCAACGCGCACGCACTGCTGTGCTGACCAAGCTCTATCCCACGCGTTCGCACACCGGCGCAGCCCAAGGCGGCATGTGCGCCGCGCTGGCGAACGTGGAAGAAGACAATTGGGAATGGCACACCTTCGACACGGTCAAGGGCGGTGACTACCTGGTCGACCAGGACGCCGCCGAAGTGATGGCGAAAGAAGCCATCGACGCGGTCCTCGATCTGGAAAAAATGGGCCTGCCGTTCAACCGCACACCCGAAGGCCGGATCGATCAGCGCCGTTTCGGCGGACACACCCGGGACCATGGCAAGGCCCCGGTGCGCCGCGCCTGTTACGCTGCCGACCGCACCGGCCACATGATCCTGCAGACCTTGTACCAAAACTGCGTCAAGCACAATGTCGAGTTCTACAACGAGTACTACGTGCTGGACCTGCTCACCGTGGTCGACGAGGAAACCGGGCAGAAGCGGGTCTCCGGTGTGGTCAGCTACGACCTGGCCAGCGGCGAGCTGCACGTCTTCCAAGCCAAATCCGTGGTCTTCGCTTCCGGCGGCGCCGGCAAGGTGTTCAAAACCACCTCGAACGCGCACACCCTGACCGGTGACGGCATGGCGATCGCCTTCCGCCGCGGCATTCCGCTGGAAGACATGGAATTCTTCCAGTTCCACCCGACCGGCTTGGCCGGTTTGGGGATTCTGCTCTCCGAAGCGGCCCGCGGCGAAGGCGCGATCCTGCGCAACTCCGAAGGCGAGCGCTTCATGGAGCGTTATGCGCCGACGATCAAGGACTTGGCGCCGCGCGACATCGTGGCCCGCTCGATGGCCAACGAGGTCCGCGAAGGCCGCGGTTGCGGCCCGAACAAGGACTACGTGCTCCTGGACCTGACCCACTTGGAACCGGCGCACATCGAAGCGAAGTTGCCGGACATCACCGAGTTCGCCCGCACCTACCTGGGCGTCGAGCCGTTCACCGAACCGGTCCCGGTCTTCCCGACCGCGCACTACGCCATGGGCGGCATCCCGACCAACATCAAAGCCGAGGTCCTGCAGGACAACGACACCGTGGTCCCCGGCCTGTTCGCCGCCGGCGAGGTCGCCTGCGTCTCGGTGCACGGCTCGAACCGTTTGGGCACCAACTCGCTGCTGGACATCAACGTATTCGGCAAACGCGCCGGCATCGCCGCAGCGGAATACGCCTTGGGTGCCGACTACGTCGACCTCCCGGAAGACCCGGAAGCGTACACGCTGGGCCTGTTGGACCACGTGCGCAGCTCGGAGGGCACCGAGAAGGTGGCCGCGATCCGCAAGGATCTGCAGGACACCATGGATGCCAATATGCAGGTGTTCCGTTCCGCGGAAACCCTGCACCTGGCCTTGAGCGACATCGCGAAGCTCGAAGAGCGCTACCAGCGGATCACCGTGCAGGACAAGGGCAAACGATTCAACCTGGATCTGCTCGAAGCCGTGGAATTGGGCTTCCTCCTGGAATTGGCCAAGGTGATGACCGTGGCGGCCCTGCACCGCGAAGAATCCCGTGGCGGACACTTCCGGGAGGACTTCCCGGACCGCGACGACGAGAAGTTCATGAAACACTCGATGGCCTATTTGGACAACGAATCCGAAGCCGAGCACATCGCTGGCATCCGGCTGGACACCAAGCCGGTTATTTTCACCCGCTATGAGCCGATGGTGAGGAAGTACTGATGACAACCACAATCGAGACCGCGGAAACCGCTCCGGAGCCGGCGTCGAAAATCGAACTCCCGGCGAGCGTGGGCGGCGGCGGGGAAATCCCCACCTTCGACATCACGCTCAAAGTCCGCCGCTACAACCCGGAAGACGAGACCGAAGCGCATTGGGACGAGTGGAAACTCACCATGTACGGCACCGACCGGGTGCTCGACGCTTTGCACAAGGTCAAGTGGGAGCACGACGGCACGCTGTCCTTCCGCCGTTCCTGCGCGCACGGCGTCTGCGGTTCGGATGCGATGCGGATCAACGGCCGAAACCGCTTGGCGTGCAAGACCTTGTTGAAGGATCTGGACACCAAGAAGCCGATCACGGTGGAGCCGATCAAGGGCCTGCCGGTGGAAAAAGATCTCATTGTGGACATGGAGCCGTTCTTCCAGTCCTACCGGGAGATCATGCCGTTCCTGATCAACAAGGGCCATGAGCCGACCAAGGAACGCCTGCAGTCCGCAGAAGACCGCGAGCGCTTCGACGACACCACCAAATGCATCTTGTGCGCTGCTTGCACCTCGAGCTGCCCGGTGTTCTGGACCGACGGCCAGTACTTCGGCCCGGCCGCGATCGTCAATGCGCACCGCTTCATCTTCGACTCGCGTGACGATGCCGGCGATATGCGCTTGGAGATCCTCAACGACAAGGAAGGCGTCTGGCGTTGCCGGACCACCTTCAACTGCTCGGAAGCCTGCCCGCGCGGCATCCAGGTGACCAAGGCGATCTCCGAGGTCAAACAAGCGATTCTGGCCCGCCAGATCTAGTTTCTCCCGGCGTTCTGCCACGAGTATGTCCCACTGAGTCGATGAACTCAGTGGGACATACTCGTTTTGGCCCACTGACCAGGCAGACTCGGTGGGACCCGCTGATCTGCGGCCGGCGCTCAATCCGCGGATCGGACCATCCGGATCTCCGGCAGCCCGAGCCACTCCGGGGAGAGGAACTTGCGCCCGCCGTCGGCGATGAAGCCGTGCTTGGCGTATAACGCCTGCGCCCGGTGGTTTTCCGCCAGCGTCCAGAGGTAGGCCGGCCCGGCGCCCACAGCAGCCTGCAGCAGCGCCGGGCCCAGGCCGCTGCCGTGGGTCCGCTGCAGGGTGTAAAGCGAGTACAACTCGAGCCGGTGCTGCCAACCCGGTTGCCGGCCGGGCCCGGCATCGGCCAACCCGACCAGTTCGCCGTCGGCGTCGAAGGCCAGCAGCCGCGGATCCGGGCTGGCCAGATAGGGCCGGCGCTGTTCGGTCCGTTCCGGCATAGATCGGCGCCGGCCGGCGAAGAACTCTGCCGGCAGCAATCCGGCGTAGCTCTCCTGGTGCGCCTGGGTGTGCATCCGGACCACCGCTTCGGCGTCGTCCGGGGTGGCTTGGCGCAGCTGGAAATCCATGGCACCAGAATAAGGTCGAAATCACTCCGAAACCGGACGACACCAGCACTGTCCGTTCAGCGGGACTCGTCGGGCAAACCCATGGTGCGGCAAAACGCTTCGAAGCCGCTGAACTGTTCTGCTGGGGAGCCGAAGCGAACAGCAGGTGCCGGTATCCCGGTGAACCGCTGCTGCGCGGCTTGGCCGAAGTCCAAACCCGTTTCGCAACAGGCTCCGCAGATGTCGAAACCCACCAGGTGTTCAGCCGGGTCCGGTTCCTATGCTAGGAATGAATGGATGCCTCTCTACCGAAACCCCACCATCATCGACGTGGCCCAAGCGGCCGGCGTTTCCAAGTCGGTGGTCTCCCGGGTTTTGACCGGGAATGGCCAAGTCAGTGCGCAATCCAGGCGAAAGGTCCAGCAGGCCATCGCGAAGCTAGGCTACTCCTCCAACGCCGCAGCCCAGGCCTTGGCTTTGGGGCGGACCCGCAACATCGGCTTGCTGGTCCGACGCTCCACAGCACCCTTTTATGGCCGGTTGATGTTCAACCTGCAGGAACATGCCGCCCGGGCCGGTTACCGGATGATCGCGGTCACCGGGAACTTGGACAACGCCAGCGAATCCCGGGCCTTGCAAACCCTGCTCGAGCTTCGGGTGGACGGGCTGGTCATCGGCAGTGGCAATCTGCCCACTGAAGAGTTCCGCGTGATCGCAGCGAACCTGCCCACCGTGGTGGTCGGCCGGCCCGCGGAGGGAAGCAATGCCGATGTGGTCCGGATCGATGCGGTCCGCCAAGCGCACGAGGCCGCCCGTGTGCTCCGGGCCAACGGTCACCACCGGATCGGCTTCATCCAGGTGCCGGACAGCCTCTCCGCGGCGCCCCGGAATCGAGCTCTGCGCTCGATATTGCCGGAGGCCGGCTTCGATCTCACCGTGGCCGAAGGCGGGTACGATCTGCACGAAGCCGTTCTCGCCGTACGGGCATTGCTGGCCGAGGCGCCAAGACCGACGGCGATCATCAGCCTCAGCGCCGACGGTGCCTGGGCGGCCCTGCGAGAGGCCGAAGTCCGGGGCATCGCGGTCGCCGCGGAACTCTCGGTGTTGTCGTTGGACCAGCCAGACGACGGTTACGCCGTGACCCGGGAGATCACCAGCATTCCGCAGAGTTCCGGGGAGCTTGCGGCACAAGCCTGGGCACTGCTCTCGGCACGATTGGAAAACCCGGCGCGCGAACCACGGGAAGTGCTGGTCTTCAGCCCGGTGCATCATGGATCCACCGTGGGCCCGGCCCAATCGTGATGCAACCACCGTCAGCCCTCGTCAGGTTTCGCGTTCAACCTGATCTTTAATACCCCTGGAATACGGTTCAAGGCCACCACGGCGGCGTCCGTGGCGTTCGGCGATCCGTCGATCTGCAAAATGATCTCCTGGGTTGCTGGGTCAATGCTCGAATCCCGGACCTGGAGATTGCTGACCTTCATACCGTGCTCGGCGATCACCGCAATGATGGTCCGGAGCAATCCGCGCCCATCCTGGTAGCGGATCATCAGGGTGTGCCGGGTGCTGCGGGCGTGTGGCATCCGACGGGTCAGGGGTTTGATCACCAGTGTGACCAGCAAATAGCCTGCTGTGATCGCCGGTGCCAGGGTGAACAACCCTGCACCGGCTGCCATGCCGATCGCGGCCACCAGCCAGACGCTGGCTGCCGTGGTCAGCCCCCGGACCATATCCCGGCGGACGAAAATCAACCCGGCACCGAGGAATCCTACTCCGGAGACGATTTGCGCCGCAATCCGCGAATCGCCGAACTGGATGATCGAGACCACCATGAAGACCGCAGCGCCCAGGCCGACCAGCACATGGGTCCGGATTCCGGCTTGTTTCTGCCGGAACTCGCGCTCCATCCCGACGACGAGGGATAGCAATACCGCCAGGCCCAATTGCGGCAGGAAACTCAGTTCAGCCAAGTTTCCAGCTTTTCATTACCGCCCACTGCATGGTTTCCCAGTACCGTCCGGCCCAGTCCTGGGAGTGGAATCGGTACAACGAGACTGTGTCGCCGGGGTCGGTAGCAGGGCCGTCCAAGCCCAGCGTCCGCAAATACTCCAGGCACTCCCAGGTAAGGGCCAAATTATCCACGCCGTCATGGCCAACCACGGTCAAATGCCCCTCAAAACCACTGCCGTCCTCCAGTTTCCGCTTGGCGATCCCCCGATCGGTCGGCGGGTGGGTCCGCAATGGCTCGACTGCGGTGAACAGGTCGGTGACCAATTCGCGCAGCCGGCGATTCGGGCCGCCCGCACCGTCTTCGTTCACGTTGTAACCGATGCTGTCACCGAACTGAGAATCCAGGCCCTTGTTCCACATCCGGACAGCGGCCCGACTCGCCAGCAGCTTGTCCAGCACGTCCAGCAATTTGCGTTCCGGAACGGCCAAGGCCAGACTGCCGACCAGAGTAGTGTGCGGCGGGTAGGAAATAGCAGCCCGGAAACCGAACTGCCGGTGCGCGATTTCCATGGCACGCAAGGCGGTTTCGCCGAAGGCCGGTCCCGGCCGCATGAAGATCCCGTAACGGAACGGCGATGGATGGTCGAGCACTGCTGAACTGTATGGTCGCACCTGCACCGTCTCTGGACTCACTTCCCGGCCCGCTGCTGGTACCTGCTGATGATGTCTTTGGCTTTGCTTTCCTGCTCGGCGAAAATCGCTCGCACATCGCCACCGCCCAGCATCGATTCCAACACCGGCTGCAATGCTTGCCGCGCCTCACCCAAGGCTCCGGAATGGCAGCCGGCGGTAGCTGTCGTCGGCTTGCTGTTGGCCAGCTGATCCAGCAATGCTTGCTGCTGCGGCGTCGGCGAGGCCACTGCCTTCGCGGCACTCAAAGTGGTCGGCAAATACCCGGAATCGACGAAGTTCTTGGTTTGCACCTCAGTGCTGCCCAAATACCGGGAGAGTTCCCACGCCGCCTTCTGTTCGGCGCTGGAGCGGTCTTTGCCAATCACCCAGAGCGAATTGCCGCCGGGCACCACCCCGCCGTCCGCAGCGGAAACCGGGAACGGCTTGACCGCAAAATTAACTCCGGTCTTGACGATGTTGCCGATCGCGCCGGAGGAGACCAGTGACATCGCTGCGGCACCGGAAGTGAAGGCACCTACCGAGGCCGTGGCATCCGAGCCGGTATTGACCATGGTGCCTTCCCGGACCAGGTCTTGCAGCGTGGTCCAGGTTTCCACTTGTTTGGGATCGGTGTACTTGAAGGCGGTGGCGTCCTGGCCCTGCACACCATTGTCCGGTGTGCAATAGTTCAGCCCATAAGATGCGGTGAATTGTTCGTTCCACCAGGTATTGACGAAGAAGGACATGCCGGCGATGCCGGAATCTCGTTTGATTTTGCTCGCGGTGCTCAACAACCCGGAGAGGTCGGTGGGGACGTCTTCCGGAGTCAGCCCGGCCTTGGCCAGAACATCGAGGTTCAGCACCAGCACCGGCTGCGAAATCTGATACGGCATCGAGCGGACTTGGCCATCGACCGTATAGTAATTTTTGACTGCCGGTGCCAAATCCTCGAAGTCGTAGCTTCCTTCCTTGGCCGCCAGGTCCTGGGCGGGTACCGTGAGCTTCGAGTCGATCATGTAGCCCGTGAAAATGTCCGATGCCTGCATCAAAGCCGGGGTGGCGCCGGATTGCACCGCATTGGCCAGTTTGGCCATCGACGATTCGTAAGTTCCCTGGTAGATCGCTTCCACCTGGATCTTCCCGCTCTGAGCTTCGTTGAACGCGGCGATCTGCTGATTGAGTGAATCCCCGGCCGCGCCGGAAGCCGAGTGCCAGAAGGAAATCTTGACCGGTCCGCCATCGGCACCCGGCCCGGCACCGCCGCCGCCGCAAGCAGTCAAGCCCAGCGCGGCAATGCTCAGGCCAGCGATCAAGCTCAGGCGCGAACGTCTAAACATGGTTTTTCTCATTTGACTGCTCCTTGGGTAAGTCCTTTAGTGAGGAATTTTTGGCCGAAGATGACCAGGATGAGCATCGGCAGACTGACGAAGGCCAAGCCCGCCAGCACTGAGCCGACGTCCACCGACAGCGAGTCGCTGAGCGCTGCCACACCCACCTGCACGGTGCGGCTGGACGGCGATTCGGTGATCAGCAGCGGCCAGAGGTAGCCGTTCCAGGCGGCGATCGCGCTGACCAGGCTAATTGTCATCACAATCGGCTTGTTCAATGGCAACAGGAAGCGGAACAAGAAGGCCACGGGACCAACCCCGTCCAAGACCGCCGCCTCATGGATTTCCTTGGGGAAGCTTTTGAACGCCTGGCGGAACAAGAAGACCGCATAGGCGCTGGTCGCGAAGGGGATGAATACCGCGATCAGGGTGTCGAAGAGCCCGATCGAACGGATGGTCAGGTAATTCGCGATGATCGTGGTTTCGCTCGGGATCATCATGGTGACCAAGAAGAAGGCCAGCACCAGATTGGGCCGTTTCAAGTTCCCGAAGACCAGGGCATAGGCCGCCATCAGTGAGGTAACCAACTGCAATGAGGCCTGGGCCAGGGTCACCAGCACCGAGTTGCCGAACTGGGCCAGTAATGGAGAGTTCCGGAACGCGGTGCTGAAGTTCTCCAAAGTCCACGCGGTGAACCAGGGCGCGCCGCCGCCAATGATAGTGCCGGTGGGTGTGAAAGCCCCGACGAAGGCGAACAGCACCGGTCCGGCCACCAGCAGCGCGACCACGGTGAGGTAGACATACGTGGGCGTACTACGCCAATTGATCCGTTGCGCGCTGGATCTTTCCGTGGTTTTGGATGTTCCCATGGTTTTGGGCGTCTTTGTGGTGTTGGACATCAGTAATGCACCCGCCTCTCCAGGACCCGCATCTGTATGAAGGTCAGCGTCACGATGATGAGCAATAGCACAATTCCACGGGCCGCCGCGGCGCCGTAATCGCTGGTACCTGAGCCGAATGCAGTTTTGTAGATGTCGATCACCAACGTGTTGGTCGCCGTTCCCGGACCGCCGCCGGTGAGCAGGTTGATCACGGTGAACTCCCGCATTCCGGCGATGGACTGGGTGATCAAGATGAAAAACAAGGTTGGCGTGATCAACGGCAGCTTCACGTGCCAGAGCCGCTGCAAAGTGCCGGTGCCATCAATCTGCGCAGCCTCCATGACTTCTTCCGGCACGCCGTCCAAGGCCGCGAGCAACAGCAGCACCGAAATGCCCAGCCCGCACCAGACGTCGACGATCACCACGGCCAGCAGGGCCATCTGCGGCTGGGTCAGCCATCCGGCCGGGCCGGCACCGAAAAGCCCGGAGATCTGGTCGAACAAACCAGTCCCCGGCTGGAACATCATCTTGAAGACGAGGGCCGCGACGGCAACCGAAACCGCCATCGGGATCAGCACGATCGAGCGCAGCAAAGGTGTGCCTTTGAGTCGGCTGGAAAGCGGGATTGCGATGGCCAGACCGATAAGTACTTTCCCAACAACCGAGGCCCCAGTGTAGATAAAGGTGACCAGAATCGTATTCCAGAACCTGGGATCCGTCAGCATCAGTTCAAAATTGTCGGTGCCGACAAAACCGCTCGGTGCGCCGAATAAGTCCGTGCCCTGGGTAGCTAAGAAAAAAGTGCGGAGCAATGGCCAGTAGTCGAAGGTCAATAACACCAGGAAAGCAGGGGCAAGAAAAAACCACGCCCACGGATGCGCCCGTCGGGGCCGTTGCTCTGGTGGCTTGACCCGTTGGTCTGCCGTCGCTGTCTTCATCGGTAACCCCCCTGTGCCAGACAAACGATCGTGGGACGTTCCGACCATGCAGCGAGTCAACCGATGCAGCAGATCAACCTGTGTAGCAGCATGCCGGGAACGTTCCCAGTGATCTTACACACGTCTCACCCAACCTGGCTATAACTTTCCGCAAACGCTACGTGAACAGCTGACCGCGGGCAGACTCCGACGGCTTGACTCCAGGGCGCAGATCGTGGTCACGATGAGTTTCTGGGCAGCGAAAATAATTAATTAAAATGGCTCCCGACTCTTGATTTAACGCAAAGCCTGAATATACCTTTTAAAAAGGAATCAAACAGCTTTCGTGCGTGAGTAGCTGATCATTTCTTCGACCTCTCCGAGCCTCGGGGTAGGTCAATCGAATATTGCCGAAAGCAACGTTTTTCCAAAATGATTCGCCCAGTGAATCATTTAGTATGCTGCAGCAGTCGAAATTGCTGCCGATTCATCGCGGAAGTTAACTTCCGCAGAAACTGCTGATTGGGGTAATCAATATGAAGAAAAAGCCAGATCGAAGAAGCATACGCTTCGCCACGTTCACCGTGCTCGCGCTTGCGGTGAGCGGAATCGCCGTCGTCGCGCCCGCCACGGCGACGCCTCCCGTCGAATCCGCCCCGCCACCGGCCGCTGAGCCTGCGGCAGCACCCCGAACAGAGGAAGTTGCTGCCGGGACCGACTTGGGCAAAAACTGCAGCAAAACGTCGCTGGAAATTCTGGAAGGACTACTTGAGATGGGTGGCACCGATAAGGTGACCACGGTCCGGCACCGCGGCGATTTCGACGCCGACACTCCGGAGAACAGTCTGGCCGCGTTCCGTAACTCTTACCAGGCCTGCCGGCCAGGGATCGAAACCGATATCCGCAAAACCAAAGACGGTCAATTCGTGCTGTTCCACGACACCAAAATCGGTAAAATGCTCGAACCAGGCTACAACCCGCAAACCGATACTGGCCCGAATGCGACTCTGGATTCGTTGACTTACAGCCAACTGCGGGAGAAGAACCTGGTCAAAATCGACCGGTCGGTCTCCGATCAGAAGATCATCAACCTGGATACTTTTCTGACCGACTACGTCAACACCAAAGGCCGATCGATCATCAATCTGGAAATCAAGAGTGACGGGGACGTGCTAGACGTAGTCAAGGCCTTTGACCGGATAAGCAAAAGACTCGGTGCTGATCTATACAGCAGCACCATCTTCAAATTCCGGATGACCGCTTACCCCACCATCGAAAAATTCCAGGACGATCTGGTCAAGGCCAATATCCCACCGGGCAATGTCATGGCCATGCCGGTGATGAGCGCTCAGATCGCGGAAAGCATCAATGCGCTACCACCCATCAAACCCGGCGAATCCAATGCCTACGCAGCCGTCGATTCCTGGAGTGACGCGCCGAATGTAGCGGTACCCTCAGTCGAGGTCGTGATGAAAGATGCTCAAGGATATAAGGAGTATCAATATGAATTCCCGTATTACAGCCAGACTGATTCATACCTGGATATGGTCCCGATGACCGTGCCTAGCTCAACCGAACTCCGCAACGTCCGGGAAGGGACCATGGCGGAGATGTCCGAATTGGTGAAATCCCGGAACAAACCCTTGGCGCAATTCGTCCCAATCCCGGACTGGGCGATGTGGCGGAAAGACTTCAGTTGGGACACATCATTGCCCAACACCGTGCCGAACACGCCGAAGATCTCACCCCGGGAAGCCTACTTTAACAACGACTCGAAGTGCTGTTATGCGCTCAGCGACCGGCTAGCTGGCGACAAGCTCGACCAAGAGAAGGCCGATCAGCGGATCCTGCTTCCTTTCCAGGAGAGGATCAAGGCCACGGTACTCACCGCTGACGACACAGACAGCATCGACTCCTACTTCAAGGGGAAGGGCAAATACCTGGATCTCGGAGACAACAAAGTAAAACCGAATGCGCCCAACCCGGCGATGAACTCACTCATTTTTCCAGGCAATCGAATACCCCGGGCAACCGTGGCACAGACTACGAACATCAGCTACGGCCAGAACCAGCTGATCAATGCCCAATTCCGGCTCTGCGCCAACAACAAGAGTGGGGCCATGCAACCGGCGAACGAAGTGATCGTTTGGGAATGCAATCCCGGCGATCCGATGAACCATTGGCAGTTCCGCCAACGCGATGCGGAAGGCTATGGCGTGATCGGCTTGGGCCGCAGCGAATACTGTCTCAACAGCCAAGGGCGAGTCGGAACGACGGTGATCTGGCCGTGCGACAAGGCGACCAACGCAATGTGGAGGTACCGCAGCGATGGGTCA
This sequence comes from Arthrobacter russicus, assembly GCF_031454135.1. Lineage (NCBI taxonomy): Bacteria > Bacillati > Actinomycetota > Actinomycetes > Micrococcales > Micrococcaceae > Arthrobacter > Arthrobacter russicus. Next base: position 1,439,762 of record NZ_JAVDQF010000001.1, read on the forward strand.
ATCGTCGACAGGGCGACCAACGCCTGTCTCTCATTGACCGGTGACAAATCCGGGTCCAACCTGGAAACTGAAGCGTGCAACGGTAGCGGTAGGCAGCAGTGGCTCACCGACTATGCGGAGAACTCCTTCGGATCCGTTGATCGGGACTCCGGTTTGTTACTCGCATCGAGAGGCACCGGGCAATGCCTCAACCTCTACGGCAACTCCGGAACGGAACAACTGTATATGGGTCAATGCGTGGTTTCTACGGAACGCACCTGGGGAACCTGGACCGGCATGGTCAGCGGCCAGGGCGGATACAAGCCGGTACTTGAATCCGGAATGAAGGACAGTAGCGGCGACTACTACATGTGCGCCAGAGCACCAAGCCCCACAAGCGTAGTGGCCAATTCCTGCGAAAACCGTTCCGCTAAAGAATATTGGTGGTATTTCACACCGGATGAAAGGATTGTCAGTGTCAATACCGGGGGCTGCCTCATCCCCAGACCGGGCAGCAGCACTCTCCTCGTAGAAAAATGCGAGTCCGCCAAGGATCGGCAAAGAGCCTACCAGTGGGGCTAACCGCAGTGGGCTCGGAGCATAGCTGGTAATCGATCCTCGGGAGAGGCGAGTGGAGTCTGCCCCCCGCCTCTCCCGAGGTACGCCCGTGAATCAGATCGCGCACATCCACGACGTCAACGCATCCGGATTCGGTCAGTTCGTCGGGCTGCGCACCGGCTCCGCATCCGCTTTGCCCACGGCACCCCAACCGGCGGCAATGAGATACACCTGGGACAACAAATAGAACCAGACGAACAAACCCAGGATCACCGAGAACGGTGCCAACAATGGATTCCGTCCGGCGACATTCGCCAGCAGTACACTGGACAATGCGCGCAGCACGGTCGAGCCGACCGCGGCGATCAAAGCGGTCTGCCAAAGCACCCCGCGTGGCATCTGGATTGCGGACACGGAACGGAACAAGACCAGGCACACCGCCAGGTCGAGGATCAGCAGGACCACGAGCGAGCCGATGTAGGTGATCGGCCGTACCACCTCGGCGTCCAAGGACAGCGCGCCCATCACCCCGTCCAGAGCGGTCACCACGCCGACGCTGATCACCGAGGTCACCACCAGGACCACGCCGAGCAGCAGCAGCGTGGCCGCGTCCTTGAGTTTGAGCAGGACCGGATTGGCTTCCAAGGGGCCCGCATCGAATACGCCGCGCACGCCTTCGCGCAGGCCGCCGATCCAGCCCAGCGAGGTCAACAGCAATGCGGCCAAGGAAATCAGCAGCGCCCAGCCGAAGCCGTCGCCGGAGTTGAACAGTTGATCCGGCTCCGCCAAGCCACCGTTGCCGGTATTGATCAGCCCCGGGGTGGATTGCGCGACCGCGTTGACCACGGCATCCTGCAGGCCCTTGTTTCCGGCCGCCAGCAAACCGAGGACCGAGAATCCAGCAACCAGCATCGCGGCCACGGAGAAGAACATGTTGTACGCGGAGCCGGCCGCCAGCAACGGTCCGTGGCGCAGCGAATAGGTCTGGAAAGCCCGCATGGGACGGACCAGGTTGAGCTTGGCCAGCAGGTATTCGATCCGGGCTTGCAGCAGGCCGGGCGCACCGGGCGATGCCGGTTTGGCCTGTTGCTCGCGTTTCGCCCGGCTGAGCTCGATCCGCTTCAGGATCAGCCGCCGTTCCAGCTCTTTGCGATCGGTTGGTGCGGGCACCACTGGCACCGGCTGTTTAGGTCTCGGACTTTTCCGGGCCGCCAAAGCTGAGCTCCTCCTGAAGTTGCCACACGCCGTCGGCGTCGTGTTCGTACAGTCCCATGCTATCCACAGTGAATTCCGCTTGATAGGAACTGAGCCGGCGCTGCGCCTCATCCATGCCGAGTTCGGAAATGTCGTGCGCCACCGTGACGTGCGGATGGAACGGGAAAGGCAAGTCCCTGGCCAAGGGGCCACGTTGTAGCAGACCGTGCAATCGGACGCATTCGTCGAAGCCCACCACCACGTTCAGGTAGACCACCGGGGAAACCGGTCGGAACCCTCCGGTGCCGCGCAGCTCCACCCGGAAACTGCGCTGCTCCGCGGCCACCGCCCGGACGTGCTGCAGCACCGCCGGCCAGTCTTCGGCCGGGGTGGTGGTCACCAAAGTGATGTGCGCCGGGACCACTTCGGCCAGCGGGTCGCCGAAGGACGCCCGCCAACCGCGCAGTTCGCTGGCGTAAGGCTCCGGCAACGCCACCACGACGCCGACTGACCGGACCGGTCCGGTCGAGCCGCCTTCCGCTCCGGATTCCACCATTTGCGCTACTTCGCCGCCGAGGTTCCCAGGGGCCCAGTGGCCACCGGTGCCAGGAATCCGACCTTGCGGTAAACCTCTTCGAGAGTCACTGCGGCTACTTCACGCGCTTTCTGGGCGCCCACGGCGAGCAGCCGGTCGAGTTCCGCCGGGTCCGCGAGCAATTCCTGCGCCCGTGCCCGGATCGGGGCCAGCTCGGAAACCACCAGATCGGCCAGATCGACTTTGAGATGCCCGTACATCTTGCCTTGGTACTCGGCTTCGATCGCCGCGATGGGCTTGCCGCTGAGCGCCGAATAGATCGCCAGGAGGTTCGAAACGCCCGGCTTTTCTGCCTTGTCGTAACGGATCTCGGTTCCGTCGTCGGTGACCGCCGATTTGATCCGCTTCGCGGTGACCTTCGGATCATCGAGCAGGTTGATCAAGCCGTTCGGGGATTCGGCGGACTTGGACATCTTCGCCGCCGGGTTCTGCAAATCCTGAATCTTCGCAGATTCCTTCTGGATGAAAGCCTGCGGAACCACGAAGGTCTCACCGAACCGATGGTTGAACCGCTGGGCCAAGTCCCGGCTGAGCTCCACGTGCTGCCGCTGGTCCTCGCCGACCGGAACCCCCTCCGGCTGGTAGAGCAGGATATCGGCGGCCTGCAGGATCGGGTAGGTGAAGAGCCCGACGCTGGCGGTGTCGGAGCCCTGCTTCAGGCTCTTGTCCTTGAACTGGGTCATCCGCGAAGCTTCGCCGAAACCGGTGAGGCAATTGAGCACCCAAGCCAACTGGGTGTGCTCCGGAACGTGCGACTGCACGAAGAGCGTGCACTTGTCCACGTCGATGCCGCCGGCCAGGTACTGCGCCGCGGTCACCCGGGTGCGCTGCGCCAGGACTCCCGGATCCTGCGGGACTGTGATCGCATGCAGGTCCACGATCATGTAGACCGCATCGTATTCCTCCTGCATCGCACGCCATTGCACGAGGGCTCCGAGGTAGTTTCCCAAATGCAGGGAATCGGCTGAGGGTTGCATGCCGGAGAGGATCCGGGCACGTGGATTTGCAGGCATTTCAGACTTTCCGGGCTTCAATGACTCGACGGATCGGGGTCAGCGGATGGTGTAATCGACGACGAGCGGCGCATGGTCGGACCATCGGGTGTCATAACTGGCGGCCCGGTCAACCACGACATTGCCGGCCTGTTCGAACAAACCCGGGGTGGCCATCTGGTAGTCGATCCGCCATCCGGTGTTGTTGTCGAAGGCCTGGCCGCGCTGCGACCACCAGGTGTACGGGCCTTCCACCTCGCCGGCGACCTCGCGCTGCACGTCTTTCCAGCCCAGGCCGCCGTCCACGCCCAATTCGCCGAAGAACTTGTCGAAATAGGCCCGCTCTTCCGGCAGGAAGCCGGCGTTCTTGACGTTGCCTTTCCAATTCTTGATGTCCAAGGTCTTGTGGCCGACGTTCAGGTCGCCCACCACCAGCGCATAGTCGCTGTGCTCGGCCAGCTCCGGCAGCCGGGTGAGCATCACCTCGAGGAACCGGTACTTGTCCAGCTGCTTGGGGGTGTCGACTTCGCCGGAATGCACGTAAGCGCTCACCACCGTCAGTTGCTTGCCGTCGGAGAGCCGGTAATCGGCCTCGACCCAGCGACCGGTCGTGGCGAAGTACTCGTCGCCGATGCCGATCCGGGTGGCAATCGGCTGCAGTGAGTCTTTGCGTGAAGCGATCAGCACTCCGGCGCGGCCCTTGTCCGCGGCCTCGGCGTGCAGCACGTGCCAATCCGCGGCGAGGAAGCCGTCCACCACCTCGTCCGGCGCACGGACTTCTTGCAGGCACAGGATGTCGACGTCTCGGCTGGCCAGCCAATCGGCCATGCCCTTCCGGTACGACGCACGGATTCCGTTCACGTTGACCGAAGCCACACGAACGGCATTGACAGCCTTTTTCGAAGTCGAGGTGCTCACCCGATCCACTTTACCCGGCAATCAGGCCGAGTCTATTCCCGGCCTATTCTTCGACGACAGTGCCGGCGAGCGGCTCGTCGGGGCCGGCGCCGGCGCCGGATTTGCCGGGTTTCCGGGATTCGCCACCGATCATGTCCCGGCCGTTGTGCGCGGTGATCTGAATCGTTTCCAGCGCTCGCTCGATGTAGTCCCAATTGGCGCCAGCCCCACTGGAGCCGTGCAGTGTCGTCAAGGCCTTGCTGATTTCGCCGGCCTGCACCTGGATGATTTTGAAACTGTGGTCGAGTTTCATGTCCCGGGCTCCGTCCGCCGGCGCGCTTTCGGCGACCAGCCTGGTGCCGGCGTCGTCGGCTTGCTGGTTCTGCTCCAAACCGGAGGTGGCCCGGCGCACTTGTTCGGCACCGAAGCGTGCTGCTTTGTAGACCCCTATGTACACCAGAGTCGCCAAAATCAGCCAGGCCAACGCGATCACTGCGATGAACCAGCCCAATACCGTGTTGTTGTTCGCGGCCAGCACCAGGGCGATCAGGAAGACCACCGCGAGGATGAGGGGCCCGACGGCGGCCAATCGGCCCGGACGTTTGCCAGAAGTCTGAGAGGATCCCAAGGAGAACATGCTTCCATTGTCGCAAACCGGCCACGGCCGGCGGCCCGCTTCCGCGCCGGGCGAAACCCGGGTTCTGCCGCAACCGCCCGCTGCGGTCAGCGCTACCGCCGGACCGGAACCGTCGGGCTTGCCGATTCCGGCTTCGGCTTGACCATCGGGCCGAAGACGAACCAGAGCCCCACGATGAACCAAGCGCGGCCGATCGACCACCAGAGCATTTCCTGGGCCCGAGGATCGGCGAAAAAGACGATCAGCGCCAAGGACACCGCGGAGGCGATCGCCGCGGCAGCCACCACCCGGTACCACTCCTGCCACAAGGCGCGGTGTTTCGCCGCTCCGTAACGAGGCTTGGGCTGCGGCGGCGGACCGCCCGCGAAGCGGTGCGCGAAACGGACGTCGACGTACCTGACCAGGGCCGGGCCGAAGGCCACGCTCACGCCCAAATAGTATGCAGCCGCGATATGCACCCAACCCAGTTCCGCACCCCGGGACATGTCGATCGCCACCGCGACCAGCAGCACCACGTCGATGAGCGGGATCAGGGCCAGGATCACGCTGCTGGTGCGTCTGAGCCGAAGCAAGTAGCGGACGGCCAGGCCCAGGAAGAGGACCACCCAGAGTGCGATTTCGCAGCCCACAATCACCGCGACGATCGGATTTTCGGCGACGAACTCCGCGATTTTCATTCCGGATCCGCAGTCTGCTTGGGCGCGCGCCGGCCGAGCAGCGAAATCCCGGTGTCCGCCAGCCAGACGATGCTCCAGATCCGCGACGTGTTGGCGACCCACAACTGGTCGTCAATCGAGGCGAAGATCGAATTGACCGGCAGCCGGCCATTGAGCACCTCCCAGGGCCAGGAAAAGCCGATGATCGCGAAAACGATCTGGGCGGCGAAGAAGACCACGGTGTGGATGAGCCAATGTTTCATGCTTCCAGCCTCTGCCTCGGGGCGCAGGAGCGCATCGGCCAGCAGCAGGAGCTCCGGGTCCTACCTTTGCAGGACCACGGCCCGGAACTGCTTGTCCCGGGCCCCGGGGCGCGGCACAATCAAAAGATGATCCGACGGCTGCGCGAAGTGCTGAGCGAGATCCCCGGCCAGGATTTCGGCACTGCGCTGTTTTATCTGCTGCTCGCGGCTGCACTGCAGTCCGCCGGTTTGCGTTGGTTCGGCGGCTTCGAAATCGATCTGTTCCCCGGACTTGAGCTGTGGCCGGCGGCGCTGCTCCTGGGCAGTTGCGGCATCGCCCTGCGCAGCACCAGGCCCGCGGCGATGATCGCCACGGCCTCCGTTGCGGCGGTGCTGCTCACCCTGGACGACGCCGGAATCGCCGCACTGCTGCTGCTCTTCGAAGTGATCTTCACCGGCACCCGTTATGCCGGGCCGCGGCTGAGCCGGGCCATCCGGGTCTTCGCGGTCGCGATCAGTGCGTTGTCGGTGCTCGCTGCGGCATTCGCCGGGAACGGCTGGCAACCGGCCCTGATCGTCGGGTTGCAGGCCGTGGTGGCGTTTTTGACCCCGATGTGGTGGGCTGCCAACGTCCGCCAGCAGGAACAGATCGCCGAGGTCGAACAGCAGCGGGCCAGGCAAGCCGAGCTGATGGTCCGCCAGGAACGGGAGCTCTCCCGGCTCGATCTGCAACTTTCGGTGGCCCGGGAACGCGGGAAAATGGCCCGTGATCTGCACGACGTGATCGCCGGACGGCTTTCCGCGATCGCCTTGCAGAGCGAAGCAGCATTGCGCTCCGCGGATCCCGCACTGCGCGGCGAAGTACTCAGGGCTTCCCGGGAAACCTCGTTGAAAGGCTTGGCCGATATGCGCCAGATGATCGATGTGCTGCATACCGGCGAAGACCGCCGGGACGCGCCAGGGAGCGCCGGAGGGTTGGATTTGGGCGCCGAACTGCGGGCCCTGGCCGAAGCCAGCCGGGCCGCGGGAAACCCGGTGGAATTGCTCGTCCGGATCCCGGAAGACCTCGGCTCGGCAGCCTCGAGCACGTTGTACCGGATCAGCCAGGAAGCGCTGACCAACGCGAACAAACACGCACCCGGACAGCCGGTCACGGTACGGTTGGATGCCGATCCCGGAGCTGCACTGCTCACCGTGGAGAATCCGCTGGTCCAAGCCGCGGAATCCGGGAACCGGCAAGGCTACGGCTTGGCGAACATGGCCGTCCGGGCCGCCGAACTGGGTGGCAGCTTTTCCGCAGACGCCGCCGGCGACCGCTGGCGGGTCGCCGTGCGGTTGCCCAGGTGAACCCGGTGATTTCGGTCTTGCTGGCCGACGACCACGCGGCGATCCGGCAGGGCCTGCGGATGATCCTGTCCCAGGACCCCGGAATCGAGGTGGTCGGCGAGGCCGGCGACGGGGCCACCGCGGTGGCGATGAGTCGCAGTCTGCGCCCGGAGGTGGTGTTGATGGACATCCGGATGCCCGGCATGGACGGCATCGAAGCCACCCGGCAGATCAGCGCGGCCGGAACCGCCCGGGTGCTGATCCTGACCACCTTCGACCTGGACGACTATGTGCTGGGCGGCTTGCGGGCCGGGGCTGCGGGGTTCTTGCTGAAATCCGCTTCCGCCGAAGCGATCATCCAGGGCATCGGCAATGTCGCAGCCGGCGACGCGGTGCTCGCTCCCGAAGTCACCCGGACGGTCATCGAGAAGCTGGTCTCTGCTGCCGCGGCGGAACCCCGGCCCGAAGCCCGGACGCCGCAAGGACTAGCTGAACTGACCGCCCGGGAACTGGACGTGCTGCGGGCGGTCGGCGCGGGCTGGACGAATCAGCAGATCGCGCGCCGGCTCGGCATCGCGGAAACCACGGTGAAAACCCATCTGTCCCGGATCTTCGGGAAACTGAATCTGGTCTCCAGGGTGCAGGCGGCGCTTTTCTGCGTGGAACACGGACTCGGTTAGGCCTCGGATTCCGCGGAACCGCGGGCCCGGACGAAGCCCCAGCCCACCAGAGCCGCTGCCAACCCGGTCAGCGAGAGCCCGGCAATCGTGATCGCGGCACGGAACTCGCCGTATTGCTGCGGGTTCCAGTCCGGGCTGACAATGCTCCCGTTGAAGATCACGGCGAGCAGAGTACCGGTCAGCGCGATGCCGACTCCGGTGGCGACCTCGCTGGAGGTGTCGACCAGCGCCACGCCGATCGTGGTCCGGTTCTCCGGCAGGCCTTTGAGCACATTGGTCGCAGCGACCACACCGTTCACCCGCAGCCCGGCCGCGACGAGCGCCAATGCGACGGCGATCCAGAAATAGCCGAAACCACCGAACAGGCCGTAGACGGCAAGCCCGACGACGACTGCCGCGGCACTCAGCCAGGCGGCGCGGCCCAGACCGACCCAGCGCACGAACGGGCTGACGAAGACGCCGCCGGCGATCAGCACGACGACCTGCGGCAGCAGACCGAGCGCGGCCAGGGCCGGCGGCCAACCCCACTCCAGCTGGAGTTGCAAGGTCACCAGATAGCCCAGGCCGGCGGTGGCTAGTCCGGTCGCGGCCTTGAACGCCAAGCCGCTCGATACCAGAGGCCGGGCCACCAGGGTCAGGTCGAGCATGGGGTAACGTGCGGAACGCTCGCGCAGCACGAAGAGCACCGCAGCGACCAGCGCGGCAACAACCGCGATCCACGGCAGTGCCGATCCGGAACCTTCGTTGACGAACAGGGTCGGCGCGACGAGCGCCAGCACGATGGTCACGGTGCCGAGGATCGCACCGCCGACGTCCACCGGATCGCGGTGCAGCTCAGCCGGATCGTCAGTCGCGATGCCGCTGCGCACACCGATGATCGCGAGCAGCGCGATCGGCACGTTCACCAGCAGCAGGACTTGCCAGGGCGCGACCGCCAGGACCAGCCCGCCGGCGGTCGGGCCGATCGCGAGTCCGATCAAGCCCACGGTGGAGATCAGCGTCAAGGCGCGCACCCGCAGGCCGTCGTCCTGGAACAACCGGAAAGCCAGCGCCATCGAGCCCGGCGTGGTCATCGCTGCGGCCACGCCCATCGCGACCCGGACTGCGATCAGCTGCTCCGCAGTGCTGACGAACGCCGTCGCCAGGCTGGCCGCGGCCAACAGCACCAGTCCGATCAGCATGATCCGGCGTCGGCCGAACTTGTCGGCGATCACACCGAAGACCAGCATCAGACCGCCGAAAACCACCGCATAGGCACCGGTCACCCATTGCAGGCCGGTGGTCGAGGCCTGCAACTCACGGCCGATCGTGGGCAGCGCCACGTTGAGGATCGAGTTGTCCAGCATCTCGAACAGGAACACCGCGGCAAGACCGGCAAGCGCAACCCAGACCTCGCGCAACGATTGCGGCGGGCCGGCCACGGGCTTCGATTGGATTTCAGACTGGCTGCTCATCGGCATTCCTTCCAAGAGCGGTGGTGCGGAGTGGTACCGGCATCATCGACGAACATTGTTCTAGAATTACGAACACTGTTCTATCAATGGAACATTGTTCGTGTCAAGCTACACTGGAAGGCATGAGTGTGGATCCCAAGCAGCGCCGGGCCGCCCGGCACGCGCAACCGGCCGCGGCAACCGCCCGGCAGCCCCGGCGGAACACGCCAATCACCGTTGAACGGATCACCGATGCCGCTCTGGAGATCGTCGCCGGCAAAGGCTACGAGGCGATGACCATGCGCAGCGTGGCCGGTCTGCTCAATACCGGCCCCGCCTCGCTCTACGCCCACGTGGTCAACAAAGCCGATATCGATGAGCTGATCATCGGCCGACTGTGCAGCCAACTGGTGCTGCCCGAGCCCGACCCGGCAGCTTGGCGGGAACAGATCGTGGACGTCTGCACCCAGCTGAGGGACCAGTACCTGAACTACCCGGGCATCTCCCGGGCCGCACTCTCCATGGTGGTCACCGATCTCGACGTCTTGCGGATCAACGAAGGCATGTTGGCGATCCTGCTCGCCGGCGGCATCGATCCGCAGACCGCAGCCTGGGCGATCGATGCGCTCTTCCTCTACGTGGGCGCTTACGCATTGGAGATCGCGCTCTCGGCGCACCGGCGGAGCGAACTGAACGAGGGCTGGGTGTTGAGCAACGACGAGCGCGCCGAGTTGGTGCAGCGCTTCAGCGCCCTGCCCGCAGCACGTTTCCCGAACACCAGCCGCTATGCAGCAGAGCTGACCTCGGGCGACGGGCACCAGCGGTTCGATTTCACGCTGGGCTTGATCGTGGACAACCTCGACCGGCCCCGTCCCGGTCAGTCCGGCGAGTCCGGCGAGTCCGGCGAGTCCGCCCAGCGGTAACCGAAGTCGCCGCGGTATTCGTAGAGCAGCCCCAACTGCGGTTGGCTCAAGCGCATCGAAACCTGCTGCCGGCCGGTCTCGGCATCGAAGCGCTCAGTGATCTGCACGCCGGGCGACACCGCAGCGGGAATCCTCAACCAGCCCCAGGGAACCCGGAGCCGGACCCGCGAGCCGGTCAGCCGCATCGCCCCGTCGCGGGCCTCGACGGTCAGCGACACGGCCAGCCAGCCGTGTTTGCCCAGGCAGTCGGTCAGCGATCCATCCGCTTCCACGGCGATCGAATCCGGCATCACCTTGCTGCCGTTCCGGAAGTGGAAAGTCCGGGTCGCGGAGAGCGTCGCGCGTCCCCGGCGGTCGTGACCCGGTCGGTTGCATACCTCGAAGGGGACCCGCTGCTGCCATACCGGGAACACGATCCCTTCCCGCGCCAGCAGCCACAGCACCGGCCAGAGCCAGCGCCGCGGCGTGCCGACCTGCTGGAAACTGCCCCGGCCCAGACCGACTTTCCCGTCCGGCAGCGCACCGAAATAGCCCGCCAACCCGGCATCCAGCTGTGGCAGCACGTCCGCTGCCGCGAGTTCCCAGACCGACGCCATGGTCCGAGCTTAGGCCGGCCGGTAGGGAATTTTTGAACCATTGCCGGGCTATTGCGGACTGCCCGATTATTTGAGGAAGAGCTTGCGCAATCTGGACGTGGTCAGGATCAATCCGAGCACGGTCATCACCACGTAATACAGCAGGTGCCCCGCGGTGCCCCAACCGATCACCCCGGCACCGAGCTCGCGCAGCAGCTCGACCCCATGCCACAGCGGCAGAGCCTGGATGATCCACTGGACTGCTTCCGGGTAGACCGAGAGCGGGTAGAAGGTCGCGGAGAACAAGAACATCGGCAACATCACGAAGTTGATCCAGTCCATGCCTTGGAAACTCTTGATGAAACTCGTGATGCCCATCCCGAAGCTGGCAAAGCCGAAGGCGATGAACACCGAGGCCGGCACCATCAACAAGGCCAAGGGCGAGGTCACCAGGCCCATCGCGGCCATCACGATGGTGAATCCGGTCGCATAGACGAAACCGCGCAGCAGAGCCAGGAAGATCTCGCCCAGGGCAACGTCCAACGGCCCCAGCGAGGTGTAGAGCATGCCTTGGTAGAGCTTTGCGAAATTCATCTTGAAGAACACGTTCCAGGTGGAATCGTAGACCGCGCCGTTCATCGCCGAGGTGGCCAGCAGCGCCGGGGCGATATAGGCGGCGTAACTGATCTGCTGCCCGCCCGGACCGGTCACCGCGCCGACCAGCGAACCGAGCCCCACGCCCATCGACAACAGATACAGCACCGGTTCCACGAAACCGGAAAGCATCACCAACCAATTGGTGCTGCGCGTGGCCAAGAGTCCGCGGGCGATCACCGACCTGGCATTGCCGGAATACAGCGCACCGAAGCTGCCCCTGCGGTTCGCCACCCGGGCGGCCGCGGAATCCGCTGCGGATTCCGTGCCGGACAATGCCGCGCTCATTCTGCCAACCTCTTCGCGTAGATCCGCTGCGACAGGCGCCAACCGAACCCGGCCAGCGCCAACAGGTACACCAGGTGGACCACGGTGAGCCAGGCTGCTTCCGGATAGCCGAAACTCAGCACCCGGCCCAATTCGGTGGCATGCCACAAGGGTGAAATCCAACCGATCCACTGCAGGAAGACCGGCAACTGGCTCAGTGGGAAGAACGTTCCGGAAAACAGGAACAATGGGGTCACGATGAACCGCTGCACCATCGCGAACTGGCCGGCGTCGGTTTTCAGCGTGGCCACCCACGCCATCAGCGGCAAGCCGAAGCTCATTGCGGCCAGACTCGCGGTCAGCACCGAAAGCCATCCCCAGGGCGACGGCGCCGCCTGGAACAAGACCACGATCAGGTAATAGACCGCGGTGGGCAGCAGGATCCGGATGAAGGTCGAGATGATGTGCCCCTTGGCGATCTGCTCCGGGACCAACGGCGAAGCATGCGGCCCGTAGTAGATCCTGCGCCAGCGGAACCCGGCCATCACCGGGAACATGAAATCCCCGGCGGCCGACATCAGCGCGGTCGAAGCCACGAGCGCCGGAGCGATGAAAGTCTGGTAACTGACCCCGGAAAATTGGTTGCTGGTGCTCGAATTCACCAGCGAGGCCAGACCGATCCCCATCGCGAACAGGTACGCCAGCGGGGAACCGATCGAATAGGCGGCAATCGAAACCAGCCAGTTCCGCATTTGGCGGAACATGTGCTCTGCGAAATACCAGGAGCCGAAGCGCACAGCCTTGACGGCGGACTGCTCCGGAGTCAACGGAACCGGTATTTTGGTCCGTTCCGGGATCGGGTGCGGCTCAGTCAATGAGGCTCCTCCCGGTCAACCGGAGGAACACGTCTTCCAGCGAAGAACGCCGGATCAGCGAGGTCAAGGGGTGCAATCCCCGACCGGCGATCGCTTCCATCACCTTTTCGCCGTCGTCGGCATAGATCAGCACCCGGTCCGGCAAAGTCTCGATCCGCTCGCCGATCCCCTGCAGCTCCGTGCCGACCGAGCTGTTGCGTTCCGAACCGAAGCGCAGTTCCACCACCTCGCGCGTCGAATACTCCCGGATCAATGACGCCGGTGATCCTTCGGCCATGATGCTGCCTTTGTCCACCACGATCAGCCGGTCGCACAGTTGCTCGGCCTCGTCCATGTAATGCGTGGTCAGAATCAAGGTGGTACCGGCTTCTTTGAGCCGGAAGAGCCGGTCCCAGAGGATGTGCCGGGCCTGCGGGTCCAGCCCGGTGGTCGGTTCGTCGAGGAGCAGGATTTTCGGATCGTTGACCAGAGAGCGGGCGATCGTCAAACGCCGTTTCATGCCGCCGGACAGGTCGTCGACCTTGGCGGAGGCCTTTTCGGTCAACTGCGCGAACTCCAAAAGCTCATCGGCCTTCGGCCTGAGGTAGCTCAGCGGCAGCCCGAAATAACGCCCGTAGACGATCAGGTTGTCCCGGACTTTCAATTCTTCGTCCAGATTGTCCTGCTGCGGAACCACGCCCAGATGGGCGCGCACCTGCGGGCCGTGTTTTTCCGGATCCAGGCCCATGATCGTCAAGTCGCCCGAGGTCCGTTGCGAAACCCCGCCGATCATCCGCATGGTGGTCGATTTGCCGGCTCCATTCGGGCCGAGCAGGCCGAAGGACTCCCCCGGCGCGACGTCGAAGGAAATGCCGTCGACCGCGGTGAAATCGCCGTAGCTTTTGGTCAGCGCACGCGCGGAAACCACCGCATCCGCGGTGGTCGGGTGGGGTGATGCCGGAGCGATTTCTTCGTTGAGCACCAGAACAGACTAGTACAGGTATTCGATCCTGGTAAGCCCCGTCCCGGCCGGAGCGCGAAGGGCCGAACGCATCCAGCGTCCGGCCCTTCGCCACCGATCAGGCTTTGGCCGCGACTAGATCTTCATCTTTGTCGTCGTCCTGGGGATCAGCGCTGCGCGCTTCGTGCAGGGCCACCACTTTGGCGCCCTCGACGTCGACGTCGGGCAGGATCTTGTCCAACCAGCGCGGCAGCCACCAGGCGGTTTTGCCCAGCAGGTGCATCGCAGCCGGCACGATCGTCATCCGCACCACGAAGGCGTCGATCAGCACACCGAAAGCCAGCGCGAATCCGAGCGGGCGGACCATGGTCAGATGCGAGAAAATGAAGCCCGCGAAAACACTGGTCATGATGATCGCCGCGGCCACCACCACCTTGGCCGCATGGCTGAATCCGGTGCGCACCGCTTGTTTCGCGTTCTCGCCGTGCGCAAAAGCCTCTCGCATCCCGGAGGTGATGAAGACCTGGTAGTCCATGGCCAGACCGAAGAGCACCCCAATCAGGATGATCGGCAGGAAGGACAGCACCGCGGCGGGATTGGGCACATCGAACACCGCGCCGAGCCAGCCCCATTGGTAGACGGCCACCACTGCGCCGAAGCTGGCCGCGAGCGAAAGCAGGAACCCGCCGGTGGCTAGCAACGGCACCACGATGGAGCGGAAGACCAGCAACAGCAGGAGCAACGACAGCCCGACGACGACGGCCAAGTACAGCGGCAACGCCTCGCCGAGTTTCGCGGAGACATCGACGTTGGCCGCGGTTTGCCCGGTCAAACCGATCTGCACCCCGGTGTCCGACTTGATCTTGGTTCCGGCTTCGCGAAGGTCGTGCACCACAGTCACGGTGCTGGCGCTTGCCGGCCCGTCCTTCGGGATCACTTGGAACACCGCGGTGCGCTTGTCGTCGCTCAAGGCAACCGGAACCGCGGCCGTGACGTTTTGCACCGCGCGCAGTTCGTTCGCGACATTGAACCGCGCCTGCTGCACATCGGCGTCGCTCAGCCCGGCGGGCAACTCGCCGACCACCATGATCGGACCGTTCATGCCGGCGCCGAAATTGTTTTCGATCGACTGGTAGGACTTGAAGGCGCTCGAATCGACGGGCTCGGAGCCGCCGTCCGGCAACGCCAGCCGCAGGCTCGCCGCTGGCAGCGCGACGACCACGAGCGCCAGCACACTCGCCACCAGGGTCATGATCGGGTGTCGGGTGACGAATCCGCCCCATCCGGAGCCTTTAGCGCTATGCGACTTCGCTTCGGATTTGGCCTCAGCCTCGCCCGGGTGCAGCTCCGCCTTGCGCCAGGCCCGGCGGGAAATCACCCGTTTGCCGATCAAGCCGAGCACCGCCGGGGTGAGCGTCAGCGCGATCAGCACCGCGAAGGCGACGGTCGCCGCGGCGGCCAAGCCCAGCACGGAAAGAAACGGCAATCCGGAAATGGTCAACGCAGCCAGCGCGATCACCACGGTCAGGCCCGCGAAGAGCACTGCATTGCCACTGGTGCCGGTGGCCTTGGCAATCGATTCGCGCAGGTCCATCCCGCCCAGCAACTGCTGCCGGTGCCGGTTGACGATGAACAGCGAGTAGTCGATGCCGACTGCCAAACCGAGCATCAAGGCCAGCATCGGCGAAATGGAGCTCATCTCGATCACGCCGGTGAGCGCGAACGTGCCGCCCACTCCGATTCCGACGCCGATCACCGCCATCAACAACGGCAGTCCGGCCGCGATCAAGGTGCCGAGCATCACGATCAGGACGATCGCGGCAATCACCACGCCGATGATTTCGGCCGGGCCGAACAGCTGGGAGACGTCTTCGGTGATCTCCTTGCTGAAATAGACCTCGACGCCGGCGGATTTCGCCTCGTTGACGATGCTCTGGACATCCTGGCGATCACTGGGCTGCAAGCTGTAGAGCGAGACTTTGAACTGGACCTGGGCCACTGCGGCTTTTCCGTTTTCGGACACGAAGCGCAAGCCTTGCGACGCCGCGACTTGCTGTTTCGCGGCAGCAAGTTGCGCTTCGCCGGCGGCGGCTTCCGCTTCAGCCGCGGCGAGCTGGGCCTTGAGCGCCTGGTACTGGGCTTCGACCGCGGCCGGCCGTTGCGGAATGGCTTCCAATTGCGCCAGTTGCGCCTGCCCCGCGGCGAGTTGCGCTGCACCGGCGTCGAGCTTTTGCTGGCCGGCTTGGATTTGCGCGGCGGTCCCGTCGATCTGGGCCTGGGTTTCGAACGGGCTCACCGCCGATTGCACGTAGCTCTTGGTTCCGAGGTTCTGCAAAGCATCGTCGATCGCGCTTTTCTGCGCGTCGCTGAACCCGTTGCCGGATTCGAAGACGATGCCGGCGCTGCCGCCGGCGGAGGATGGCAAATCGGTTTTGAGCTTGTCCAGCATCCGCTGGGTTTCCGTGCCGGGAATCTGGAAATTGTTGGACATTTGGCCGTGGAAGGCCGCCGCAGCGCCGCCGGCGCCGAGCAGGATCACCAACCAGAGCGCCACCACCGCCCAACGATGGGTGGCGGAAAATTTTCCGAGTCGATAGAGCAGCAAAGCCATGGGTTTCCCGTTTCTCAGTCGTTGACGGTGGGTAGCAGATTCAAGGGTTGTTACTGCTCGGGCCGGACGAACCCGGCACCGAGGTGGGCGATCGACCGGATCATCAGCGCCCGCAGGTCGCGTAGTGACGTTTCATCGATCGCGGCGCCGTTGCGGGCGAACCAGACCTCCATCGCGGCCTTGCCGCAGGCGATCACCGAGCCGACCAGGGCCCGCACGTACAGCTCGTCGGTGCTCGCACTGAACCGCGGTTTGGCGGCGGCGATGATCTTGTCGGTGCAGTCGTTCCAGATCTCCAGTTGGAATCGGCCGACCGCGTCATGCTGGCCGGCCAAGCTGTAGACCTCGGCGATGGTCGCCAAATGCATCGGATCGGCCAGTGCGATGAGCGCGTTTTGCGCTGCTTCCAGGATCGGTTCGTCCAAGGGCCGTTCCCGGAACTGCTCGATGGCCAGGTCCAGGAAGGACTCGGTGCTGGAGGCGATGGCCGCCTCCGCGGAAGGGAAGTAGTTGAAGAAGGTGCGTCGGGAGATTCCGGCCGCGTCAGCCACATTCTCGACCGTGAATCCGCCCATGCCCTTCGTCCGGAGCAAGTCCAAAGCGGCCTCGGCAATGGCTCCCCGGGTTGCGGTCTTGTTCTTCTCACGGCGGTTTTGGTCCTGCATCAAATCAGTCACGTAAATACACTAAGTGCATTTTTGCACTAAGTGCAAACTCGTGAGAAGTGATCTCCGGCACAATTTCGCCGGAACCCAGATCGCGGTCTGGAGTTGTCCGCAATGCCCTGGTGCCGGAGGACCCGGTCTGGCTGAATGAGGGCATCACAAAAGACCTCACGGAGTCCTTCACCGCCCTGCACCAGGACCTGCTCGTCCTGCCCAACGCCTGGGACGCGGCGTCCGCCCGGTTGATGGTGCGCGCCGGCGCCGCGGCTGTCGCCACCAGCAGCTCCGCGGTGTCCTGGTCGCATGGCTACCCGGACGGAAACCGGCTGCCCTTCGAACTCGCCTTGGCGACCATCGCCCGGATCAGCCGATCCGTCGGAGTACCGGTGAGCGCGGACATCGAGTCCGGTTATGCGGACGACGATGCCGGGCTTTCGGCCAATGCCCGGGCGGTCATCGACGCCGGCGCCGCCGGAGTGAACCTCGAAGACTCCGGTACCGCCGGGCTGCTCGGCGTCGATCACGCCGCACACCGGATCGGCGTGGTCCGGGCGGCCGCCCAGGCAGCCGGCCTCGGGCTCTTCATCAACGCCCGCACCGACGTCTTCCTGGCCGGGAATCCGCCGCAGGACGGCGTGCGGCAAGTCATCGAACGGAGCCGCGCCTATCTGGAGGCCGGGGCCAGCGGCGTCTTCGTGCCGGGGCTGCTGGATCTGGACAAGCTGGCCGAGATTACCGCGGCCGTCGATGCCCCGGTGAACGTGCTCGCCGGCCCCAGCGCGCCGAGCGTCGCGGAACTCAAAGCGGCCGGAGTGCGCCGCATTTCGGTGGGCAACGACCTCGCCGGACTCGCCTATGCCACCGCGGAACGTGCTGCGCAGCAGATCCTGGAAACCGGCGAGTTCACGGCATTGCGAGGCGCCGCCGACTACGGGGCCATGCAGCAACTGTTCCAGTAACCCGCCGAGCGTTGACTTATGGCGGGTTGGCAAGCCGCAGACCCGCCATAAGTCAACGCTCGAAGCCGGGTCTAGCGCTGTGCGGCCTCCGCCGCCTGCACCACATTGGACATCAGCAGCGCCCGGGTCATCGGTCCGACACCGCCGGGGTTCGGCGAGATCCAAGCTGCGATCTCGGCCACGTCCGGGGCGATGTCGCCCAGCAGTTTCGACTTGCCGGTGGTTTCGTCGCGTTCGCGGGACACCCCGACGTCGAGCACCACCGCTCCGGGCTTGAGGTCCGCCGCTTTGATCAGGTGTGCGACGCCGACTGCGGAAATCACCACATCCGCTTGGCGCAAGTGCGCGGCCAGGTCCGCGGTCCCGGTGTGCGTCAAAGTCACCGTGGCATTGATCGCGCGCCGGGTGAGCAACAGCCCCAGCGCCCGGCCCACGGTGATCCCGCGGCCGACGACGACCACGTGCTTGCCGGCCAGTTCGATGCCGTTGCGCTGCATCAACTCGATCGTGCCGACCGGGGTGCAGGGCAGCGGCGAGTCGATTTCACCGTTGACATTGAGCACCAAGCGACCCAGATTCACCGGGTGCAGCCCATCCGCGTCCTTGGCCGGGTCGATCCGCTCCAACACGGCCTGCTCGTCCAGATGCTTGGGCAGCGGGATCTGCACCAGGATGCCGTGCACCTCCGGATTGGCGTTGAGTTCGTCGATCACCGCGTCGAGCTCTTCCTGGGTGGTTTCCGCGGCGAGCTGACGCTCGAACGACGCCAGACCGAGCCCTTGGGCGTCTTGGTGTTTCATCTTGACGTAGGAGTGGCTCGGCGCATCGTCGCCGACCAGCACGGTGGCCAAGCCGGGAGTGACCCCCTGCGCCTTGAGCGCCGCGATCCGCTCGACCAGCTCGGATTTGACCGCGGCGGCCGCCAGCTTGCCGTCCAGAATCTTCGCCGCCATGCTCAGCTTTCGATTCCGGGGTACAGCGGGAAAGCTTCGGCGAGTGTGGCCACCCGGGCCCGCAAAGCCTCGGCATCTGCGGCACTTCCCGCCTTGAGCGCCTCGGCGATGATCTCAGCCACCTCGCTGAACTCGGCTGCGCCGAACCCCCGGGTCGCCAACGCCGGGGTGCCGATCCGCAGCCCGGAGGTGACCATTGGCGGGCGCGGATCGAAGGGCACCGCATTGCGGTTCACCGTGATGCCGACGCTGTGCAGCAGGTCCTCGGCCTGCTGGCCGTCCAACGCGGAATTGCGCAGGTCGACGAGCACCAGGTGCACATCGGTGCCGCCGGTGAGCACCGAGACGCCGGCTGCCGCGAGATCAGGCTGGTTGAGCCGCTCGGCCAAGATTTTGGCGCCTTCGATCACACGGCCCTGGCGTTCCTTGAACTCCGCACCGGCGGCGACCTTGAACGCCACCGCTTTGGCCGCGATGACGTGCATCAGCGGGCCGCCCTGCTGGCCCGGGAACACCGCCGAGTTGAGCTTTTTGGCCCACTCCTGCTTGGCCAGGATCACACCGGAGCGCGGCCCGGCGAGCGTCTTGTGCACGGTCGAGGTGACGACGTCGGAGTACGGCACCGGGGACGGGTGCAGGCCGGCCGCGACCAACCCGGCGAAATGCGCCATGTCGGTCCAGAGCAAAGCACCGACTTCATCGGCAATCGAGCGGAACGCGGCGAAATCGAGGTGGCGCGGGTACGCGGACCATCCGGCAATGATCACCTGCGGCTTTTCGGCTTTCGCCTGTTCCCGGAGCTTGTCCATATCGATCCGGAAGCTGTCTGCTTCGACTTGGTAAGCCGCGACTTCATAGAGTTTGCCGGAGAAATTCAGTTTCATGCCGTGAGTGAGGTGGCCACCGTGGGCCAGCGAAAGCCCCAGGATCTTGTCTCCGGGGTTGATCATCGCGGCGAGCGCCGCCGCATTGGCCTGGGCGCCGGAGTGCGGCTGGACATTGGCGTACTCGGCGCCGAAGAGGTCTTTGACCCGTTCGATGGCGAGATTCTCGGCGACGTCGACGAATTCGCAGCCGCCGTAATAGCGGCGCCCCGGATAGCCTTCGGCGTATTTGTTGGTCAGCACCGAACCCTGGGCTTCCAGGACCGCACGCGGCGCGAAGTTCTCCGAGGCGATCATTTCCAGGGTATTGCGCTGACGGCCCAATTCGTCCTGCAGGACTTGGGCGATTTCCGGATCGAGTTCTGCGAGCGGGGTGTTTGACAAAGCATCTGTGGACATCGACAACTCCTGGGCGTGAGGTGGTGTTCTATGGTCAGGCTACCGGCTGGTGCGGTCCAAACATCAATGTTTATTGCGGCACCACCGTGAACATGACCCCGGTCCCAGGCGTACGATCCATGGTCTGCATGCGTGCCGCTCCCCGGTGGTAGGCCACCTTACGCCAGTCGCGACCTGCCCAGCTTAGCCCACCGGGCTCCCCCGTTCCACGCCCGTCCAATTCGGGGCTCCAGTGGGCAGGGACGTCTGAGCCCACTCGATCTGCCGATTGGACGGGCGTGGGATGCACGGTTCAGTCCGCCCAATCGAAGCTGCTGACCGTGCCGGTTTCGAAGTCTCCGCGCAGTAGTCCGTAGGCTACCGAGGCCAGGTAGCCGCCGTCGCCAGTCGGCCAGGCTTGCCGGTAGTGGGCTTCTTTCAGGAAGCCCGCTTTCCGGAAGGCCTTGCGCATTGCCAAGTTGTCTTCCCTGGTTTGCCCTTCCAGTCTGCGCACCGACGGGAATCGTTCGAAGACCTGTCCCGCCAAGGCACGAAGTATCGGTACCGCCAGGCCTCGGCCCCGATACTGCTCGGCCAGGCGCAGATCGAAAACCGGGTTGCCGCCGTCGGCCAGGTCGGCGAGGTCCTCCAGCGCGAGGTAGCCGATACGCTCCGGCGCTTCGATCCAGAAGGCTTCGCGATCCGAGTTCCAGTAGTGGCCGGCCGCGATGCGGTGCCGCACCGCAACTTCGTCCAGTCTCGCGCTGCCGTGGAACGGCCACTCGTTCCGGCAGAGGAAGGCCACCAGCTCAGCTGCCTCGGCAGCCGGATCGATCGGGTTGAATCGGATCTGCATGCTGCCAGATTAGCCCGGGAATTCCGGCCGTGACCGGATCGTTGGAGCAGGCATGTATGAAACCGTGGTGATCGGGGCCGGTCAGGCCGGGCTCTCCGCCGCCTACCACCTCCAACGGAAGGGACTCCGGGCGGGAAGCGACTTCCTAGTGCTCGATGCGAACCCCGGTCCGGGCGGCGCCTGGCAGCACCGGTGGCCCTCCTTGACCTTGGGGGCGGCGCACGGGATCCACGACTTGCCCGGATTTCCGCTCGGCGCTCCGGAATCGTCCCGGCCGGCTTCCGAAGTGGTCGCCGAATACTACGGCGCGTTCGAGGCCGAGAACCAGTTGCGGGTGCAGCGCCCGGCCAAGGTCCTGGCAGTCAGCGCGCTGCCGGGGGCAACCGGCCTGAGCCTGCGGACCAGCACCGGGGAGTTCAACGCCCGTACGGTGATCAGCGGAACTGGCACCTGGGACAAACCCTATTGGCCCTACTACCCCGGCGCCGCCGAGTTCGGCGGACGGCAACTGCACACGCACGATTTCCAACAGGCTTCGGATTTCACCGGGCAGCGGGTCCTGGTGGTCGGCGGCGGCACCTCGGCGGCGCAATTCCTGCTGCAACTGCACGACGCCGGTGCGCAGACTTTCTGGTCCACGCGCCGGCCGCCGGAGTTCCGCTGCCTGGACGACAACCCGGACTGGGGCCGGGAGGTGGAACGCGCTGTCGACGGACGGACGCGGGCCGGGCTGCCGCCGATCAGCGTGGTCGGCGTCACCGGGTTGCCGATGACCCGGATGTACCGGGACGGAATAGCCTCCGGAGTGCTGGCCTCCCGCGGCCCGCTGCAACGGCTGGAGGCCGGGAGCGCCATTTTCGAAGACGGTTCAGCAGAACCCCTCGACGCGGTGCTCTGGGCCACCGGGTTCCGGGCATCGCTGGACCACTTGGCGCCGCTGAAGCTGCGCGAACCCGGCGGCGGGATCCTGATGGACGGGGTCCTGGTGGTCAAGGAACCGCGGCTGTTCCTGGTCGGCTACGGGGCATCCGCCTCGACTCTGGGGGCGACCCGGGCCGGACGGTCCGCCGCCTTGGCCGCACTGCGGTATCTGGACGACGTCAAAATTCAACCGGAACCCGAAGAATCGGCAGCACTGCCAGTAGCCTGATTCGGTGACTGATGCTCAGACTCCCCGATACGCGCTGACCCTGTCCTGCCCCGACCGGCCCGGCATCGTGCATGCGGTCAGCGGTGCGCTGCTCGCCGCCGGCGGCAACATCACCGAATCCCAGCAGTACGGCAGCACCGGTTCTCCGGATGCACTGGATGCGTCGGATGGCACCTTCTTCATGCGAGTGGAAGTGAGCACTCCGGAACCACTCGATGGACTGCGCTCGGCAGTACAGCCGATTGCCGAAGAGTTCGCCTTGGATTGGACCCTGCACCGGGTCGGCACCCCGGTGCGCACTCTGCTGATGGTGTCCAAAGAAGCGCACTGCCTCAATGAACTGCTGTTCCAACAGCGGTCGGGCCAGCTGCCGATCGAAGTCCCGGCGATCGTCTCCAACCATCCCGACTTGGCCGAAATGGCCGCGTTCTACGGGATTCCGTTCCATCACGTCCCAGTGGACCCGCGGAACAAAGCAGCAGCGGAGCAGGTGCTGCGGGAACTCGCCGCTGCGCACGATGTGGAACTCGTGGTCTTGGCCCGCTACATGCAGATCCTTTCCGATGAGTTGTGCCGCGAGCTCTCCGGCCGGGCGATCAACATCCACCATTCCTTCCTGCCCTCGTTCAAAGGCGCGCGCCCCTATGCCCAGGCCCATGCCCGCGGAGTCAAGCTGATCGGCGCCACCGCGCACTACGTGACCGGGGAACTCGACGAGGGGCCGATCATCGAGCAGGAAGTGATCCGGGTGGACCATGCCCACACCTCGGAGCGACTGGCCCAGATGGGCCGGGCCGTGGAAGCGCGGACGTTGGCCCAGGCGGTTCGCTGGCATGCCGAGCATCGGGTGCTGCTGGACGGGAAGCGCACCGTCGTTTTCGCCTGAGGCCGGGCGATGCCGATATTCGGTAAAAGAACAAAACCTCGATCTTCGACGTGTTCGTGAAAGTTACTTTCAGCTTTTCAATCGACTGAATAAACAGCTTATAAAATCGCCCGAAAGAATCAATTTAATTTGTTGCCCTAAATAATTTTTCACACTCGTTCGGAGCGCCTCCAACTTCCCCTGAACGCTGAAAAATACTGATATTACGGGCTTTCTGGTCAGCTTTGACAAGAATTCCGACGACCTCGCCTCGCCTCACAATGGAAGACGCCCAACCTTTTAATCATCTCCCGAACGGCGAACCTCCGGCAACATTCCTATGCATAGTCATAGTTTCAACAAAAGCACTATTGCTCCCGGATAAAATCAATGCATGAGCCCCTTATATGATTTTTCAGGAGAAATTCCCGTGATCGGGGAGAACGTATTCATCGCACCCTCGGCAACCGTGATCGGCAGCGTCTCACTGGCCGACAATGCCAGCGCTTTCTACGGAGCCGTGCTGCGCGGCGACGCCGAAACGATCAGCATCGGCCCCGGCAGCAACGTCCAGGACAACGTCGTGGTGCACGCCACCCCGGGCTACCCGACGCAACTGGGCGCCGGAGTGAGCATTGGCCACAATGCGACCGTCCACGGCTGCACCGTCGAAGACGATTGCCTGATCGGCATGGGCGCCACGGTGCTCAATGGGGCGCACATCGGCGAAGGTTCCCTGATCGCCGCGGGTTCCGTGGTCTTGGAGGGCATGCAGATCCCGGCCCGCTCACTGGTCGCCGGCGTCCCGGCCAAAATCCGGCGGGAAACCACCGAAACCGAGCTGGAGAACATCTGGCACAACGCCACCAGGTACCTGGAACTGGCCAGCCTGCACCGAGCCCGGCACGCCGTGCGCGCAGCAGTCAGCGCCTGAGCCGGCCGCCAGACCGCATCGCCAACCGCCGCCGGAGACTGCCGGGACGATACCCTTGGCATTATGAGTCCCATCTATGAATTTTCCGGCACCGCCCCGATGGTCGCCGAGGACGCCTTCGTGGCGCCCAATGCCTCGCTCATCGGCGACGTGCGTTTGGGCCGCGGCTCCAGCGCCTTCTACGGCGCAGTGCTGCGTGGCGATACCGCGAGCATCTCGGTAGGCGAAGGCTCGAATCTGCAGGACAACGTGGTGCTGCATGCCGATCCCGGGTTCCCGGCCACCGTGGGCGACCGGGTCAGCGTGGGCCACGGTGCGGTGGTGCACGGCTGCACCGTCGAAGACGATTGCCTGA
The DNA here is from genome assembly GCF_031454135.1 of Arthrobacter russicus. Classification (NCBI taxonomy): domain Bacteria; kingdom Bacillati; phylum Actinomycetota; class Actinomycetes; order Micrococcales; family Micrococcaceae; genus Arthrobacter; species Arthrobacter russicus. Next base: position 1,463,795 of record NZ_JAVDQF010000001.1, read on the forward strand.
TCGGCATGGGCGCCACGATCATGAACGGCGCCCGGATCGGCGCGGGTTCCCTGATCGCCGGCGGCGCGGTGGTCCTGGAAGGCACCGTGATCCCGCCGCGCTCCCTGGTCGCCGGAGTGCCCGGCAAAGTCCGGCGCGAAATCGGCGAGGACGAGCTCGCCGGGATTCGCGCCAACGCGGACCATTACCAGCAATTGGCCCAAGCCCACCGGCAACTGCACGCCTGAATCCGCGGAAGAAAAAACCCAAAATTGACCGGTTGCGGCATTTGTCCGAGCTTTGTGTTCAATTCTTGACTGCAATCAGAAAGTAATGCACTCTACCTATATGTCCGCCGATGCACGCTCGACAACGCGCCTTCCCCGCAACCCCGGTTCCCAAACCGCCCTGCGGCAACGCAACCAGCAGCGGATCGTCGAAACCCTCTTGAACGCAGGGCCGCTCACCCAGGCCGAGCTTTCCCGGCATACCGGGCTCTCCACCGCCACGGTCTCGAATCTGGTCAAGATCATGTCCGACGGCGGTCTGGTCTCGACCGCGCCGACCACGAGTTCCGGACGTCGGGCCACCTCGGTGCGGTTGAATTCCAAGGGCGCGGTGGCGGTCGGCATCGACGTCGGCCGCACCCACGTGCGGGTGGTGATCGCGAGCCTGGGCTACCGGATCATCGCGGAGCGCTCGATCCGGCTGCCGCTGGGGCATCTGGCCGTGGACGGCGTCCGCGCGGCAGCCGAACTGCTCCGTGGGCTGCTGGCCGATTCCGGGCTCCCGGAAAGCGCCGTGGTCGGCGCCGGCGTCGGCATCCCCGGCCCGATCGACAGCCGCACCGGCACGGTGATCCAAGGGGCGATCCTGCCCGAGTGGGTCGGCATCAACATCCTGGAAATGCTGGAAGAGGCGCTCGGCGTTCCGGTCTATGTGGACAATGACGCCAATCTCGGCGCGCTCGCCCAAGTCACCTGGGGCGCCCACAACGCCGTCGAGGATCTGATCTTCGTCAAGATCGGCAGCGGCATCGGTGCCGGACTGGTGCTCGGCGGTTCGCCGTACTACGGCAATATCGGGATCACCGGGGAAATCGGCCACGCCACGATTTCCGAGCAGGGGCTGATCTGCCGCTGCGGCAATCGGGGCTGCCTGGAAACCGTCGCCTCGACCGCGATCATGATCGAATTGCTCTCCCGCGGAGCGCCGGCGCCGATCACTACCGAAGACATCATCCGGCAGGCCAGAGCCAAGGATTCGGCGACCCTCCGGGTGATCGACGACGCCGGCCAGGCGGTCGGCCGGGCGGTGGCCAATGTGGCCAATCTGCTCAATCCGGAAGTGATCGTGGTGGGCGGCCCACTGGCCGAACTGGGCGAGATCCTGCTGGAACCGATCCGTCGCGGGCTGATCCGCCACGCGGTGCCGGCGATCGGCGAAACCACGCACCTGGTGATGTCGTCGATGGGCAATCGGGCCGAGGCGCTCGGCGGTGCGGCGCTGGTCTTCCAGCACCAGGGAATCAGCTCGGCATTGAGCACTGAGGCCAGCGCCTGACACCGAGTGTTATCCAGTCGTTGTGTTCAATACTTGACGACAAGCCGTACAAGCGAGTTTACTTTCTTCAGACGTAAACACCGGGGCGACAATGACGTCCCACTGGGAGGGAATGTTTCATGTCAAGCAGCACTGTCGCCGCTCCGGTGATCTTGGAAATGCGCGCCATCACCAAAGAGTTCCCTGGGGTCAAGGCGCTCTCGAACGTCTCGTTGACCGTACGGGCCGGCGAGATCCATGCGATTTGCGGCGAAAACGGCGCGGGTAAGAGCACCTTGATGAAAGTGCTCTCCGGCGTGTACCCCTATGGCAGCTACGACGGCGACATCGTCTACCAGGGCGAAGTCTGCAAGTTCAAGGACATCCGGGCCTCGGAGTCGGCGGGAATCGTGATCATCCACCAAGAGTTGGCTTTGATCCCCGAACTGTCGATCACCGAAAACATCTTCCTGGGCAATGAACCGACGAAATTCGGCGTGATCAACTGGACCGAAGCACGGCGCCGCGCCATCGACCTGCTCGCCCGGGTCGGACTCAGCGATGATCCGGACACCCCGGTCAAAGAAATCGGTGTCGGCAAGCAGCAGCTGGTGGAAATCGCCAAGGCGCTCAACAAATCGGTGAAACTGCTCATTCTGGACGAACCGACCGCCGCGCTGAACGAATCCGATTCGCAGCACTTGCTGGATCTGATCCGGGGCCTGAAGGGCAGAGGAATCGCTTCGATCATGATCTCGCACAAGCTCAACGAGATCGAAGCGGTCGCCGATGAAATCACCATCATCCGGGACGGCCAGTCGATCGAAACCCTCAATGTCGCCGAAGACGGCGCCGATGAGGACCGGATCATCCGCGGCATGGTGGGCCGTACCCTGGAATCCCGCTTTCCGGACCATGAGCCGAAAATCGGCGACGTGTTCTTCGAGGTCAAGAACTGGAACGTGGCGCATCCGCAGATCGCCGACCGGCTGGTCTGCAAAAACGAGTCGTTCACGGTCCGCCGCGGCGAGATCGTCGGCTTCGCCGGGCTGATGGGGGCCGGGCGCACCGAACTGGCGCGCAGCATCTTCGGCCGTTCCTACGGCCGGTTCCTCTCCGGGGAAATCATCAAGGACGGCAAAACCCTCAAGTTGCACAACGTCGCCGATGCCATCGACGCCGGGCTGGGCTACGTCACCGAGGACCGGAAGTCCCTCGGTTTGAATCTGCTCGACGACATCAAAACCACCACGGTAGCCGCAGCGCTGCAGAAGATCACCCGCGGTCTGGTCGTGGACGAGGACCAGGAATACCGGGTCGCCGAAGACTACCGGAAGCAGTTGCGCACCAAAGCACCGAGTGTGGACGAAGGCGTCGCGAAGCTCTCCGGCGGCAATCAGCAAAAGGTGGTGCTGGCGAAATGGATGTTCACCGACCCGGATCTGCTGATTCTCGATGAGCCCACCCGCGGCATCGACGTCGGGGCGAAATACGAAATTTACGGAATCATCCAGAAGCTCGCGGACCAAGGCAAGGGCGTGATCGTGATTTCCTCCGAGCTGCCGGAGTTGTTGGGGCTCTCCGACCGGATCTACACCATCTTCGAAGGCTCGATCACCGGCGTGCTGAACAAAGGCGACGCCGATCAGGAGAGCCTGATGAAACTCATGACCGCCGCCAAGAAATCGGCCTAGCCGCAATCACCGGGGAACCAAAGGGGACCGAGGAAACACACCGATGAACAACATCAAACAGATATTCGGCGGAAACGTCCGCCAGTTCGGCATGATCTTCGCGTTGATTGCGTTGATGGTCTTCTTCCAGATTTTCTCTGGCGGCAAGGTCTTCACCCCGTTCAACATGCAGAACCTGATCAACGGCAACTCCTACGTCTTGATCCTGGCCATCGGCATGGTCTTGGTGATCATCGCCGGGCACATCGACCTCTCCGTGGGTTCCGTTGCGGCCTTCGTCGGCATCGTAGTGGCGATCACGATGCGGGACTGGGGCTTGCCCTGGTACCTCGGCGTACTGCTGGGCCTGCTGGTCGGCGCATTGGTCGGCGCCTGGCAGGGCTTCTGGGTGGCGATCGTCGGCATTCCGGCATTCATCGTCACGCTTGCCGGCATGTTGCTGTTCCGCGGCCTGAACCAGCTGGTCGGCAACTCGCAGAGCATCCCGGTGCCGGAACAGATCCAGTATTTGGGCGGCGGCTACTTGCCGGAGATCGGCCCGGACACCGGGTTCAACAACCTCACCTTGCTGCTTGGTCTGATCTGCATCGCCGCGCTGGTCTGGAGCGAGCTCAAATCGCGACGGGACTCGATCAAACTCGGCGCCAGCGTTCCGGCAGTCTGGGTTCCCGTGGTGAAAATCGCGGCGGTTTCCACAGTGATCATCTACGCGACGTACCTCTTCGCCTCCGGACGGACCGGCACCTCGTTTCCGATCGCCGGGGTCATTCTGGCGGTGCTGGTGCTGATCTACGGCTTCATTTCTTCCAAGACCATCATTGGCCGGCATGTCTACGCGGTCGGCGGCAACAAAAACGCCGCCGAGCTCTCCGGCGTGAAGAGCCGCAAGGTCAACTTCCTGGTCATGATGAACATGTCGATTCTGGCCGCAGTGGCCGCGATCATCTTCATCGGCCGCTCCACCTCGTCCGGGCCGGCCGATGGCACCGGATGGGAACTCGACGCGATCGCCGCGGTGTTCATCGGCGGTGCTGCGGTCAGCGGCGGCGTCGGCACCGTAATGGGCTCGATGATCGGCGGCCTGGTCATGGCCATGCTCAACAACGGCTTGCAATTGATGAGCGTGGGTGCAAGCTGGACCTCGGTGATCAAGGGCCTGGTGCTGCTGATCGCGGTGGCGATCGACGTCTACAACAAGAGCCAAGGCCGCAAGTCCATCATCGGCCTGATGATGAAGAACTTCAACCGGAACGAAAAGTCTGGGCTGCAGACGAACACCTGATACTTCTCCCCATCAATCACTCAAAGAAGAAAGCGACAACCATGGTGAAATTCACTAAGACGCTGACGTCGGTTGCGGCCATCGCGGCCATCTCGGCACTCGCCCTGACCGGCTGCGGGCGCGGCGACTCCTCCAGCGGCAGCAACGGCTCGGCTGCAGCCGGCTTTGCCAAGGACGCCACCATCGGCGTGGCCCTCCCGCAAAAGACCTCGGAGAACTGGGTGCTCGCCGAGAATCTGTTCAACTCGGATCTGAAGAGCGCCGGCTTCAAGGCGGACGTGCAGTTCGCCAACAACGGCGCCACCGAACAGCAGAACCAGATCAACTCGATGATCTCCAATGGCGCCAAGGTGATCATCGTCGGCGCCGTCGACGGTTCGCAACTGGGCACCCAGCTCAAGCAGGCCAAGGATGCCGGCGTCACCATCATCGCCTACGACCGGGCACTGACCAATACCAGCAATGTCGACTACTACCTGGCCTACGACAACTTCAAGGTCGGCGAGTTGCAAGGCCAGGCGCTGTTGGAGGGCATGAAGACCAAGAAGCCGAGTGGACCATACAACATCGAGTTGTTCGCCGGTGACCCAGCCGACGCCAACTCGAAGCCGTTCTTCGACGGCGCGATGAGCGTGCTCAAGCCGAAGATCGACGACGGCACGCTCAAGGTGGTCTCCGGCCAGGTCAGCCAGAATGACGCCGCCACCCAGGGTTGGCTCGCCGCCAACGCTCAGAAGCGGATGGACACCCTGCTCGCCGCGAACTACACCACCGCTCCGTTGGACGGGGTGCTCTCCCCGAACGACACCCTGGCCCGCGCGATCATCACCTCGGTGAAAGCCGCCGGCAAGCCGATCCCGGTGGTCACCGGTCAGGATTCCGAAGTCGAGTCGGTGAAGTCGATCATGGCCGGCGAGCAGTACTCTACGATCAACAAGGACACCAGCAATCTGGTCAAGGCCGCTGTCGCGATGGTGACCGACCTGCAGCAGGGCAAGACCCCGGCCACCACGACAACCTCGAACAACGGGACCAAGGACGTACCAACCAAGTTCCTGGAGCCGGTCATCGTGACCAAGGCGAACGCCGCCCAGGCCTACGCCAACGATCCGACGCTCGGACCGCTGACCAAGTAGCCAGCAGCAAGCGGACAACGCCCGACGGCGGCCTTCCTGAGCAGGAAGGCCGCCGTCGTTTTTTGTGCCAACAATTGCCCCTAGTCAGACTTGGGAATCAAGCCTAAGATCAAGGCATTAGGTCCTTTGCCCCCGGGGACGGCCAGATCGTGGAGCTCTTCCCGAGGCCCTAAACCAGGAGCAACAATGTCAAGCAAGAAAAAGATCCGCAACACGCTTTTGATCGTGCTTCTATCCCTCTTCGCGCTGACCAGCCTGGCCACCCCCGCCCAGGCCAACTCTGCCGATCCGGTCAAACCCTACAATTACGTTTGCACCGACAATTCCGGTCAGGACCAAGATTGGAACGGGAAAGACCCCTACACCTGTGTGGGTGCGATGAAGGTCTTCGACGCGAACAACTGGGAATTGATCAACGTCAAGAACGGCGCGAAATCGGACGAGTACGTGGATTGCTCGGGTCAAGACGAGAACGGCATGCTGACCGTGTTCACGAAATCAGAAGTGCTCGGCAACGCGGTCGCGAAATTCGTCTGGAACGACGGTTGGATCGAAACCTTCAACTGCCTCTCCACCTGAGCCAAGCGGAAACTGCCGGGACTAAGCCCCTGCAGCCTCTGCAGTACCGGGTGACTCGTCCGCGGGTTCATCCGGTGCTGCGGAGGCCGGCGGCGGGTTGACCGCTGGGTCCGATTCCCAGCCGCGGGACGCGATGTAGCGGACCGCGGCATTGGTCACGGCCAACAACGGAACCGCGAACAGGGCCCCCGGGATGCCGGCCAGGAACGAACCGGCAGCCACGGCGAGGATCACCGCGACCGGGTGCAGCGAGACCGCTTTGCCCATGACCAACGGTTGCAGGATGTGGCTCTCCGCCTGCTGCACCACCAAGACGATGATCAACATGATCAGCGCATTGATCGGGCCGTTGGCAACCAGCGCCAGCAGCACCGCCACGCCGCCGGTCACCAAGGCGCCCAGAATCGGGATGAACGAGCCGAGGAAAACCAGGACGCCGAGCGGCAAGGCCAGGGGTACTTGGATGATCGCCGCGCCGACCCCGATGCCCACGGCGTCCACGAAGGCCACGAAAACCTGGACCCGGACGTAGCTGACCATGGAGCGCCAGCCCCGGCGCCCGGCGCCATTTCCAGCAGCACGCGCCCGGCGCGGCAACAGTCCGACCAAAAACATCCAGATCCGTTCGCCCTCGAGCAGGAAGAAGATCAGGATGAACAGAGCCAGGATCAGACCGGCGCCGAAGTGCCCGGCCGTGCTGCCGAACGACAACGCTCCGTTGAGAATGCTGCTGCTGTTGTTCTCCAGCGATTGCCCGGCCTGTTTGAGGTATCCGTCAATCTGATCGGTGGTCAGGTGCAGCGGTCCGTCGGAAAGCCATTGTTGGATTTTCTGCACGCCTTGCAGCGCTTCGCTCCACAAGTCTTGGAAACCGGTGTAAATCTGCCGGCCCACCAAGGCGAGTGCGGCGACCACGACGACGATCAAGCCCAGTTCCGCGATCGCCACGGCCAGACCACGGGGCACCTTGTGCGCGGTGAGCCAACGCACCACCGGCAGCAACAACCCGGCTAGCAGCGCCGCGACCATGATCGGGATGACCAGGAAGCTGACGAAGCTCAGCAGCCAGATCAGCCCACCGGCAACGATCACGACCAGCCCGAGCCGCCAGGCCCAGTCCGCCGCGATCCGCAATGCGTACGGGATGTCCTGTGGACCGTCCGGTTGTTGCCCGGCATCGCCGGTGAGTTGATCCGCCATAGCTCAATGCTGGCCTACCGGGCCGGGAATGCGAAACGCACCGCCGTCCGCGGCTCAGAATCGGATCGCGTCGATCACCTTGACCCGGACCGCGATCAGCGCCGGCACCGCACCGGCGATCGCTCCGGCCAGGATCGCCGCACCGAGGCCGATCAGCGCGGCGCTGATCGGGAACGGCGGGAACTCGGTCATTCCTTGGCCGATCGCCGATTCCAGCCACGGGTTTTTCACCAGGATGATGGCGCCCATCACCCCCACGATTCCGGCAATCGTGGTCGCCACGATCGATTCCATCAGCACGCCGAAGAACACCCGGCTGCCGGTGGCGCCGAAGCTGCGCCGGATGCCGATTTCGCGGACCCGGTAGCGGATGGTCACCAAGGTGATGTTCAGCAGGCTGAGGATGCCCAGGAACATCACCAAACCGGCGATGCCGGATATCCCCCATTGAATCGGGGCGAACGGGTCGCCCCGGGCCCCGAAATCCGCTCGGCGTGCGTCGACGCTCGCCTTCGGAAATACCGCGGACAAGTCTGATTGCAACGCTTGCATCACCGTGTCGGCTTGATCCGGTTGCACCCAGACCTCGAAGTTCAGTCTGCCACCGTAGGGGCTCGGTTCGAGCGCGACGTCGGACACCACGAAAGCCTGGGGCTGTGCCGGCTGGAATTCATCCGGCACCACCCCGATCAGCACTGTGGTCTTTTCAGTCGTGCCGAGGAGCTTGATCTCCGGCTGGGTGTTCAGATCCGGCCGGCCCATCGCTTTGTAGAACGCCTCGTTGACCACGAGCGCCGGGGTCAGCCGCTGCGCGTCGTCGGCTGCGAACCACGATCCTTTGACCAGTTTGGTCCGATGGATCACCCCGTAGGCCGGATCGATCCGGGTCATCATGGTCCGCCGCACGCCGTCGGGGAATTGGAATTCGCCGGCGCCCTCCTCTTTCGAACTGGTGTACTGCAGACCGTAGCGGGTGGCCAACTCGCGGAAGGCTTCGCGCGCTCCGGGCATCGGCGTGCCGGCCCCGGAGGAGAGATATGCGCTGATCGTGGCAGTGCGGCCGCCGTAGACCTCTTGCTTCTGTTCCATGGAGGTCCGCACCAAATCTCCGACGCCGACCACCGAGGCCAACGCGGCCACCGATATGGCGACGCCGATCAGGGAAAGCAGCACCCGCATTTTCTGTACTTTGAACTCACCCCAGGCTTCGACCAGTGCCGCTATGAAGCCGGTCATACCAGCGCCTCCTGGATCGAGTCGGCGAGCGATGGGTCTTCGGTCAATACTCCGCTGTCCAAGCGGTAGTGGTTCCGGGCCAACCGCGCGACGTTCAGATCATGGGTGATCGTGACCAGGGCCGCACCGGTCTCCGCAGCCACCGCGTCCAAGAGCCGCATCACGCTCTGCCCGGTCTCCACGTCCAAGGCCCCGGTGGGCTCATCCGCCAGGATCAGCTGCGGACGGCGCACCAAGGCCCGGGCGATCGCCACCCGCTGCTGCTCACCGCCGGAGAGCAGGTTCGGCACCGTGTCCATCCGGTCGGCCAAACCGACTTGGTCCAGCATCTCCGCAGCAAGCCTGCGCCGTCGCCAGAACTTTTCCGGGTTCGCATACAGCAGCGGCATCATGACGTTGTCCAAGGCACTCCGTCCGGGCAGCAGGTTGAACTGCTGGAAAACGAAACCCACCGAAGCTCCGCGCTGTTTCGCCCTGGCGCGGTCATTGAGCCTGCGGGCGTCCCGGCCCAGGAACCGGACCGTGCCTCCGGTGGGCAGATCGAGTAGTCCGAGCAGATTCAGCAGCGTGGATTTCCCCGAACCGGAGCGGCCGACGATTGCCGTGTGATCACCCTTGCGCAAGGTCAAGTCGATGCCGCGCAGGATGTGCAGCGGTTCGTCATTGGGCAGCAACACGGTGCGCGTGACGTCTTCGAGTTCGATCAGCACCTGCTGTTGCTCCATCGCGCTAGCCACCGACGTTCTCCGAAGCCGCAGAGCCAGGACCGCCGGAACACACCGCCCCGGGCGGACAGCCCGCATTCCGATCCGCTGCCGCCCCGGGGACGTAGCGCAGAATGCCGTCGCCTACCGCGAGGCCGGCCGTCACCTCGACCATTTTCCCGTCGTTGAGCCCCAGCGTGACTTTTCGCTCCTGCGGGCCCTGCTCGCCCTGCAACCACACGAGACCGCTTTGAAAAGTCCCTTTGACCGCGGTCAGCGGAACCACGACCACGTCCTTGGCACTGCCGGCCACGAGGGAGAGCTTGGCGCCCAAGCCGGCGAAAACCGGAGTCCCGGCCGGCACCTTGCAGGTCACTTTGCCGGAGAGTGCGGCGTCGTCGCCGGTCCCGCTGCCGGCTCCGCCCTGGCCGGAGCCCGGTCCGGCGCCAGAGGCCGCCGGCACCGCCATGCCGCCATTCCCGGCACCGCCGCTGGAACCGGTGCCCGGCTTCGAGCCGAGATCAGCCGCGGAAATGACCACATTGGGGCACTCGAACGGGGCCGGGCCATTATTGACCGTGGCGGTCGAGGTAGTCGGCTTGTTGAGCAGCCGGAACTGCTGCGCGCTGTCCAGCGATCCCTCGATCGAGAGCGACTGCTGCCCGATGCTGCCGACATTCTGGCCGATCGACACCTGTTGTTCGAGCAGTACCTGGAAGTTCTCCAGCGTCCCTCCTGCCGGAGCCAGCACATTGCTGTATTTGTAGACCGGCTTGCTCGGCGGAGCCTGCGGATCGGAGTTCGGCGCTTGCTTGACCTCGGTTTTGACCTGGAACAACGGATCGCCTTCGGCCAACGTGGCTTTGGCATCGACGAAGATTTTCACCACCTCGCCGATCGCGTTGGAAAGCACCGGTATCGCCGGATCGGAGCGGACCATGCCCTTGATTTCGACCACATTGTCGATGTTTCCCTTCGCCACCGAGTAGCTCACCGGCTCGATGTTCGCGGCCGGAGCGCCCACCACCGTACCCGGTTTGAGCCCGTCCAAAAACGCGATCTTCACCAAAGCCACCGCGATCACGGCGAAAACTGCGATCCAAACCACTGGAAAGACGATCCTGCGCATTATCCTCATCGGAATCCTCTGCTTTCGGAGTTGTATGCTGCCAGCAACCATTGCATACTGAGTACGCAAGTAGCAAGAGTTAATCCACGGCTGTTACAGAACCGACAATGAAACAATGTGTCCATGGCGAAACAACAAACCCACATCCTCCGGCCCGACTGGTACGCGGACGGAACCCCCGACCCGCTGACCGCGACCGGCAAGGCCCTGCGATGGGGCGTGGTCTCCACCGGGAGCATCGCCCACTCGGTCACCGGCGACTTGGCGTTGCTCGCCGATGCGGAACTGCAAGCGGTTTCCTCGCGGGATGCCGGCAAGGCCGCGGCCTTCGCGGAAGAATTCGGCTTCCGGACCAGCTATCCCGACCAGGACGGCGTGCCCGGCTACCAACGGATGTGCCAAGACCCCGAGGTCGACGTGGTGTACATCGGGACGCCGCACGGGCAACATTTCGAGGTCGCCGAAGCAGCCCTGCGCGCAGGCAAACATGTGCTCTGCGAGAAAGCCCTGACCATCAACGCCCGGGAGGCCGAAGCGCTGGTCCGGCTCGCCGGAACCCAGGGCGTGTTCTTCATGGAAGCGCTGTGGTCCAGGTTCGTGCCGGGCGTGCAGCGCGCCCTGGAAATCGTCGCCGCAGGCGAACTGGGCAGCATCCGATGGGTCCGTGCGGACTTGGGCTTTCCGGCGCCCCGGGATCTCAGTTCGCGGATCTGGGCCCCGGAGGCCGGTGGCGGAGCGTTGCTGGATCTGACCGTCTACCCCTTGCTCTGGGCCTGGGGGATGCTCGGCGCACCGGAGCGGGTCCAGGCCACCGGGTCAATCACCGAATGGGGCGTGGACGAACAGAATGCCATCACCTTGGGCTACCCGGACGGCGCGCTCGCGCAATTGATGAGTTCCTTCGTGGCCCAAGGGCCGCGCACCGCCAGCATTGCCGGCACCGAGGGCTTCATGGAAACCGAGGGCTCCATGAACAATCCCTCGGCCCTGAAGATCCGGGCCGGCTGGAACGGGTCCGGCTGGGACGTCGAACGCACTGAGGAGTTCACCTGGCCGGGGCGCGGTTATGTTTACGAACTCCGCGAAGTGACCCGCTGCATCCAAGCCGGAAAACAGCAGAGCCCCACCATGCCGTGGCAGGACTCGCTGGACATCATGCGGTTCTTGGACCAGGTCCGTGAGCAGTTAGGCGTCCGGTATCCGAACGACCTAGACTGAGCGGACTCAATTCTAGGGGGAAGAAATGACTGGTATCGCACTGACCTTGATCGGCGGGCCGACCGCACTGATCGACTACCGGGGGACGGTTTTCCTGACCGATCCGACCTTCGATCCGCCCGGGGAATACCCGATCGGTCCGAACGAGGTGCTGCGCAAGCTTTCCGGCCCGGCGTTGCCGCTGCCCGGCCTTCCGGAACTGGATGCGATCCTGCTTTCGCATGATGAGCACCCGGACAATCTGGACGAGTTCGGACGTTTGGCCTTGGCCCGGGCCGGCCAAGTGCTGAGTACTCCGGGAGCGGCATCCCGGATCAGCGGGGTGCTCGGGCTGCACCCCTGGGAATCAGCCGAGGTCAACGGAACCCTGGTCACCGCGGTACCGGCGTTGCACGGGCCGGAAGAGATCGACAACGCCACCGTGGAAGCCGAAGTCGGCGAAGTGGTCGGCTTCGTGCTGGAGGCGGCAGGTGCGCCCACCGTCTATGTATCCGGCGACAACGCCTCATTGAAGATCGTCGAAGCCGTGGCGGCGGGTTTCCCGGATATCGCCGTGGCGGTGTTGTTCACCGGGGCAGCCCGCACCGAACTGTTCGACGGCGCGCCGCTCACCTTGACCGCGGAACAAGCCGCCGAAGCCGCACGGTTGATGCCCGACGCCGTCGTGGTTCCGGTGCACAGCGAAGGCTGGGCGCATTTCAGCGAAGGACATGCCGAACTTGAGGCGAGCTTCGAGTCCGCCGGCATTGCGGCACGCTTGGTCCTGCCGATGCCCGGCGTCGCGCTCGAACTCTGAGCACGGCACCGGGCCCACGGCGAAGACTCAGGTCAACCGGTAGGTGAAGTACCAGCGTTGCGAAACCGGCATGCTTTCGCCGGCCCAACCGCATTTGCGCACGATGATCGCCAGGTTTTCCCGGAAATACGCCTCCTTGGCGCGGCACTCTTCCACCGAGCCGAAAAAGGCGATCTGTTCCTGCCCCTGCACCGCGACCGCCGGTCGGATTGCCGCTCCGGCCGGCGGCGCGGCAAACAGCAGTGTTGAGATCAGCGCTGCGGACCCGCCGGCCAGCATCAGTCGCCGTGGCTTCCGGGTGCGCACTGCGCCGCGAGCGGTCGCACCGTCTTCGTCCCGCCGTGCTGTGTGTTCCGGCACTCAGGCCACCCCCAAATAGGCTTCTTTGATGGCCGGATTCGCCAGCAGTTCCTTGCCGGTGCCGCGCTGGGTGATCGCCCCGGTTTCCAGGACGAAGGCCCGGTCCGCCCGGGCCAGCGCCTGATTCGCGTTCTGCTCCACCAAAAGCACCGTGGTGCCCTGCTTGTTGATTTCGCTGATGATCGAAAAGATCTGCCGGATGAACTGCGGGGCCAGGCCCATTGACGGTTCGTCCAAGAGCAGCAGCTTCGGGTTCGACATCAGCGCCCGGCCGATCGCGAGCATTTGCTGCTCGCCACCGGACATCGTGCCGCCGAGTTGCTTTTGCCGTTCCTTGAGCCGCGGGAACAGGTCGAAAACCCGATCCAGATCAGCATCCATCCCAGTTTTGTCGGCGCGTCCGAAGGCGCCCATGTCCAGATTCTCGGCCACCGTCATGCCGGGGAAAATCCCCCGGCCTTCCGGTGCCTGCGAAATGCCCTGGACCACTCGGATGTGCGCCTTCATCTTGGTGATGTCCGCACCCTCGAAGGTGATCGAACCGGAACTCGGATTGAGCAACCCGGAGATGGTCTTCATGGTCGTGGTTTTCCCGGCGCCATTGGCCCCGATCAAGGACACGATTTCGCCCTGTTCCACGCTGAAGGACATATTGTGGATCGCCTGGATCCGGCCGTAGAAGACTGAAACGTCGTTCAACTCAAGCAAGGTCATCTTCGGGCTCCCCCAGATATGCGGCAATGACTTTCGGATCTTCCCGAATTTCATGCGGTGGACCGTCCGCGATCTTCTTGCCGAACTCCAGCACCACGATCCGGTCAGTGACCCCCATGACCAAACGCATGTCGTGCTCGATCAGCAAGACCGTGTAGCCGTCGTCGCGGATCGCCCGGATCAGCGTCATCAGCTCTTCTTTTTCCGCCGGGTTGAAGCCGGCGGCGGGTTCGTCCAGACAGAGCACTTTGGGATCCGTGGCCAGCGCCCGTGCGATCTCCAATCGGCGCTGATGGCCATACGGCAGGTTCTTCGCCAGGGTGCCGGCGAATTCGGCGATCCCGACGAACTCGAGCAAAGCCATGCCCCGGTCGATCGAACTCTTCTCCTCCCGGACATGCCGGGGCAATCGGAGCAAAGCGCCGAGCACGCTGGTCCGGTGCCTGGCGTCCAAGCCCACCACGACGTTCTCCAAAGCGGTCATTTCGCTGAAGAGCCTGATGTTCTGGAAGGTCCGGGCCAGCCCGAGCTGGGTGATCTTGTGCTTGCGGCGCCCTCCGATGGAATGCCCCTCGAGCAGCACCTTCCCCGAACTCGGTTTGTAGACTCCGGTCATGGCATTGAAGCAGGTGGTCTTGCCGGCCCCGTTGGGACCGATCAAGCCCAGGATCTCGCCGCGTTTGATCGTGAACGAAACATCGTCGAGCGCCACCAGACCGCCGAATTTGACCGTCAGATTCTGCACCTGGACCAAATCATCGCCGATTGCGACGCCGATCTCGCGGTCCGGCGCCACCTTCTCCGCGATTTCCTCGGCGAGCGCATCGCTTCCGCCGACGTGGCTCATGCTTGTGCCCCCTTGATCTGGACTCCGTCATTGGGCGATCCACCGGATTCGGAGCTGCCGACGTCGTCGGGCTTTTTCCGGAGCCGGTGGTAAGCCCGCCGGCTGTACGCCAGCAACTGCTGCCGCGCGGCCAGCAACCCGTGCGTGCGGAAGATCATCAGCAGCACCAGGGCGAGCCCGAAGATCAAATACTTGTAATCCGCGATCGCGGTGAAGCGCAGCGGCACATAGGCCACGATCGCACCGCCGATGATCGCACCCACCTTGTTTCCGGCCCCGCCGAGCACCACTGCGGCAAGGAACAGCACCGAGGTCTGCACGTCGAACTTCTGGTTGTTCACGAATCCGGTGGCCCCGGCGAAGAGCGCACCGGACATGCCGCCCACGGCCGCGCCCATGGCGAAAGCCCAGACTTTGTACTTGAAGGTCGGCACCCCCATGATCTCCGCCGCGTCTTCATCCTCGCGGATCGAGACCCAGGCCCGGCCCACCCGGCTGCGCTCCAAGTTGCCGACCAGCAGCAGCACCACGATGATCACGGTGAGGGTGAGCCAATACCAAGGCACTCCATTGGAGTTGTTGAAGATCGGCACGCCGTCCGGCCCGTCGCCGGGCGGGCGTCCGATGTTCTGGAAGCCGACCTGGCCTTTCATCGCGGGGATGATGGTGGCCAGGATCCGAATGATTTCGCCGAAGCCGAGGGTCACGATGGCGAGATAGTCGCCGCGCAACCGCAAGGTCGGCACACCCAGGACCACGCCGAAGAACATGGTCACCGCCATCGCTACCGGAATGGTCCACAAGTAGGGGATCTTCACGAACGGCGAATCCGGGCTGGTGAGCATCGCGGTGGTGTAGGCGCCCACCGCGAAGAAGGCGACATAGCCCAGGTCGAGCAGGCCCGCATAGCCGACCACGATGTTCAAACCGACCGCTGCCAAGGCGAAAACCGCCATCGCGAAACAGGCCAGGGCGAAGTTGTTGCCGGGCTCCGTGGTGATGATCGGCGGGTTGAGCACTGGAAGGGCGTAGGCCAATCCGACCACGATCAGCAACCAGAGCCATTGCACCGGCCGGGGCAACCCGCGCCAGCGTTCGCCCAGTCCGCCGAACAGACCCCGTTTTTGCTTCTTGTTCTGCTGCGCAGATCCACTGATAGTCGAGGTCATGCTTTGCTCCTTCCCAGGGACTGGCCCAGAATTCCTTGCGGCCGGATCAGCAGCACGAGCACCAGCACCACGAAGGCGACGACGTCGGTCCATTGCGAATTCCCGAGCAGGATTTGTCCGTAGTTGCCGATCAAGCCCAGCAGCAAACCGCCGAGCAATGCGCCGCGGACGTTTCCGATGCCGCCGAGCACTGCGGCCGCGAAGGCTTTGATGCCCAGCACGAAGCCGCCGCTGTAGACCACACCGGAGGGCACCTTCATGACGTAGAAGAGTGCTGCTGCACCGGCCAGGACTCCGCCGATGACGAAGGTCGTGACGATGATCCGGTCTTTGTTGACCCCCATCAGGGTCGCGGTGTCCGGATCTTGGGCCACCGCCCGGATGCCCCGGCCGGTGCGCGAACGGCGGATGAATTGGTCCACGATGACCATCATGATGAACGCGGCCACCACGATCACGATCTGCTGCGAGTCGATGATCGAGCCGAAGATTTCGAAAACCGGGGTCGGCTTGAACATGATTACCGCCGGCTCCGGGTTGGCCCCGCGCCAGAGGAAGATCAGGTACTGGATGGTGTACGAAGCGCCGATCGCGGTGATCAGGAAGACCAGGCGCGGCGCATTCTTCCGACGCAACGGCCGGTAGGCGAGGCGTTCGATCACGAACGCCGTCACCGCGGAGAGGATCATCGCCACCACCATGGCCAAGACCAGATTGAGCATGATCGACCAGATGTCCAGCCGCGGTGCGGAGGGGCCGAAGCCCAGCGCAGTGAGCGTGAAGACGACGCCGTAACAACCGACGATGAAGACTTCCGAATGGGCGAAGTTGATCAGGTTGAGTACACCGTAAACCAGGGTGTAGCCCAGGGCGACGAGTGCGTAAATGGCCCCGAAGGTGAGGCCGTCGAAGGTGACGCTCCAGAAATTCTGCGCCAATGAATTGACGTCGAAGGTAATCCATTCGCCGTCAGTAGGGACAAGTTGCGGAACAGCGTGGATGAAGGTTGCGAGCATTGAGTGTGGTCCTGACGATGCCGAGTGAAAGATTCAGTCCGAACGGATCCAGGCCAGTGTTGCGGGGCCGCCGCATGGCAGCCCCGCAACACCGGTGCCTGCCATACTCAGCTGATCGGGCCTACTGGCACGATCTTGCCGTTTTCGACCTTGTATCCGTACACGGTAGGCGTCGCCAACTCCCCCTTGGCGTCCCATTTGTACGGTTTGCTCAACCCGCTCTTGTCGTAGGACTTCACCCAGGCGAGCAAGTCGGCCCGGGTCTGTTTGCCGGCATCGATGCCGGCCAGCAGCACCGTGGCGGCGTCATAACCCTCGATCGAGTAGGTTCCGGGTTCCACCCCGTTGGAGATCTTCTTGTATTCGGTCGCGAAATCCGGAATCAGTTCGCCGGGGATGCAAGCGCAGGTGAAGTAGGCATTCGAGGACGCTTCACCGGCCTGCTTGATGAACTGATCGTCCTTGGAACCGTCCGGCCCCAGGAAGACGCCTTCCCAGCCTTTGTTCACCAGCTGCTGGTCGAAGGGCGCGCCCTCCGCGTAGTAACCGGCGTAGAACACTGCATCTGCCTTGGCATTCTGGATCTTGGAAATCACCGCGGAGAAGTCCTTCTGCGCGGTGGTCACCTTCTCGGTGCCGACCAGATTGTCTTTGCTCAGGGCACTGGACATCGCGGTGCCCAGGCCGATCCCGTACTCGGAATCGTCCTGCACGACGAAGATCTTCTTGGCCTCGAGCTTTCCGGTGAGGAATTTCGCTGCGGCCGGGCCCTGCACCGAGTCATTGCCCAAACCGCGGAAGAAGGTGGTCCAGCCGTTGGTGGTCAGCACCGGCGCCGTTGCCGAGGGCGTGATGTGCACCAAACCGGCCTGCTCGAAAATGTTTCCGGTGGCCTTCGACTCGCCGGAGAACGGCAGGCCGACGACGCCGAGCACATCGGGCTGATTGGTCACCTGGGTGACCGGGCCGTTGGCTTTGTCCGGCGAACCTTCGGTGTCGTACTTGCTGAACTTCACCTGGCAGCCGGGGTTGTTCGCGTTGTGCTGGTCGATCGCCAGCTGGATGCCGTTGTAGATGTTGATGCCGAGTTGGGCATTCGCTCCGGTTTCGGCTCCGATGTAGGCCAAGGTGGTGTTGGCCGGGCAGACGGCCTTCCCGTCGCCCTTCGGCAGCACCGCATTGGCCGGAACATCCACCTTGGAAATGGACGGAATGTTGACTTTCCCTCCGCTTGCCGAGCCGCTATCCCCCGATGTTGCGGCCTGGTTTGCGCAGGAACTCATAAAAAGCCCAGCCGTTGCCACAATGGCCAACGTTGCGAGGACCTTGGATCGCTTCATTGTTTCCCTTCCCAACTGCGGTATGTGCGGGCATGCGGATTGTCCCGGCGCTATACCGAATATGATCCAGAACACTACAGCCAATTGGCTATTTTTGGACATACTCTTGCTGGAAATTTCAGATAACGAATTCAGGTCGGAATCGTTACCAAATGTGATCTACCTCACGTGATTGTGCAGCCAATCCGGGCAAAAAGCAACCGCCTGTTTCCAGGAGCGAAACAGGCGGTTGCGTTCTTGTCCGGAATGCGGTGCGGATCACACCGTCACGGTCGGCTGTGGATCCGGGATCCGTTCCGCCGGAGCCGTTTTTTTGCGGCCGAAAAGCCGCTCCACGGCAAGGCTGCCGCCGCCGCTGAAGAGCAGCGCCAGGGCGGCGGCGAAGTAGAACCAGAGCAAGCCGGCGGTGATACCCGGCGCCTCGGTGAACAACGGTTGGCCGGCCGCGGTGGCCAACCAGATCAGAAACATCATCAGTGCCACCAGGCCCGCCGCGACCCTGGTGAATACGCCCAAGATCAAGGCGATGCCCAGACCGAATTCACCGAGCATCACCAACCATCCGGCGAGTTCCGGAACCGGGGCGCCCAGACTCTGGACGTAACCGATGAAGCCCTGCGGGCCGGCGAGCAGCTTCTGGCTGCCCTGGATGACGAGCATTGCGCCCAGGAACACCCGCAGAATGGTCAGGCCGATCTGAGTCGACACGGGATTTTTAGCAGGCAAGTGGTCGTTGATGGCCACGATTAACCCTTTCGTCGGTTGTCAAAAACAAGCACCCGCCCGTGCTGAACCACGATCATGGCAATCCAACCTTGGAGTTCGCTCAGAACTGTCATCCGGCGTCATCCAGTTCCGCATCCCGGACACGAAAATGGCGCCCCACCAGGGGGCGCCATTTCAAAACCCGGGGTCAGCCAGCCAACCGGGCCGAAAGGTTCTCGTCCAAAGCCGCCAAGAAGTCCTCGGTAGTCAGGAACGGCTGATTCGGGCTGACCAGGAGCGCGAGGTCCTTGGTCATCTTTCCGGATTCGACGGTCTTGATGACGACGTCCTCGAGGGTCTCGGCGAAGCTGACCACCTCGGGGGTGTTGTCGATCTTGCCGCGGTGCATCAGGCCACGGGTCCACGCGAAGATCGAGGCGATCGGGTTGGTGGAGGTGGGCTTGCCCTGCTGGTGCTGGCGGTAGTGCCGGGTCACCGTGCCGTGCGCGGCCTCGGCTTCGACGGTCTTGCCGTCCGGGGTCATCAGCACCGAAGTCATCAGGCCGAGCGAACCGAAGCCCTGCGCCACGGTGTCCGACTGGACGTCGCCGTCGTAGTTCTTGCAGGCCCAGACGTAGCCGCCTTCCCACTTCATCGCGGAAGCAACCATGTCGTCGATCAAACGGTGCTCGTAGGTGATGCCTGCGGCTTCGAACTGGTCCTTGAACTCGTTGTCGAAGATCTCCTGGAAGATGTCCTTGAACTGGCCGTCGTAGGCCTTCAGGATGGTGTTCTTGGTGGAAAGGTACACCGGGTAGTTGCGCTGCAGGCCATAAGCGAAGCTGGCCCGGGCGAAGTCCTTGATCGAGTCGTTGAAGTTGTACATGCCCATCGCGACGCCGCCCGCTTCCGGGTAGGTGACGACTTCCTGCTTGATCTCTTCGCCTCCGTCGGACGGGGTGAAGGTCAGCGTCAGGGTGCCCGGGCCGGGGACCTTGAAGTTGCTGGCGCGGTACTGGTCGCCGAAGGCATGGCGGCCGATGATGATCGGCTTGTTCCAACCCGGCACCAGGCGCGGGATGTTGGAGATGATGATCGGCTCGCGGAAGACCACGCCGCCGAGGATGTTGCGGATGGTCCCGTTGGGCGAGACCCACATCTTCTTCAGGCCGAATTCCTCCACCCGGGCTTCGTCCGGGGTGATCGTGGCGCACTTGACGCCGACGTGGTGCTCCTTGATCGCGTTGGCCGCATCGATGGTCACTTGGTCGTCCGTGGCGTCACGGTTCTGGATCGACAGATCGTAGTAACGCAGATCGATGTCGAGGTAGGGGTGGATCAGGCGGTCTTTGATGAACTGCCAGATGATGCGGGTCATCTCATCGCCATCGAGTTCGACGACGGGGCCCACTACCTTGATCTTGGACGCTTCAGACACTATGGTCTCCTCAGTGCTAAGGGGCCAGACGTCACGCGCGACCGAGGATTTCAGGAATATGGTCCTGGCCGGTGGGTGGGGCCCCAGATATTTTCAGGGAATTCTCCACCCCCACTATGCCACGCGGGCTTGTGCCGCGCTAAATCCGCAGCAGCGGTATCCCACCGAGTGAGCAAACTCACTGGGGCCAACCGGGCGTGTCCCAGCGGGCGGTGCCGCCCGCTGGGACGTCCCGGCCGGCACGCCTGGGTCCGCCAAACGAACCTCAGTGGAAGAAGTGCCGGGCTCCGGTGAGGTACATCGTGACGCCCGCGGCAGCTGCAGCGGCAACCACCTCGTCGTCGCGCTTCGACCCGCCCGGCTGCACCACGGCGCGCACTCCGGCGTCGAGCAGGATCTGCAACCCGTCCGCGAACGGGAAGAATGCATCCGATGCGGCCACCGCGCCGCGGGCGCGCTCGATCGGATTGCCGGCCGCGTCCAGGGCCAGGGTATTGGCCCGCTCCACCGCCAATTTGCAGGAGTCCACCCGGTTGACTTGGCCCATCCCGACGCCGACCGCGGCACCGTCGTGGGCGAGCAGGATCGCATTCGACTTCGCGGCCCGGATGGCCCGCCAGGCGAAGGCCAAATCAGCCAGCGTGGCTTCGTCCGCCGGCTCGCCGGCCACGAGCGCCCAGTTCGCCGGGTCATCGCCCTCGGCGTCGATGGTGTCCACCATCTGCACCAGCATGCCGCCGGAGACCTGCCGGTATTCGGTGGGGTCCCGGTGGTAGCCATCGGGCAACGTGAGCAACCGGATGTCCTGGCGCAGCTGCAACCGCTCCAGCGCCGCGGGTTCGAACGACGGCGCAATGATGACCTCGGTCAGCACGCCCTTGAGATTCGCCGCGAGCCCCGCGGTCACCGGTCGGTTGACCGCGATCACGCCACCGTAGGCGCTCATCGGGTCGCAGGCGTGGGCCCGGGCATGCGCATCCGCCACCGGGTCCTCGGCACCGGCCGAGGCGACCGCGATGCCGCAGGGGTTCGCGTGCTTGATGATCGCCACCGCGGGTTCGTCGAAATCGAAGGCCGCACGCAATGCGGCGTCGGCATCGACGAAATTGTTGTAGCTCATGGCCTTGCCGTGCAACTGATCGGCCTGGGCGATTCCGGGGGCCGCCGCCTTGTCCACATAGAGCGCCGCGGCTTGATGCGGGTTCTCACCGTAACGCAGCACCTCGGAACGTTCCAACGCCAAGCCGGCATAGGGCGGCCAGGGGTTCTCCGGACCGCTGCCGTCGCCGAACTGGGCCGCAGTCCAGGAAGCGACCGCATTGTCGTAGGCGGCGGTGTGCGCGAACGCCGCAGCAGCCAATTGCTGGCGCAGCGCCAAGCTGAAGCCGCCGTGCTGGGCCGCCGCGACCGCCTCCGGATAACGCGCCGGGTCCACCACCACGGCCACTGAAGCGTGGTTCTTCGCTGCCGCACGCACCATCGACGGACCGCCGATATCGATTTGCTCCACCACGTCGTCGCGCTCCGCACCGGAACGAACCGTCTCCACGAACGGGTAGAGGTTCACCACGACCAGATCGAAGGCTTCGATCTGCAGGTCGGTGAGTTGCTGGACATGGTCCGGCAAGCGCCGGTCCGCAAGGATCCCGGCATGGATCCGCGGGTGCAGGGTCTTGACCCGGCCATCGAGCATCTCCGGGGAACCGGTGACCTCTTCCACCCCGGTCACCGGGATTCCGGCGGCTTGGATCCGGGCCGCCGTGGACCCGGTCGAAACGATCACCACCCCCGCCTGGTGCAGACCCGCCGCCAACTCTTCGACTCCGGTTTTGTCGTAGACCGAGATCAACGCTCTGCGGACGGGGACCAGATCGAACTGCACAGAAGTCACAAAATCTCCAGAAAGTCAGCCGCAACCCCAGATCGCTGGAGCCGGCAGGTTCGGTGGGATACCGACAGTTTATGCCACCCGAGGGGCTAGCGGTTCCGGCCGATCCAGTCCGCGGCCACGGCGGCGAAGGCTTCCGGATCCTGGGCCGGCCACCAATGGCCGCCGGGCACCGTGAGCTGTTCCAGCGCCGGCGCCCAGGCGCTGACGCCTTCGGCAAGGTCCGGCGAGACGTATTTGTCCCGTTGCGCGTTGGCCAACAGCACCGGCACCTCGGTCCGCTTGCGCAGCACCGCACCGGCCGGTGCCAGGCCGGCCGGCCGCCGCACGTTCCGGATTCCGACGTTGGCCCGGTACAGCGCGATGCCGCGCACCGCATTGTTGCCCCGGTCGTAGTCCGCAGGCAGCCTGCTGATGATTTTCGGCACCGCCAATTCCGGCAGCTTCGGCAGCTGGAACATCCAGATGTACCAGGATTTGAGCAATTGGTTCAGTCCTTGCGGGACCGTGGCG
This sequence comes from Arthrobacter russicus, assembly GCF_031454135.1. Taxonomy (NCBI): domain Bacteria; kingdom Bacillati; phylum Actinomycetota; class Actinomycetes; order Micrococcales; family Micrococcaceae; genus Arthrobacter; species Arthrobacter russicus. The sequence goes on from NZ_JAVDQF010000001.1 coordinate 1,486,280, forward strand.
AACCGGGACAGCCGGTCCCGGTACCAGCGCTTCAAATGCGCGGTGTCCGGCCCGGAAGCGGAAAGCATCGAGGCCACGGCAGCCTCGGCACGCTCGTCCCGGACCACCGCCCAGGCCTGGACCGAGCCCCAATCGTGGGCCACGATATGGGCTTTCGGCACGTCCAGCGCCTCGAGCACGGTGTAGAAATCATCAACCAGGTAGCGGATCCGGAATGGCGCCAACCCGGCCGTGTCCACCCAGGATTCACCGGCGTTGCGGGTGTCGTAGGCGACGATGTGGAAATCGCCAGCCAGCTGTTCGATCACTGGCCGCCACATTCGGTGGTCGTCCGGGTAACCGTGCAGCATGACCACGGTGTCCACACCCGGCCCGGCCGCCAAACCGTATTCGAATACCGCCAGTTTGGCACCGTTCGCCGACACGATCCGCCGCCTGCCGCTGACTGGGCTTTCCTTGGGTTCGCCATTCATGCACGAATTCTACCGAAACAAATTGCGGCATGTTGTATCTCTAACTGGACGGGCCCGGCCCGGCAATCGAACGCACCGCAATTGACAGTGCCACGGGCCGGAACATAGGTTCGGCGGATGACCTCTGAGAACCTGCTGCGCGAAGTCAACGGCGTGATCTGGCCCGGCTTCCTGGGCGCAACTTTGCCGGACTGGTTGCGCACCGCGTTGCGTGAAGGCTTGGCCGGCGTCGTCTACTTCCGGCAGAACATCGAATCCGCAGCACAACTGACCGGGCTGTCGCAGCAGATCCGGGAGCTCAACCCGGCCGCGATCATCGGTGTGGACGAAGAAGGCGGCAACGTCACCCGGCTGCAGAGCAAGACCGGATCGGAGCTGCCCGGCGCCGCAGTCCTGGGCCGGATCGACGACCCGGAGCTCACCGCGGCCGCCGGCGCGTGGATCGGCAGGCTCTGCCGGGAGTACGGGATCAACCTCACCATCGCCCCGGTCGCGGACGTGAACACCAATCCGATGAACCCGGTGATCGGAGTCCGCTCCTTCGGCTCCGAAACCGACCTGGTGGCCAGGCACACCGCGGCGATGGTCCGCGGCATCCAGAGCGCCGGCGTCGCCGCCTGCGCCAAGCACTTCCCGGGGCACGGCGACACGCACACCGATTCGCACCTGGGCCTGCCGGTCCTGGACTTGGATCTGGCCCGGTTGGTCTCCGAACACCTGCCGCCCTTCCAGGCCGCTGCCGAGGCCGGCGCCATGGCCGTGATGACCGCGCACATCGTGCTCAGCGACCTCGGCGACGCCCCCGCGACGATCAACCCCGAGGCGCTCGCGATGCTCCGCGATACCGGGTTCGACGGCGTCCTGGCCACCGATGCTTTGGACATGGCGGCGATCCGCGCGACCATCGGCTCGGGCCGCGGCGCGGTGCGGGCGATTCTGGCCGGCGCCGATTTGCTGTGCGTGGGGAATCCGGACAACCCGCGCGACGGCGTTGCCCAGCCGACCGGCCGGACGGTCGACGAGGCCGACTACCTGGAGATCCGGGATGCCTTGCTCGCCGCCGTCGAAAGCGGCGAAATCCCCAGGGAACGGCTCGCCGAAGCGTACCGGCGCAACCAAGGGCTCACCGCCCGGCTGCAGGCTCGGCAGCCGACCGCCTCAGACGCCGCCGGTCCGGACTGGGTCGCAGTAGCAGCCCGGGCCTGTCAGGGGTCGGCCAGGCTGCCCGACTCGGTGCTCGACGCCGGCCGGCTCTCGATCAAAGACCTGCGCCGTAATCCCAATATGGCCGTCGGACGCAGCCTCGACTATTTCAGCATCGCCTTCGCGGAGAAATTCGACGTACAGCAGAACGCCACGCCGGATCTGGTGATCATCGATGCGCAGATTTCGCAGGCGGACCCGGAGCAGCGTCGGGAGCTCGCCCGGCTGGCCGCCGCCAACCCGGAACTGATCTGCCTCAACACCGGGCTGGCCGGTACCGATTTGACCGTGCCGACGTTGACCACGTTCGGGTCCTCCCGGGTCAGCGCCCAGGCCGCGGTGCGCCGATTGACCGCACGCTGAGCTTCACCCTGCCGGGCTTCACAGCGAGAAATCGCGCCGCTGCGCCGGAGCCACCACTTCGCGGGTGAGTTCGAGCGCACGCGCCGTGGCATCGTAACGGCGTTGGGCCACCGCGATGAAAATGCAATCGATCAACGCCAGCTGCGCCAGCCTCGACGACATCGCCCCGGACCGGAAGGGCGATTCGCGCACTTCGGTGCGCATCGAGAAATCCGCTTCCAGCTCCAGCGGGGATCCCGGGGCATTGGTCAGCACCACCGCACGGGCCCCGTGCTTCCGCGCTGTAGTGACGAAATCGAGCGTGAAAGCGGTGGTTCCACTATGCGAAAACGCCATCACCACGTCCCGCTTGCCCAGCAGCGCACCGGCCATCAACGCATCGTGCGGATTGCTGTACACCGCGGCATTGCGGCCGATCCGGAACAATTTGTAATACATGTCCCGCGCCACGAGATCACCGGCGCCCACACCGTAGAGGTGGATTTTGGCGGCGTCGTCGAGCACCCGGGCGATCTTGTCCAGATTCGCCAGGTCCACGCCGGCCAGCGTCTGGTCGATGCCCCGGGTTTCGTTGAACCGGACTTTGGCCACGACGTCGGCCAAAGAATCTTCGGCCCGCAGCGCGGTCTCCGACAAGCCGAGCCCTTCTTCGGCCCCGGCATTACGGCCGACTTCGGCCGCCAAAGCAAGCCGCAGTTGGGGATACCCGCGGAATCCGAGCACCCGGCAAAACCGCAACACGGTGGGCTCGGAGGTGCCGGCTTTGACCGCCAGCTCGGAAATCGTGAGATTGACCGCCGCACGCAAGTCGTCGACGATCACGGAAGCCACCCGATGCGCGGCCGGCGTGAGTTCGTTCAAATGGGAGCTGATCAGCGCCTGGAAATCTGACATATTCGACCTTTCTCCCCCCAGTTCAGGGTAGCGTGTCCGCAGCGTGGCGGATTGCCGGATGCCCGGAACCGCCGGAACCGACGGCTGGTTGCAGCATCCGGCAATTCCGTAAATTCTAATATTTACAACCTGCCGTATGATTGTGTAAGAAAATTTCACGCTTCGTTCTCCGGGCAGCCGCATGCCCTCGAAAGGTCATCCGATGGCAGAGTCCCGTGCCGACGCGACCACCGGCCTGGAACCGCTCCTCGAGGCCGCAGCCCGCCGTCCCTGGGTGGACCTCTCCGATCCACGCCCGGAGGAAATCGTCGCCCTGCTGAACCGCCGGCCCGATCAGGATTGCTTTGGCTCCTGGGGTTCCGCCGAGCGGATCGAACGGGCCGCCAGCCGGCTCGGCAGCCGGCTGGCCGACCAGGGCCGGGTCTTCCTCGTAGCCGCCGAGCAACCCGGCCGGATCGGCATGCTGACCGCCGACGCCACCCAATCGCCGGTCGAAGCATTCGCCGGCGGAGCCGGACCCTCGGCGGCCGCGCGCCGGACCGGAGGCCTCCGGGATAGCCTGGCCGGAGCCGCCGACATGTTGGCCCTCGACCTGAACCAACGGGACGCGGTGCTGGTCCTCGGCTCCGGCCAGGATTGCGATTATGCCCGGGCCGTCCGGCAATCCGCGGACCGCTCCGGCGCGCTCGCGATCGAGATTCCAGCCGACGCCGGGGGCCCGAACGAGACCGCAGCGAAACTTCTGGTGAACCTGATCGCGACCCTGGCACTGGCCTGCTCCGGCCGATCGGGACGTACCGCGACGCTGGACCTGCACACCGGCAGCGCGCAGTCGCCGTCCCGCAACGAGCACGTGGTCATGGCCGCGACCGGGGTCGATGCGCTCACCGCAGCACTCACCCTGGGTTCGGTCGGCGGTTCCGCGAAGGCAGCGATCTTGATCCTGCTGACCGGTCTGCCCGCGGAACTGGCGCTCGACATGCTGCAGCGCAGGCAGAGCCGCTTGGAAAGCACGATCGACAAACGTTGACCGCGCTGCGGAGCACCGCGGCGCGGCACCGCCAAACCACAATCTGCAGAAAGCCGAGCCGATGAAACCTTCCGATCAAGCCGCCGAACTGCGCACCGAACTGGGCGCCCTCAGCACGGAACAAAGCCACCCGGAGCTCACCGATCTGGACGGCATGGGCACCTTGGACCTGGTCCAGGCGATGAACCGGGAAGACCAGAAGGTCCCCGCGGCGATCGCGGTGGCATTGCCGCGGATCACCGCCGCAATCGATGAAATAGCCGCCCGGATGGCCCAAGGCGGCCGGTTGGTCTACGTCGGCGCCGGCACTCCCGGCCGGATCGGAGTATTGGACGCGAGCGAATGCCCGCCGACCTTCGGCACCGATCCGGGCCTGGTACGCGGCCTTCTGGCCGGCGGCGAACCGGCGCTGCGCAACGCCGTGGAAAACGCCGAAGACGATGCGGAGGCCGGGCGTGCCGACCTCGCCGCCCTGGGTCTGCAGCCGACTGATTCAGTGGTCGGCATCTCGGCCTCCGGCCGAACCCCCTATGTGCTGGCCGCGATCGCCCAGGCTGCCGAAGCCGGAGCTTTCACGGTGGGCTTCGCTTGCAACCCGGATTCGCCGCTGGGCGCCGCAGCCGAACTGGCCCTCGAGGTGGAACTCGGCCCCGAGTTCCTCGCCGGTTCGACCCGGCTGAAAGCCGGCACCGCGCAAAAACTGGTGCTGAACATGATCAGCACCATCGTCATGGTGCGGTTGGGCAAAACGTACCGCAATTTGATGGTCGATTTCCAAGCCAGCAATGCGAAACTCCGGGCGCGCAGCGAACGCACGGTGATGCTCGCCACCGACGCGCCGGCGGAAACCGCGCAGGCCGCGCTGCAGGCCGCCCAGGGGTCGGTGAAAACCGCGATTCTGATGGTCCTGGCCGGGGTGGATGCAGCGCAGGCCGACGGACTCCTGTCCCGGCACCACGGCCGGCTCCAGGCCGCATTGCTGGATTCCTGAGCCCGCAGCCGGCCTCGCCGGCGTTTCGTCAGTTCGAAGGATATATAATCGGGACTGGCACGCTCTCCATCGCTGCGCCGTTCACCCGAAACCGTCCGGCAATCAGCGGATCCTCCGGCGCGGACGAGCAGCAGCCGCAGCGGTGGAGCGTGGGCCGATGTCTGACGACAACGACCCAGCGACAACACCAAAGGGGAACCCTGTGGCAGCTAGACCGATGATTGGCCAGCATTCACCGAATCGAGCCGCGCTTCGCTTCACCCGGCGCTTTGCCGCAGTACTGCTAGGCGTCGGCTTGGCTTCCGCGCCTTTGGCGCTGGCCGCCCCGCTGGCGATCGCCGCAGACACGCCGAACAATCTCAAGATCGCGATGACCGGCGACATCGACTCGCTCAATCCGTTCACCGCGATCACCGCCTCCGCGAGCAAAGTCCTCGCATTGCAGTACCAGAACCTGGTCGCGTTCGGCCCTGAAGACAACACCCCGGTCCCCGGCATGGCGGACAAATGGGAAACCTCTCCCGACGGCAAAGTATGGACCTTCAACCTGCCCGAGGGGCGCAAATGGTCCGATGGGGAACCGATCACCGCGAACGACGCAGCCTGGACCTTCAACGCGATCAAGGCCAACGATGCCCTGAAAACTGCCAATGGCACTTTGCTGGAAAGCGTGGCGGGTGTGGTCGCGAAAGATCCGCAGACTCTGGTGATCACGCTGACCGCGGCGCAAGCACCCAACCCCGGGACCCAGCTGCCGATCCTGCCGGAGCACATCTGGTCCAAGGTCTCCGATCCGGCAACTTTCGCCAATGACAAAGACTCCGTCGGTTCTGGCCCGTTCACGGTCGGCAGCTACGACAAGTCCGCCGGCGTGACCATGAAGGCCAACCCCAACTACTGGCAGGGCAAAGCCAAGGTCGACGGCGTCATCTGGGTTCCCTACAAGACCGGCGACGCTGCCGTCCAGGCCTTGAAAACCGGCGAAGTCGACATTGTCAGCCGGCTGACACCGGCACAGTATGAAGCGCTCAAAGGGGAAGCCGGAATCACCACGAACGCCGGGATGGGCACCCGTTACGTCGGACTCGGCATCAACCCGGGGACCAAAACCCAAAGCGGGGAACTGATGGGCGACACCAATCCGGCGTTGCAGGACCTCAACGTTCGCAAAGCGATCGTGATGGCCGTGGACAACAAGACGCTGCTGGAAAAAGTCCTGCAGGGCCTCGGTCAGCCCGGCACCGGCGAAGTGCCTGCCGCGTACCCGGATTACGCCCTGCCCGCGCAAGGCCTGGGCTTGTCGTTCGACCCCGCTGCGGCGAACAAGCTCCTCGACGAGAACGGCTACGCCAAGGGTCCCGACGGAATCCGCCTCGACAAGACCGGCAAGCCATTGCAGCTGCGCCTGCTCGGCCGCAGCACCGACGCCACTGCGCAGCAGATGGCCGATTACATCAAACCCTGGCTCAAGGACATCGGCATCGAACTCACCGTGTCGATGAAAGCGAATCTGCAGGTCAACGACGATCTCGGGGCGGCGAACTACGATCTGGCCTTCACCGGCTGGGGCATGGCCCCGGACCCGGATTACCAGTTGTCGATCAACCAGTGCTCGGCCTTGCCGACGCAGTCCGACGGCACCGGCGGAGTCTCGGAAAACGGGCTCTGCCTTCCGGAATTCGATGCACTCTACAAGCAGCAGCACGTGGAATTGGATCAGCAGAAGCGCAGCGCGTTGGTCCAGCAGGCGCAGAAACTGATTTACGATGCAGCGGTCAACAATGTGATCTACTACCCCAACATGCTCGAGGCATACCGCTCGGACCGTTTCGGCGGCTTCGTGACCCAACCGGCGCAGAACGGTGTGATCAGCGAACAGAACGGCCCGTGGGGCATCTACAGCGCCACGCCCGTCGACTCGGCGGGCGCAACCGCTGGATTCAACTGGGCGTGGTTGGTGATCCCCGCCGTCGTCGTAGTGCTCGCGCTGGCCGGCTTCTTCTGGTTCCGCAGCCGCCGCTCCTCGGTGGACGACCGGGCCTAACCTGTGGCGCTTCCGCTCGGCAGCGAGGCCAGCACGCTCGGCGCCGAGGCCGAGGTCCGGCACCAGGGTGCGTCCTGGCCGCAGTACCTCGGCCGCAAAGCCGGCGGTGCGGCAATTTCGCTCGCCATGGTGGTGCTGCTGGGCTTCTTCGCCTTCCGGATGCTGCCCGGCGATCCGGTGCGGTCCCTGTCCACCGGCCGGCAGGTGAGCGCCGAGCAACTGGAGCTCCTGCGCCGGCAGTACGGCCTGGACCAACCCCTGCCGGCCCAGTTCTGGCGCTACCTCACCGATTTGCTGCAGGGCGACTTGGGACTCTCCTACACGTTCAACCGTCCGGTCGGGAGTTTGATCCTGGAACGCCTGGGGCCGACTCTGCTGCTCACCGGTTCCGCCGCCGTGATCTCCTTGTTGCTGGGCCTCTGGTTGGGGCAACGCGCGGCGTGGCGCCGCGGCAGTGCTTTCGACCGCGGGCAGACCGGGTTGGCGCTGGTGTTCTGGTCGGTGCCCACTTTCTGGGTCGGCCTGTTGCTGCTCTTGATCTTCGGCGGCGGTCTGCGCTGGTTCCCGACCGGCGGAATGGTCACCGCGGGCAGCGACGACACCGGGTTCGGCTATCTGTTCGACGTGGCCCGGCATCTGGTGCTTCCGTTGGTCACCATGGTTGCCGTCGTGTACGCCCAGTACCTCATGGTGATGCGGGCCTCGTTGATCGAGGAGATGAGTTCGGATTACTTGACCACGGCCCGGGCCAAAGGCCTGCGTGAAGCCGAGGTTCGGCGCAAACACGCAGTGCCGAATGCATTGCTGCCCACGGTGACCCTGGTCTTCCTGACCTTGGGCGGATTGATCGGCGGAGCGGTGACCGTGGAAACCGTGTTCTCCTGGCCGGGTCTGGGGTACCTCACCTTCACCGCGCTCTCCACTCCGGACCTGCCCTTGCTGCAGGGGACGTTCGTGGTCTTTTCCGGAATCGTGATCTTGATGAATTTCTGCGCCGAGCTGGCTTACCGGGTGCTCGATCCGAGGCTGCGCACCGGATGAACGCGACCGGCACCCCGAGATCCGGCAGCGCCGCCAAACTGGCCGCCGCCCGACGACTGCAACGCGGCAAAGAACTCTGGTCCGGGTTCGCGGCGCACCGCTCCGGCCTGGCCGGATTGCTGGTGCTGCTGGTCATCATCGGCTTGGCTTTGCTGGCCCCGCTGATCGTACCGGCCGAAAACCTCGACGTCACCAAAGCCACGGCGGCACAGAACCAGCCGCCCAGTTGGGCCTTTCCACTGGGCACCGACCCGGCCGGCCGTTCCGTGCTCGCGATGTTGTTGTGGGGTGCCCGGAGCTCGCTTCTGGTCGGCCTTTCAGCCACCGCGCTCTCCATGCTGATCGGCACCGTGATGGGCATGTGCGCCGGGCACTTCAGCGGCTTCGCCCAGGCGGTGTTCCTACGGGTCATCGACTTCTTCCTGGTGATCCCGGGGCTGGTCCTGGCGATCGTGCTCTCGGTCGTGGTCGGCCCGGGGATCTTCGTGATCATCCTGGCGATCGGCGTGACCTCGTGGGCCGGAACCGCCCGGCTGGTCAGGTCCCAGACGCTGACCGTGGAAGCCCTCCCGTATATCGAACGGAGTTGGGCATTGGGCGCCACGCACCTGCACGTGATCGGCAAACACGTGCTTCCTGCGGTGCTGCCCTTGGTCTTGGCCAACACCACCCTGACCGTCGGCTCGGCGGTGATCGCCGAATCGACCCTGTCCTTCCTCGGCCTGGGCGATCCCGGCACGGTCTCCTGGGGTTCGATGCTCAAGTCCGCCCTTGACACCGGGGCCGCGACCGCCGGTTTCTGGTGGTTCGTCTTGCCGCCCGGGGTGGCGATCGTCGTCGTCGTGCTTTGTTTCACGTTGCTCGGCCGGGCCTTGGAATCCGTTGTCAACCCCGCTTTGAGAGGCCGCTGACCCGATGCCCATCCTGACCTTCGACAACGTCTCGATCAGCTACCGGGTGCAGACCGGATCCGGACCCGGCCGGATCCAAGCCGTGGACGGCGTCACGCTCACCGTGCCTCCGGGCGCTACCGTCGGCCTGGCCGGCGAATCGGGGTGCGGCAAGTCGACTCTGGCCATGTCCGCGCTGCGACTGCTGCCGCCGAATGCCCTGGTCGAGGGGACGGTCTCACTGGGCGGCGAAGACGTGGCGGGCATGAGCTGGGGCAGACTGCGCGCAGTCCGTTGGACCGAGGCTTCAATCGTCTTCCAAGGCGCGATGCATTCGCTCAACCCGGTGCGCAGGGTCCGGCAGCAGATTGCGGAAGCCCTGCTGGTCCATGCGAAAGCCAGAACTTCGGTTTACCGAGACGGCGCAGAACGCGACCGGCGGGTCGCCGAATTGCTGCAGCAGGTGGATCTGGACCCCGACCAGGCCGACGCTTTTCCACATGAGCTCTCCGGTGGGCAGAAGCAACGCGTGATGATCGCGATGGCTCTGGCTTGCGATCCGGAACTGATCATCGCCGACGAGCCAACCACGGCCTTGGACGTGGTGGTCCAAAGCCAAGTGCTGGCGCTGCTCGGCAGCTTGGTGGAATCCCGCAATCTCGCGCTGATCATGATCAGCCACGACCTTTCGATTCTGGCCGCGACCTGCGAACGCATCGTGGTGATGCACGAAGGCAGAATCGTCGAATCGGGCCCGTCCGCCGACGTGATCGGGAACCCTCAGCATCCGCACACCCAGGCACTCGCCTCGGCGTTCCCGACCATCGGCGACCCCGCCTCGCGACGCCGCTTGCCGGGCTACCGGGCTCCGGCGGCGGCGCCGGCAGCCGCAGCGAGCGGGCCGCCAACCCTGCAGGCAAAAGCGATCTCCGTGGTTTTCCGGTCCCGCAAGGGGCCGGTCAAAGCCGTGGACCGGGTCGACCTGGATTGCCGGCCCGGCGAAATAGTGGCCTTGGTGGGCCAATCCGGCTCGGGGAAGACCACCCTGGCCCGTACCCTGTTGGGCTTGCAGCAGCCCAGCAGCGGCCAAGTGCTGGTCAAGGGCGTGCCGTTGGACCGAAGCCGCAAAGCACTCAAGGCTTACCGGAAATCCGTGCAATTCGTGCTCCAGGACCCGATGGCGGCACTCAATCCGAGACACTCGGTTTACGAAGCCGTCGCCGAAGGGATCAGGTTGCACCGGCTGCCCGGCGATGAATCCGAGTTGGTCGCCGAAGCTTTGCGCAAAGCCGAGCTGTACCCGGCCGAGCGGTATCTGCGGGCGATTCCGCAAGAGCTGTCCGGTGGACAGCGCCAGCGCGTGGTGATTGCCGGGGCCTTGGCCCTGGACCCCGAGTTCCTGATCGCCGATGAGCCGGTGGCCAGCTTGGACGCCTCGGTCCGCGCCGAAATCCTCGCGTTGCTGCTCCGGCTGCGCTGCGAATTCGGCCTCGGTGCTTTGGTGATCACCCACGACCTGGGTTTAGCCTGGAATATCGCCGACCGCGTGGTAGTCATGTACCGAGGCCGGATCGTGGAGGCGGGTCCAGTCGAGTCGGTGCTGCTCGAACCGCAGCACGAATACACCCGGAAGCTGCTCAGCGTGGTTCCGGCCCATCCCGGAAGGACCATCGGATGAACCGAGCGTCTGAGCGGATCGATGTGCCCGCGCACGTCGGATCCGTCCTCCGCGATGCGGTGTCCGCGGGTGCCACGGCTTCCGCGGTCTATGCCGCGGCCATCGCCGGCGAGGCCCAGGAACCGGTGGCAGTCGGGGCCGCCTTGCGCTTCGGCGACCAGGGCACCGAGCTGCCTGCTGGCGACCAGGTGCCCGCCACCCCGGAAACCTTCTACGACTTGGCCTCGATCACGAAGCTGTTCACTGCGATCACGGCGTTGAGCCTGGTTGCCGACGGCTCGCTCGCGCTCGACGAGCCGGTCGGCGAGCATCTTCCGCAATACCGCGATGCGGACAAGGCCGAGGTGAACCTCCGGCATCTGCTCACGCACACCTCGGGCCTGCCGGCCGAATGGAGCGGCTGGCGCAGCAGTTTCGGGTCCGGGCGCGGTTTCCACCGGGGCGAGCTTCTGGCCGATCTGCTGGACACCGGTCTGCTCGCTGCGCCGGGCAGCCGGTTCGAGTATTCCTGCATCGGCTACAACACCGTGATGGCACTCTGCGAGGCCCGATCCGGCGTGCCGTGGGCGGCGCTGGTGCAGGACCGGGTGCTGGACCATCTGCCGACCACCGGGATCACCGGGTGCCCAGAATCCGGCCATTGTGCGGCCACCGAATTCCGGCCGGATCTGGGCCGGGGCATGATCCGGGGCAGCGTGCACGACGAAGCCGCATGGTCCCTGGGCGGGCTCTCCGGAAACGCCGGGATGTTCGCCACCGCACCGGCCCTGCTGGTCTTCGCCGAGGCACTCCGGACCGGGCTCGAAGGCATCCTCCCGGCCGGACTTGCGGCCGAAATGTGGCAGGCCCAAGTCTCGGAGGCGCTGCTGCCGGGCGAGGACCGGCAGCAACCGGACTTCGGCCAGGGCTTGGGCTTGCGGATCGGCCAGCGCAGCTGGATGGGCGCCCGGGCGAGTTCGGGCGCGGTTGCCGATCGGCCCCGCGGGCACGGCGGGTTCACCGGGACGTCGCTGCTGATCGACAAAACCCAGGGGATCAGCATCGCGCTCCTGGCCAACCAGATTCATCCGAGCCGCACCGGCCCGGGGATTCAACCGGCCTGCCGCGAGATCGTCGAGACCGTCTACCGCACGGTGCTACCGGGCTAGCCCGGCCAAAACCTCGATCAACACCTCGCGTTCAGCGACTTTGATCCGTTCGTGCAAGCTTGCCTCGGTATCGTCGTCGAGCACGGTCACCGCGCGTTGCGCGATGATCGGACCGGTATCGATTCCGGCGTCGGCGTACATCACCGTGCAGCCGGTGACCTTCACCCCGTAGGCCAGCGCATCCCGGACGCCGTGTGCTCCGGGGAAAGCCGGCAGCAATGCCGGATGCGTGTTCAGGTACCGTTGCGGGAAAGCCGCGATGAAATCCGGCCCGACAATCCGCATGAACCCCGAAGACACCACGAGATCCGGTTCGAAACTGCGCACTTCCGCCAGCAGTGCGGCATCCCAGTCGGCGCGCTGGGCGAAGGCCTTGAAATCCACCACGAAAGTCGGGATTCCGGCCGCTGCCGAACGCGCCACGCCTTGGGTGCCCGGACGGTCCGCGCCCACCGCGACGATCTCGATGTCGAGCTCACCGGCCTCGACGGCGTCGATCACCGCTTGCAAATTGGAGCCGGTTCCGGAGACGAGGACGAGAATGCGCATACAGAGAATCCTAGGCGACACCGCCGGCCGGACCGGTTACCGGTCGGCGAACGGGTCGAACTCTTCGCGCGCGCTGCGTCGCGCTTTTGCGCCTTCGAGCCAGGGGCCGGCAGTATGCCCGATCAAGACCCCCAGGGCCACCTCGCAACTGATCCAGAGCGCGGTCTGCACCGGATCAGGGCCGAGTTCGGTGAGCCGGCCGAATCCCCCCGAACCGGCCGCGAACCATGCCGCGATACCGCCGAGCACTCCGGCACCCAGGCCGATCACGGCGGCGAGCGCCACCGTTCCCAGACCCGCGCTGAGCCAGCGCTGCCGGATCCGGATTGCCAGCCAATCGTCGAAATGGTTTTCGCCTTCGCGCAGGAACCACCAGCCTGCGGCGGCTCCGGCGAGCACCGGCAGCACCATGGCAAGCACACCCCAACTCAGTTGGCCCACCGGAAGCGCGGCCAGGATCGGGATCGCCGGAACCGGTGCCACCGCGGTGCCCAACGGGCCCACGCTGGAGCCGACGCCGAGCGAAAAGCCCGATCCGGAAGACCAGGCCATCGTCCAAGCCGTGAAATTCGGCACGTAGCCCAGTTGCGCGAGCGTGAGCACGGCACCGCCCACCGGGCCGGCTTTGAGCCCCTGGTAGACCGCGGCGATGTCCGCCCAATGCACCGCGATATTGATCGCGAAGAGCAGCGCGGAAAGACCCAGCAGAACCAGGACGGCGAGGAAGGCCGCCCGCGCTGCAGACCACAGGTAGGAACCGGTCCAGCGGGAAATCTGGCTGGCAGCGGCCATCCGCGCTGCGGCATCGACGCCGATCAAGGTGCCCCAGGTGCCTGCCTCGCGACGCGCCCCGATGACCAGGCCCAGAGTCACTGGGATCAGCGGCACGAGTGCGGCAGCCGGCAGGCTGGCCATGGCGCTCGAGGTGCGGCAGACGTACCCGGTGGCCAGGCCCAGTGCGGCATAGACCAGGATTGCGCCGAGCAATGCCTGCCAAAGCTGATCCGTGTAGGACGCCCGGGCCAGCCGGCGGCCGGCCCGCCAAGCCAGGAAGAACGGGATCAGGGTCAGGCCCAACGGCACCAGGCTGAGCACGCCGGCTTGGCCCTGTGCGGATGAGGCTCCGGTGACCATCGAGACGTTCAGCGGGACGCCGTGCACCAGCAGCCAGGCCTGGCCGGCGAGTCTGGCGATCTCGTCCGCCGGCGGATTGCCGAAGCCGCCGGTGAAGAAGACCGCGCCGATCGGCACCAGGATCAATACCGCGGTGATCACCGCCAGCTGCACCGACTCGAAGGCACCTTGCAGCCACAAGGGCATCGGAATGCCGCGTCGGCCGCTCTGGCCCGTTGTCAGTTTCATCGTCATCCATCGTGCCACGCGGAGTCCGAATGGTCTTTGGGCCTCGCCGCACGCGAACAAGTTCTCAGCAACCCTGGCGCTGCCCGGGCCGATCCAGTAACCTCTGAGCGGAGCTTTAATATACTCGATGGAGGAACCGCATGGTCCAGCCCGTCGACGCCCCTTGGCAGCCGGAAACCGATTGGCGCAGCCAGCCCTTCCCGGAGGCCAGCCTGGCCATCGCGGTCAAACGGTTCTATCGCAGGTACTCGGATTTCAAAGGCCGCTCCTCGCGCAGCGAATATTGGTGGGTGCAGTTGTACCTGGGCCTGCCGAGTTTGCTCTTGCTGCTGCCGTTTTATCTCAACTGGGAAGAAGCGGCATCGAACAATCTCGCGGACCGGATGCTCGGCGGCACGGCGGCGGCTGCTGAACTGCCGGCCCCGGGGCCGGCGCAGATTTTCGCCCTGGTGCTTTTCATCGTCTTCTGGCTGCTGCATCTGGTCCCGGCCCTCGCCCTGGGCGTGCGGCGGTTCCACGATGCGAACTTCTCCGGTTGGCTGATCCTGCTCAACCTGGTCCCTTTCCTCGGCCGGATCGCGGGGTTCGTCTTCTCGGTGCTGCCCAGCAATCCGCGAGGCGTCCGCTTCGACCGGCCCTGATCCGCAATACTTCCTGTTCACCCAAGTTTTTCCGACACGAAACCCGTTATCGGGCAAATCGCCAGGCTTGCTAGCGAGCATTGAGGCGTGAGGATCGTACTTATCGCCGAGTCATTCCTGCCGAACATGAACGGGGTCACGCACTCCGTCCTAAAGGTCCTGCAGCATCTGCGCAGCCAAGGCGATGACGCCCTGATCGTCGCCCCTTCCAGCACCGATCCGCAAGCGCCCGACGAAGTCGAAGGCTTCCCGGTGCACCGGGTGCCTTCGCTGCCGCTGGCCGGTTATACGAATCTCCGGGTCGCCTTCGGCTGGGTCAATCGGATCAAACGCATCCTGAGTGACTTCCAACCCGATGTGGTGCATCTGGCCTCGCCGTTCGAACTCGGCTGGCGGGCCGCCCGGGCCGCGGCCTTGCTGAATCTGCCCACCGTGGCGGTCTACCAGACCGAGGTGCCCTCATATGCCGGGCGGTACGGCGTGCCGTTCCTGGAGAATTGGGCCTGGAACCGGGTGGAGAACATCCATCTGCTGGCCACCCGGACGTTGGCGCCGTCGAGCTTCGCGGTCAACCAGCTCCGCGGCCACGGCATCCCCCGGATCCACCTGTGGCGCCGCGGCGTGGACACGGCACGGTTCAGCCCGCAAAAACGCAACGGCGAACTGCGCGCCCGTGCCGGCGCCCAAACCAAGAAGATCATCGGCTACGTCGGCCGACTGGCTGCGGAAAAGCAGGTCGCCGACCTGGCCGCAATTGCGGACATCCCCGGCACGCAACTCGTGATCGTCGGTGAAGGCCCGTTGCGCGGGCAACTGGAGCAACAGCTTCCGAACGCCTTTTTCACCGGCTTCATGGGCGGCGAAGATCTGGCCCACGCCGTGGCCGACTTCGATCTGTTCGTCCATCCCGGAGAGTTCGAAACCTTCTGCCAGACCATCCAGGAGGCGATGGCCTCCGGGGTTCCAGTGGTCGCCACCGGTCGCGGCGGCCCACTGGATCTGGTGGACAATTCGCGTACCGGCTGGCTGTACACCCCGGGCGACCTGGCGGGACTGCGCAATCACGTCATGGACCTGATCGGCGACGACGCCAAACGTTCCGCTTTCGCGAAGGCAGCGCACCACACGGTGCAGGGCCGGACCTGGAGTGCGGTATGCGGGCAGCTGACCGATCATTACCAGGCAGTGATCGTCGAGCACCGGTCCAAGCAGCGCCAGTTGGCCTGAACCCGGCAACGGCAGCTCCGCCGCAACGAATTTCCGGATCTCCCGAACGCTTCGGGCGATCCGCCCTGCCCCGGCCAGCGACATCGCCTGTGCCGGCCGACACCAACACCACTGGAGAAACACATGCGCAACAACCCGAATCCGCGAAAATTCGGCACGGCACTTTTTGCCGCAGGACTGGCGCTGGGTCTGGGGGCAGCCTCCCTGCCCTTGGCCCCGACGGCACAGGCGGCCAGTTCCACGGCCGGCATGCAGGACTACAAAGGCATCCGCCCCGCGGATTGGCTTGCGGACGTAGACGACGCCCTTGACGGTTCACTCGACTACGTGCAGAACCGGGTGGCTAACAAAGCTTCCGGTGAAAAGCTCGCCGTGGTTTTCGACATCGACGACACCTCGCTGGCCACGGATTTCGCCAAGGACAAATCGAATATCCCGGCGATCGGTTCCTCCCTGGCGCTGGCGAAGAAAGCCGATTCCCTGGGCGTCAAGGTGTTCTTCGTCAGCAACCGGCTCTATGACGGAGACCGCACCAGCAACACCTCGACGAAACAGGCGCTCAGCAAGGTCGGATACCCGGTTTTCGAGATCTACCACCAGTCGGGCGAACGGTATCCGGTGCAGCAGTTCAAAACCGCGAGCCGCCAGGACATCGAAGACCGCGGCTACACGATCATCGCCAACACCGGCAACCGGCAGACCGATTTGGACGGCGGATACGCGGAGAAGACCTACAAGCTGCCCGACTACGACGGTGTGCTGCAGTAAACCGGCTCTGGTCTTTACCGGAAGCAGGCACTAGGTTCGAGGAAAGACCCTCGAAAGGAATCCCATGGGAATCAGACTCGGCCACGTGGCGCTTCGGCTGGCCAGCGGTGCGTTCATCCTCAATTCGGGCATCGGGAAGCTCGGCCTCGAAACGGAACACGCCGCGGGCCTGCAGCAAATGGCGCTGAACGCCTTTCCGCAGCTGAACGACATTGCGCCGGAAAAATTCGGCCAATACCTCAGCTACGGCGAGATCGGCTTGGGCAGTGCCCTGCTTCTGCCGTTCCTGCCCAGCAGGCTCGTCGGCTTGGCGCTGACTGGCTTCGCCGGCTCGCTGGTGTACACCTATCTGAAAACGCCGGGGATGACGCAGGCCGACGGCTTCCGGCCGACGGCGCAGGGCACGGCCATGGCCAAAGACATCTGGCTGCTCGCCATCGGACTCGCTTTGCTCTTCGACCGCAAACCGCGCTGACCTGGGAAATGCACGACGGCGGCCCGGCACCTTTTGCGAACAAGGTGCCGGGCCGCCGTCGTGCATTTCCGGAAGAGGGACCTCCCGGAAACCGGTACTACGCTTTGGCGCCCTTGCGGCCGGTGATCATTCCGTAAACCAGCAGCACGATGATCGAGCCGACGATCGCCAGGATCCAGCTGGAGAACGACCAGAAGTTGGTCAACGAAACGTTGAAGATCAGCCCGCCGAGCCAGCCGCCGAGCATAGCACCGACGACGCCGAGGATCAGCGTGGCGATCCAGCCGCCGCCCTGCTTGCCCGGAAGGATGAACTTGGCGATCGCACCGGCGATCAGGCCGAGAATCAAGAAACTGAAGAAACCCATTATTTGCTCACGCTACCTTGGTCTGTTGATGTGGTCTTCGTCATGATGCGACCAGTGCGCCGCCCGAAGATGTATGCCGCGAGTGCTGCCCCACCTATGAAAATAATCAGGTTCCGCATGACACTCCTTTCTCTGGCCTGAAGCCTTTGAACCTGGGCCGTTCGACCCGTTCACAACTAAGTCGTATCCCGGAGCCCAATCGTCACGCAGCCGGAGGAAAAAACTTTTCCGGCACCCTTCCGGGCGTTCAGCCCCGCGGCGTGATGTTGGCCAAAAGCTGCTCGAACGGCAGCGATTCCAAGCGAGCCGCGGCATCCCGTCGGACGCTGTTCCCGTCCAGCGCAGCGGCCAATTCACCGGCGGCTTGGCTGATCCGCGAGGAAAGCGGGGTTTGCGTGGGATCCTCGACGCCCCAGTCCTCCGGCGAGGCATAGACGCCGGTCGGCATGATCCGGGTCCGCAGGTAGCTGAACAGCGGCCGCATCGCGAAATCGATCACCAGCGAATGCCGGGCCGAGCCCCCCGAGGCCGCCAGCAGCACCGGGATGCCGTCCAGGGACTTCGGATCGATCAGGTCGAAGAAAGATTTGAACAGACCGCTGAACGACCCGGAGAAGACCGGGGTCACCACGATCAGGCCGGCCGCCCGTTGGACGCGGTCGATGAGTTTCTGCAAGCCGGGTGCGGCATAGCCGGTGACGAAGTTGTTCGCGATGTCCACCGCGAAGTCGCGCAGCTCGACCGTCTCGAAACGGACGGGATCGGCTCCCCCGGGAATCTGTTTCGCGGTCGCAGCAGCAAGTTGGTCAGCCAGCATCCGGCTGGAAGAAGGCACGCCCAGTCCCGCCGAAATGACCATGATGACGCGTTCCATGCCGACCTACTTTCTATGCGTTTGCATCTATGATCGCTGCAACGCACCGCGTCGGCAGGTTATTCCCCCGGCCGGGTCGACCCACGCCCGTCCAATTGACCTGTTCGGTGGGCAGGGACGTCTGAGCCCACTGAACCCGCTGATTGGACGGGCGCAGGAGTGGTGCGCGTTGCGAGTCCGGGCCGGCTCAGTCGGCCATGCCGAATTGGTAGGCCTGCGGAATTTCCGTCCCCGGGAAAAGCCGCTGCCACAGCCCGGCCAGCGAATTCTCCCCTTCACGCAAGTCGGCGACCGTGATTCCGGCTTGCAGCGCCGCGGCGGCTTCGGCGGTACGGCCGAGCGCCGCCAAGGCTTGAATCCGCAAGAACTCGACCCGGCCGTCGGCCGCCGCCTCGGCCCCGGCCACCGCGGAGAACCCCGCCAAGACCTGGCTGGCCGACTCGGCCAGACCATCGGCCAGCAATGCCGAGGCTGCCTCGACCACCAGGGCACGATTCCCCGGAGCCAGCGCACAGGCCTGCAGGTAGCGTTGCGGGTCGTTTTCGACCAGGGCCAAGCCGCGCAGCGCAGCGGCTTGCAGCCCGGCATCGTCCGGAGCCGCTTCGAGGCAACGGCGGTACCCCGCGACCGCCTCGGCGAGCCGGCCCTCGGCCTGCGCAAGCGTGCCCAGATGGAACGCGATCTGGCCTTGGTTCCCAGCGGCCAGACCCAGTGCCCGCGACCAATCGGAACCCGCGACGAAATTATCGGCACCGGCGAAGTTCCCGGTAGCCAGGAGCTCCAGCCAGGGCTTTTGCGGCAGGCCCAGCGTTTCGGCACCGAACGGCGTGCCCGGATACGCCCAAGGCGCCTGGCCCTGCGCCGTCCGGCGGCGCGACTCCAAGGCCCCCCAGCCGGAACCGGAGTGGAATGCCGCCCGCGGCTCGGCATCGGCCCACTGCGACCATGCCGTGAAATCACTTTCCAGCCGGGCTGCGGGGAGCAATTGCTCGACCCGCTGCCCGGCGTGCTCGATGGCCTGCGGCCAGGACGCCCGGGCGAGCCCGGGCGTCAGCCGGGCATTGCCGTAGCATTCGAGCCACGCCCAGGATTCCCCCGCGGCGAGCGGCAGGTTCTCGAATTGGGTCTGCGCCAGGCCGGCCTGGATCTCGGCGTATTTCCCGCCGTCCGGGCTGAGCCATTCCTGCCAGCGCCGGCCACCGTCGCCCTCGCCCCAGACGAAGAGCTTTCGGCCGCGCAACCGCTCGGTGGAGAGCATCGCCAGCCCATCGCCGTCGGCATCGGCGGCCGCGATCCAGCGGCGTTGCTGTGGCGCCAGGTCGAAGAAGTAGTCGGCCGCATGCCGGTTCCGTTCCGGCCAGGTGCAATCGACGCCGTCCAGCTCCTGCGGGCTCCGCCGCTTGATCCCGTTCTCGTAATCGCTGGCGAAGGCGCTCGACGCCGGTGCGATCACCCGGGTGTGTTCGGTTTGCGGCACTGCGGCGTTGGACCACCAGTAGATCGGCACCTCGTGCTCGTTCGGATTGCTGATCCGGATCGCGACTTTGAGCACCGGTGAATCCGCCGGCAGCCAGGCATCGATCTGGAAGACCACGTTGCGGAGCCGTTCGAATTCCCACATCCGCAATGCCTGCCCGCTGTCCGGCAGATCGACCACGGCACTGTGCAACGGGGCGCAGGTGCCGGGCGAGTGCCCACGGGTTCCGATGTTCCACTCGATGCCGCCCGCGAACCAGGCATTGCGCAGCGCCAGATTACCAAATTGGATCTGCCCCGGGGTGTGCAGCAGATGCTTGCCAGTGTTCTTGTCGAACAGCTCCCAGAGCCGGCCGCCCAGGGCCGGCAGGAACTTCGCGCGCAATTGCGAGTTCTCCAGGATCACCACCGGCATCTCGACGGTTTCCTGAATTCTGGAGAACCGGTCCTGCAGCCGGTACGGGTGCAGTGTCGCCGGATGCCCGTAGGTCGAGTTGGCGATGATCTCGGCTGGCACATCCCCGCTGATCTGGTACGGGGCCTCCAGGGGCTTGCCGATATTGGCCAGCGGGTTCTCCGGACCGAGTTGCGCGCTCGAAACAGACTCGGTCCGGATGGTCAAGGCACTGCTGAGGCCCATGCCGGGTTTCCTCTCAACGATTCGACGTTATCTGAAGGAATCATATCCATAAAGATCAAAATCAATCATTGAGCTTTCGTCCGGAACTCATTCCGGCCGGCTTGGCAGGCCTACAGGTGCGTCGGGGCGAACATCTTCAGCAGCGTCTCCACCACCACGACGTTCGGACCGTCCGCCGCGAAGCCCGCCTCGAGCGCGGTCTTGACGCCCTCCGGGGCGACCCGTTGCGCCGGCACGCCGAAGGCTTCGGCGAGCGCCACGAAGTCCGGCCGGGCCAGCTCGGTGTGCGTCGCCTTGCCGAAGGCACCCTCCATGTACTCGCGCAGGATGCCGTAGCCGCCGTCGTCGACGATCAACCAGGTGACCGGCACGTTGTGCTGCTTCGCGGTGGCCAACTCGGCGATCGAATACATCGAGGAACCGTCGCCGGAAACCGCCAGGACGCGTTGCTTCAAGCCCACCGCTCCGCCGATCGCGGCCGGAAAACCGTACCCCAGGCCGCCGGCACCCTGCGCGGAATGGAACTGCCCGCTACGGGCGTCCCAACAGCTCCAGCCCCAGTAGGCCGCGATCGTCATGTCCCAGAACGTCTGCATCCGGTCCGGGACCGCCGCCCGGATGTCGGCCATGAACTGCCGCTCCTTGGCCAAGTCCTGCCCGTCCAACCGTGCGGCGACCTTGGCCAAGACCGCAGCCACCAGGTCTTCCGGCGACTGCCCGCGCCAGTCGGCCCGATGCCCGGCGAGCACCTCCGCGGTCAGCGCGGCATCGATCGCTTGGAGTGCCTGACCGGCGTCGGCGCGGATGCCCAAAGCCGGCCGGTTCGATTCGAGCACCCGCGGTTCGGCGTCGATCTGGATGATCCGGCCGCGCGGGTCCAGGGTGAAGTAGTTGCTGGTCACCTCGCCCAAGGATGAACCCACCACTAACAGCACATCGGCGTCCTCGAGAACTTCGGTGACATACCGGTCTTCGACCCAGGACTGCAGGGACAGCGGGTGCGTCCAGGGGAACGCGCCATTCCCGCCGGGCGAAGCCACCACGGGGGCGCCGAGCTTCTCCGCGATCGAGAGCAGCCAGGATTCGGCATGGCCGCGACGGGTCCCACCGCCGGCCACGATCACCGGGCGCTCCGAGGCGGTGAGCCACTTGACTGCCTCACGCACCAGCTCCACCCGCGGCGGATTGTCGAAGGGTTCGGCCAAGGCGTCCTCCACCTGGGGCACCACCACCGGATCGAGCAGCACGTTTTGCGGGATTTCGATCCACACCGGCCCCTGCGGCGAAGACACCGCCTCGGTCCAGGCATCTTGGATCGCGCTGGGGATGCCGGAAGCATGCTGGATCAGCCGCTGGCTTTTGGTCACATTGGCGGCCGAGGCCTTCTGGTCATCGAGCTGGTGCAACATGCCCTTGCGCCGGGCGCCCAGTCCGTCCAGGGGGATCTGCGAGGCGACCACCACCATCGGCACCCCGGTGGCATAGGCCTCCTGCAGGCCGGCCAGCGAGGTCAACGCGCCGGGGCCGGTGGAAAGGAAGAGCACCCCGACCTCGTTGGTCGCGCGGGCATAACCGTCCGCCGCGAAGGCGGAGTTGTTCTCCACCCGGGAGGAGACGAACTCGAGTTCGGACCGGCTCAACGCGTCGAAGAGTCCCAGCGCATGCTGGCCCGGAATGCCGAATACCGTTTTGGCACCCAGCGCATGCAGCGTCTCCACGACCAGATCACCGCCGTTGCGCACGTCGCGCGTTACGTTTTCCGCCCGTGCATCGCTCATCGCTTGCCCTCCATCCGTGCGTTGTCCCGGCTCACGCCGTCGGCGAGCAGGCTCACCAGGTCATAGGCCACATGCGAGGCCGCGACACCGGTTATTTCGGCGTGATCGTAGGCCGGGGCGACTTCGACGACGTCGGCGCCGATCAGGTTCATCCCGCGCAGGCCGCGCAGGATTTCGAGCAACTCGCGGCTCGTGATGCCGCCCGCTTCCGGGGTCCCGGTGCCGGGCGCGTGCGCCGGGTCCAGCACATCGATGTCGATCGAGACGTACAAGGGGCGGTCGCCGATCCGGTCCCGCAGTTTGTGCACCACCTCGTCCACGCCCTGCCGGAAGACGTCGGAGGAAGTGACGATGCCGAAGCCGAAGCGCTGGTCCTCTTCGAGGTCCTTTTTGCCGTACAACGGGCCCCTGGTACCCACGTGGCTGATCGCCTCGGTATCCAGAATGCCCTCTTCCACCGCGCGGCGGAACGGCGTCCCGTGGGTGTATTCGGCACCGAAATAGGTGTCCCAGGTGTCCAGATGCGCATCGAAGTGCAACAGGGCGACTGGAGCGCCGGCCCGCTCGGAAGCGGCACGCAACAGGGGCAGCGCAATCGTGTGGTCACCGCCGAGGGTGAGCAGCTTGGCGCTGCGGCCGTCGGCGTCCGGCGCGGTCAGATCCAGCGCGTTCTGCTGGATCTCTTCGATCGCCTCATTGATGTTGAACGGATTGACTGCCATGTCGCCGGCATCGGCGACTTGGGCCAGCTCGAACGGCGAGAGGTCCTGCGCCGGGTTGTACGGCCGGAGCAAGCGCGATGATTCGCGAACATGGTTGGCGCCGAACCGGGCGCCCGGCCGGTAGGACACCCCGGTGTCGAACGGGACTCCGACCACCGCGACGTCGGCCCGGGCCACTTGGTCCAGCCTGGGCAGCCGGGCGAAAGTGGCTGCCCCGGCGTAGCGCGGAATACGGGAGGAATCGATCGGTCCGAGGTTTCCATTGGCCTCGATGCGCAACTCTTTCATGTGACCCATGCTACAGCCTCTTGTTGTCCATAAGGAATCAAAAGTTGACTCAAAGGCCACTGGAAGACCGGCCGAAAATGATCCGCAGCTCGGCCCCGCCGGACGGCGAATCGGCAAGCTCCAACCGGCCGCCGGTTCGCTCCGCAGTCCGGGCGATGATGTCCAGGCCCAGCCCGGTGCTGCCGGAACCGCTCACGCCGCGACGGAGCACTTCGCGCCCCCCGGCACCCGGCAGCCCCGGGCCGTCGTCCCGGATCAACAACAGGTCTTCGGCAGCGCCGGCGACCATGGAAATCTCCAGGCTCGAGCCACTGGGCGTGTGCATGAAGAAGTTCTGGAACGCGGCGTCGATGCAGGCGGCGAATTCTTCCGGGCCGACCGGCACCGAAATCGCCGGCAGCTCGCCCGCGGACACGGTCCGCCCGGTGTCCGCGGCCAACGGCGACCAGAATCGCAGGCGTTCGGCGATGATCTCCGCTGCGGACGATTCAGTCCCGGCTTCCGATCCGCTGCCGCTGAGCCGGGCCTGCGCGATGCTGTGGCTCACCGCGTCTTCCAGGGCCAGGGCCCGTTCGGTCAGCCGCTCGGCCAGTTCGGCATCCTTGACCGAGTCGATCTCCAATTGGAGCGAGGTCAACGGGGTGCGCAAGCGGTGCGAAAGATCCGCGCTCCGCTCCCGCTCTTCCTGAAGCAGCACCCGGATCCGGCGGGTCAAATCGTTGTGCGCCTGACCCAGGGAGCGGATCTCTTCGGGCCCGGAGACTTCCACCCGGGCATCCAGATCGCCGGCGGCGACCCGTTGCGACACCCGGACCAAGTCCTCGATCGGCCGTAGCAGGGTCCCGGCCAATTTCGCGGCAAGCAGCAGCCCGCCCAGGAAGAGCACCAGCGCCAAGACCGCGAGCCAGAGCCAGGACTGGACCACACCCGCCCGGAGCACCTGGTCCGGGACGAAGCTGCGGATCACACTGATCCCGTTGCTGCGGTCGGTGACCGCGTAAAGCACTTCCGCGCCACCCTTGGTTTCGGCGGTCAGGCTGCGCCCGGTTTTGGCCAGTTCCACGGCTTTGCTGGCTTCCGCCGGGTTTCCCAGCCGGCTGCCGTCGCTCAGGTAGACGGTGACTTGTTGGCCGCCGGAGTTGATCCCCTTGACTGCCAAGTCCAAAGCAGCCGCATCGACCGTGACCATCAGTTCGCCGAGATATTGGATCTGCGCGTTCGCCTCGGCGAGCGCCCGGCTGGCTGCGCCGTTCCAGATCGAGATGGCCAAGGGCACCGAAAAGGCGAGCAGCACAATCGACATGGCAGCTGCGGTCAGCGTGAGAATCCGGCCCTTCACGGTGCCCCGCCGGTGCGCGGCGAGGCGTTCTCCGGGTCCACCAGTTTCACACCCGCTCCGCGGACCGTGTGCAAATACCGCGCGTTGTGCGCGTCCTCGCCCAGCTTTCGGCGCAACCAGGACAGGTGCACGTCAACCGTCTTTTCGCCCCCGGCATAGCCCAGCTGCCAGACTTCAGCGATCAACTCGCGCTTGGAAACCACGACTCCGGCACGGGCGGCCAGATAGGCGAGCAGGTCGAATTCCTTCGGCGTGAGCTGCAGTTCGGCGTCGCGCAACCGGACGGCGCGGCCTTTCAGATCGATCTGGAGTTCGCCGACCCGGATGTTGGCCAGGTCCTCCTCGCCTTGCCGCCGGCGCAAAACTGCTTTGATCCGGGCATCCAGCTGATTGAGCCGGTAGGGCTTGGTCACATAATCATCGGCGCCGTGCTCCAAAGCGGCAACCAGGCTGCTGTCGTCGTCGCGCGCGGTGACCACCACCACCGGGACGTCGCTGACGGCGCGCAGCATTTTGAGCAGGTTGATCCCGTCCAGATCAGGCAGACCCAAATCCAGGACCACCAGATCTGCTTGGCCGGTCAGACTCTGGTGCAAGCCCTCGGCCCCGGTGGCCGCTGAACTGCTCGCATAGCCGCGATCGGCCAACCCCCGCAGCAGGGCCGTACGGATCGCATGATCGTCTTCAATCACCAGAACGTGCGGCATCTCGCCAGTCTAGTGAGCGGACACCGCGGAATCACCGGGTATCCGGGTCGCCGGGCAGTCTTAAGCGAACCTTAAGCTTCGCTTAGCCGCGGGGAAACATCGGCGGTGGAATTCTGGGAGGATGGCCCCGTTCCGCTTTCCCCGGTTCCCGAACCGCACGCCCGGCAAACGCGCCTTCCGGAACAGCCTCGCTGCGGCCGCCTGGGTGCTGGTCACGGTCGCTGCGGTCACGGTCGGCGTGCTGGTCTCTGGGGCCTTGAACGCCCAGAACGGACTCCGACCGCTCAATGCTGCCGAGGTGGCCCAGTCGCTGGCCGATCGGAACAACCGAATGGCTTCCGAAGCAGCCCGGCGCAGCGGCCCGGCTCCGGCTCCCAGCACCAGTGCCACGGCTCCGGCTCCCCTTCCGACATCGACCCCGCCGACGGCGACCTCAGTGCTGCGCAGCAGCGGTGGCACGGTTCTGGCGTCCTGTTCGGCCGGGGTGGCCCAAATCGTCTCCAGCACCGCGGCACAGGGATTCAGCATCGATGAGGACGCCAAACCGGGTTCGCCGAAGCTCTCCTTCGAATCCGAGTCGGTGAAACTCAATGTGGAAGTGCTGTGCACCGGTGATCTGCCGAGGCTGCAGGAAACCGCCCAACCGAAGACCCCGCATCGAGACCAGGGCTCCGATTCCTGAGCCGTTGCGGAAACCCCGGAGCGCTCCTGGATGCCTTCGCTCTGGATTTAACCTCCCGCTAGGCATCGGATTACCCGCCGATAATCGCCGCCCGCGCAGGATGGAAACACCAGATCCACTCAACAGTTTCAGTTCCTAGGAGGCATCGCGAAATGCAGATCCGTCAAAAAGCAACTATCGGCCTGGCCGCAGCCCTCGTCCTCGCCGGAGGCACCACCGCCGGCATTGCCGTGGCCGCGAACGCAACGCAGACCCCGCAAACTCCGTCGACCGGCGAGGCTCTGCAACGAGCCAGCGCCGCCGTCGCGACCGCGGCGCAAAAACCGCCGGCCCAGCCCGCTGCCCCGGCTCCCGGGAGCAGCCCGGTCAGCCAGGACCAGGCCGTGCAAACCGCGCTCGCACAGTCCCCCGGCGCGGTTCTGGAGAGCGCAAAGCTCGACGCGAAGGACAATTACTGGGAGATCGACCTCGGGCCCGGAGCCGGGCAGACGCAGCACCTCGATTACAAGATCGACGCCGCCACCGGGGCGGTCCGCAGCGTGGAGACGGATTCCAGCCACGCTGCTCCTGCTCCTGCTCCTGCTCCTGCTCCTGCTCCTGCTCCTGCTCCTGCTCCTGCTCCTGCTCCTGCTCCTGGCGCAGCTTCGCACGACGGCCACTCGCCGAACCAAGAAGCGCACGAAGGGCACACTCCGGCCCAGGAACAAGCCCACCAGCTGAAAGAACAGAACGAACAAGCCAAAGACCAGGCGGAAAAAGCCCGGGAGAAGAGCTCCGGAAAACACGCGGACGGCAAGGACGACTGAACCGAACCGGCCGTTCCGAATCCTGGAGGTCCGCATAACGAAATCCCGTGCGCCGGTGGTATTCCACCGGCGCACGGGATTTCGTTATGCGGAATCGTTCCGGTTGCGCAGCGCCAACAGGGCTGCCGCACCGACGGCGATCGCCCCTGCACCGGCTCCCAGGAGAGTTCCGGCGGACTCCGGGAATCCGGTGTTGGCGAGCGGTTCGGTATTGCCCGTGCCGATTCCGCCAACACCCGACTGGCCCCCGGATCCCGGAACGCCGCTTCCGCCGTCCCCCGCACCGGGCTGCGGCGTGGCGACCGGAGGCGTCACCGGCGGGGTCACCGGGGGCGTGACCGGCGTCGTCGGCTCGACCGGCGGTACGGCATAACGGCCCGCCGGGGTGAAGGGGCTGGTGATGCTCGCGGCCCCGGTTTCGATGTGCCCGGTGAGCCAATAATCGTCGCTCCCAGCGGATACCCGGATGTCGTACCAGCCGTGCATCGGCCGGGTGTCGACAACCCGGCTGATGCTGGTTCCGGCAGGCACGGTGACGGATTCCGCCGGGGCAGCTGCAGCTGTCGCGTCGGAATCCGTGGTTGCCGTGGAAGCTGCGGCCTGGGGCCCAGTTCCAGTTTCAGTTCCAGCTCCAGTTCCGCCGAGGAGCGTCCCGTTGCTCGCGTCGCGCAGCACCAGCTCGATCGGCGCGGAGCCGAGATTGCGCACTGTGAGGCTGAGCGTGCGGCTGCCCGGATCGATCGTCGAGGCCACGGAAAGGTCCTTGCGGGAACTGGTGAAATCGCGCCGGAACCGATTGGGCCCGAGCACCACCAGCCGGGCCGAATCCCCGGCGACCGACAGATCCTGCGCGGCAGAGACGTCGATGTGCTTCGGCGCTGTCGCTCCCGGGGTGAAATCGTAAACGCTCAGGTGCGCGGCCCGGCTGCCGGTGTTCGCCAGGCTGAGCACCCCGCCGGTCGCCGTCCAGGAGAAATTGGCATTCGGCTGATACGGGACGGCCCGGGCCGGGCGCACACCCGGTTCTTGATCCGGGATCCGTTGCGATGCCGGAGCCTGCGCGCCCCAGCGTCCGGTGAACTTCGGCACCGGTCCTGGCTGGCTGAGCGCCGGCAGCGCCGGAACCGGGGCGCTCTCGAAGTTGAAGGCACTGGTCAGATCGCCGACGGCCGTGCGCCGCCAGGCGGAAATCTCGGCCGATTTCACTCCGGTCCATTGCTCCAGGAACCGGATCACCGAACTGTGGTCGAAGATTTCCGAGCTCACCCAACCGCCAACCGTCCAGGGCGAAATCAAGGTCATCGGCACGCGGAACCCCAGCCCCAGAGCCGCACCCTGGTAGTACTCGTCAGTTTCCCCCGCCGGCGGCATCGGTCGCGGCACATGGTCGAAATAGCCGTCGAATTCATCGAAGTTGATCATGAAGACGGTCTTCTGCCAGACCTCCGGATGGTCGCCGAGCACTTCCAGGATCCGGTAGGTCAGATTCGAACTCTGGATCGGCGATGAGGTCGAGGGGTGCTCGCAATCGGCCGCGCTGGCCACCAGATAAGTCACCTTCGGCAACGTTCCACCAGCGACCGCGCTGCGGAACTGCTCCGCCAACGAGCCCTCCGGGCCGCGGCGCAAGGCTCGGTCGAAGTCCGCCCGGTCGACGGCGCTGAGCCTGCCGACCGAGGTTTCCAACTCGGCCAACAGCGCCTCGCGCGGGCTGCCGGAAAGCGCCAGGACCCTGTCGTAGAACTCCCCCATGTTCCGGTAACCGCCGGAGACCCGGGAGAGCACCTGCTTTTCCACCTTTTTGAAGTGCACGAAGTACTCGATGTTGTTGTCGGTGAAGTTGTCCCATTCCTGCATCACGGTCCAGCTGACGCCAGCGTCGGTGAGCCGCTCGGCGTAGGTCGGCCATTCGTAACCGGGATGCGTGGGCGAGTAGGCGTCGTTCTTCACCGCGCGTTTGCTGGTACCGGGCTCGAAGCCGGTATATCCGGAGACCAAGTAGTTCCGATTGGTGCTGGTCCCCGCCGGGACCGAGCAGAAGTAGCCGTCGCAGACGGTGAATTTCTCCGCGAGTTCGTATTGGAAGGGGATGTCCTGCCGACTGTAGGCGGCCATGGTGCTTTTGCCTTTGGCTTTGATCCATTCGTCGTGCCAGCCGTTGCCCGACGCTTGCACGCCGTCGCCCCAGCTGTGCGCCAAGGACGCCAAGTACTCGATGTTCCGGTTGTCCGAATTGACCGCGTCCCGGGCCAGGAAAGGCAACAACCCGGCTTGGTTGAAGACCGTCCCACCGCCGCGTTTGGGCAATACGGTTTTGTCCGCGAAGCCCTGGACGCCGCGCAGCGAACCGAAGTAGTGGTCGAAGGAGCGGTTTTCCTGGGTCAGGATCACCACGTGCTCCACTCCGGACAGGCCGCCGGGGGCAGGCGGCGCAGCCATCGCCCGGGCGAACGACGGCGGCAGCAGCGAACCTGCCGCCACCGCCCCGCCGAGGCCGAGGAAATAACGCCGGGACAGATCGGAAACCTTTTTGGGTGCTTGAGCCATGCCATGAATTGTATGTACCAGTTTGGCGCACCGCTCGGATACCAGATGGCCGGCGGGTGAACGGCGCGGAAAGTCTCACCCCGCCCCTCGCGCAACCGCTCCGCCCCCGGCCCTGCCCGGCGACAACCTCACAACAACCCAGTCGCAGAGCTCAGGGTTGCGCCGGAAGCACGTATCGGCCAGACCGATCGGTGGCCAGAGCCAAGGAAGAAATGTACTGCGGTGAACCATCCGGGGCCGGCTCGGCGGAAAGCAGCATATCCGGACGTTCGAATTCGAGACCGCTGACATGACAACGCAGCCGCTCCGCGGAGGGGTTGCCGTCAGCATCCAGCATCGGCAGATCGATTCCATCGTCGCGCCGCCGCAAGTAGTACTTGCCCCGGGTCAACAGCGCCATCAGCGGAGTGGCCACCAGCGCTATGCCCACCGCGAAGATCGGCGAATAGGGCTGAACTCCGGATCCGAAGGCCCCGAAGAACATCGCGATCGAAGCCCCTGCGGAAAGCAGCACCGACAGCACCCCCACCGGATTGACCGCATAAAGCATGCCGCGGCGAAACTCCGGGTGCTTCGGCGAAAGCCCCAACAGGTGCTTGTTCACCACGATGTCCGTGGCCACCGTGACGATCCAGGCCATCGCGCAGTTGGCATAGAACCCGAGGATCAGGTTCAGCACTTCGAACATGTTGAATTCCATCAAGGCGAGCGCAATGGCGAGATTGAACAACACGAAAACCAGCCGGCCCGGATAACGCTTGGTCACCCTGGTGAAGGAGTTCGTCCAAGCCAAGGAGCCGGAATAGGCGTTGGTCACGTTGATCTTGATCTGCGAAATCACCACCAGTACCACCGCCAACAACATCGCCAGCCAGGCCGGCATCATTTCCCGGTACACGCCGAGGAACTGTTGGACCGGCTCGGTCGCAGTGCTCGGGGCGGCACCCAGGGAAGCGATCAGATACACCCCGAGGAACAGCCCGATGATCTGTTTCAGCGCCCCGAACACCACCCAACCGGGCCCGGCGATCACGACGGCGGCCCACCAGGAACGCCGATTCGCATCGGTTCTGGGCGGCATGAAACGCAAATAGTCGATCTGCTCGGCGATTTGCGCGATCAAGGACAGGCAGACGCCGGCGGCAAGCATCGCGGAGGCCAGGCTGAGCTCGGAGCCGGAACCGTCCGCTCCGGCGTAATCGAAGAAGTTCTGCACCGTCTGCGGCTGGCTGATCACCAGGTATGCCAGGGGAACCACCATCAGCACAAGCCAGAACGGAGTGGTCCACGCCTGCATCTTGCTCAGCGCGCGCATGCCGAAAATCACCAGCGGGATCACGACGACCGTGGTGATCAAGTAGCCGAGCCAACGTGGAATGCCCAGGCCCACCTCCAGGCCTTGGGCCATGATGGCACCCTCGGTGGCGAAGAAGATGAAGGTGAAGCTCGCGAAAATGAGATTGGTCAGGATCGAACCGTAGTAGCCGAAGCCGGAGCCCCGGGTGATCAGATCCAGGTCGATGTTGAACCGGGCCGCGTAATAGGCCAAGGGGAAGCCGGTCACGAAAATCACCACGGCGGCAATCACGATGCCCAACAACGCGCTGGGAGTCCCATAGCCGACTCCGATGCTGGCACCGATCGAGAAGTCAGCGAGATACGCGATGCCGCCCAAGGCGCTGGTGGCCACCACTCCGGCGCTCCAACGCCGAAAAGACCGTGGCGCGAACCGCAAAGTGTAGTCCTCCAGCGACTCCCTGGCCGCCGCCTCGGCGTCGCTCTCCCCGGGCGGCACCCGGTTCGGTTCGGCTCCGGCACTCGGTTCTCGCTCGACGTCGACCGTCATCGGCATCCTTTCGTCTCCGGCTTCCCCCGGCCCGGCACCTCCGCGCAGAGCGGGGATTCGTCCATTGTTTCCGGCTCAGGTTTCATTCGAGTCTCAGAAGTACGACGTCCTTGTTTCGGCCCGATTCATCTGCCGGAAACAGTTCATCTGTCTGAAACACTTCGGTGCCACACTGAAGGGCATGCTGTTGACCCCTTCGGACCAGGACAAGTTGCTGCTGCAGGTCGCCGGGATCGTCGCCCGGGACCGGCGGCAACGCGGATTGCTGCTCAACTACCCGGAGTCGGTGGCTCTGCTTTCCTGTTGGATCATCGAACGAGCCCGCGAAGGGGCGCTGGTCGCGGACCTGATGCGCGACGGCCGAACCGTACTGAGCCGGGCCGAGGTGATGGCGGGCGTGCCGGAGATGATCCCGGACTTGCAGATGGAAGCAACTTTCCCGGACGGCCGGAAACTCGTGACCTTGACCGAGCCGATCATATGAGCGAGACCCCAGTCGAGGCGCGGACTGTCCCTGGCAACATGGTTCCCGGGGAGATCCGGGCCGCTGCAGGCCGCATCGAACTCAATGCCGGCCGGGAGAAGCGCATCATGACGGTGCAGAACACCGGTGACCGGCCGGTTCAGATCGGCTCGCACTTCCACTTCGCCCAGGTCAATTCCGCACTCGAATTCGACCGCAGCTCGGCACAGGGTTTCCGTTTGGATGTCCCCGCAGGCACGGCGGTCCGCTTCGAACCCGGAGCATCCCGGCACGTCACGCTGGTTGCCCTGGCCGGGGCCCGTGTGGTTCCCGGTCTGCAGATCGCTCCGGAAGCGGGCTGAGCGATGGCTTCGATCAGTCGGAATGACTACGCACACCTTTTCGGCCCCACCGTGGGCGACCATATCCGGTTGGCGGATACCGATCTGTGGATCTCGCCGGAACAAGACTTCACCATCGGCGGGGATGAATCGGTTTTCGGAGGTGGAAAGAACATCCGCGAATCGATGGCGCAGTCCACCCGGGCTTCCACCGCGCGCAACGGCTCAGCCGGCGCCCCCGATCTGGTGATCACGAACGTCGTCGTCCTGGAGCACTGGGGCATTGTCCGGGCCGACGTCGGCATCAAAGGCGGCCGGATCGTCGGCCTCGGCAAATCCGGCAACCCGGACATCATGGACGGAGTGCATCCTGCGTTGGTGATCGGAGCCGGCACCGAGATCATCTCCGGAGAACGAAAAATTCTGACCGCGGGCGGCATCGATACCCACGTCCACCTGCTCGGCACCGAGGCTTTGCGCGAAGCCCTGGCGTCCGGCATCACCACGGTGGGCGGCGGCGGTACCGGCCCGGCGGAAGGCTCCAAAGCCACCACGGTCACGCCTGGGCCATGGCATCTGGAGACCATGCATCGGGCTTTGGACGCGGTGCCGATGAACTTCCTGATCTATGGCAAGGGCAATACCGTCAGTGCCGAAGCGCTCGCCGAACAAGCACTCTCCGGTGCCGCCGGGCTCAAGGTGCACGAGGATTGGGGTTCCACCCCGGCCGCCTTGGACGCGGCTTTGCGGGCCGCTGAAACCTGGGATCTGCAGGTGGCCCTGCATGCCGATTCGCTCAATGAGGCCGGATTCGTGCAGCACACCTTGGCGGCGATCGCCGGACGCGGCATCCATATTTTCCACTCCGAGGGCGCCGGCGGCGGGCATGCACCGGACATCATCTCGGTGGCCAGTTCGCCGAACGTGCTGCCCGCCTCCACCAATCCGACCTTGCCGTTCACGGTGAACACGGTGGCGGAACACCTGGACATGCTGATGGTCTGCCACCATCTGAACCCCCGGATCCCCGAAGATTTGGCTTTCGCCGAGTCCCGGATCCGGGGCACCACGATGATGGCCGAAGACGTGCTGCACGATCTGGGCGCACTGTCCATCACTTCTTCCGATGCACAGGCAATGGGTCGGATCGGCGAGACCATCACCCGGACCTGGCAGGTGGCGCACGTGATGAAAAACCACCTGGGCGGCAACAGCAGCCAACCGGCGGACAACGAACGGGCCAAACGCTATGTGGCCAAGTACACCATCTGCCCCGCGGTCGCGCACGGCATCGATGCCGAGGTCGGCTCGATCGAGGTCGGGAAAATCGCCGATCTGGTGCTCTGGGATCCGGCGTTCTTCGCGATCCGGCCATCCCTGGTGATCAAGGGCGGGGCAATCGTCGCCGGGCAGATGGGCGATCCGAATGCTTCACTGCCGACGCCGCAACCGGTATGGATGCGCGAGGCCTTGGCCGGCTCGGCGTCGTCGGCGCCGACGTTGAGCACGAACTTCGTCTCGCAAGCCGCTTTGGATGACGGGCTGGCCGATCGATTGGGGCTGCGCCGTCGGCTCACCGCGCTCCGCTCGACCCGGGGAATCGGCAAGCAGGACCTGCCGAACAACTCTGCGATGCCGGAGATCTCAGTGGACTCGGAGACTTTCCTGGTCACCGTGGATGGCACCCTGATCGTGCCCGAACCGGCGACTGAACTGCCGCTGACCCAGCGCTATGCGCTGTTCTGAGCGGAGTCCGGGATGAAGGCTTCTTTGGCCGGGCTGCTGTTGGCCGATGCACGGCTGCCTACCGGGGCCCACGCGCATTCATCCGGTTTGGAGGCTGCGTTGCTCGGCGGGCTGCCGGCCGGCCAGGTGCCGGGATACTTGCAGTCCAGATTACGCACGACGGCGGCACTGGACGCTTCCGCCGCGGTACTGGCGCACCGGATCGCCAACGAGGCCGCCCAAGTCGACAAAGTTTCGAGGTTCGTGGAACTGGAAGCCGCGCTGACGGCCCGGACCCCGGCTCCAGCGATGCGGCAGGCCAGCCGGCAACTCGGTCGCGGGCTGCTGCGGCTTGGCCGCAGCTTGTACCCCGCGACGGAGCCACTGGGCATGCTCGCAACTTGTTTGCCCGCACCGAGCCGGCCCATCGCTTTGGGCGTGTTGGCTGCCGTCCTCGGTTCCGACGCCTCCGGCGCGGCTCTGGCCTGCTGTTACGACGAAGCGCAGTCCGTCGCGGCAGCAGCGCTCAAATTGCTGCCGATGGACCCGGCAGTGGCTACGAAGTGGGTCCTGGACTCCGCGGAACTGATCGACGCCGTGGTCTGCCAGGCCCTCGATACGGATTCGATCCGGGATTTGCCAGCGGCGAGTGCGCCCTGGATGGAGCAGTGGTCGCAAGACCACGGCACAAGAACAAGGAGGCTGTTCATTGCTTGAAGAACCTGGAGTCCGTGCTTTCCGGCTGGGCGTTGCCGGCCCGGTCGGTACCGGAAAAAGTTCGCTGATCGCGACGATCTGCCGAGCGCTGGCCGATGAATTGCGGATCGGCGTGGTCACCAACGACATCTACACCGATGAGGACGCCCGGTTCCTGCGCGCGGAGGGGGTGCTGCCCGCAGAGCGGATCCGCTCGGTGGAAACCGGGGCCTGCCCGCATACCGCGATCCGGGACGATGTCACCGCGAACCTGCTCGCGGTCGAAGACCTGGAGCAAGACTGCGCGCCGTTGGACCTGGTCCTGGTGGAGAGCGGCGGTGACAATCTCACCGCGACCTTCTCCCCCGCCCTGGTGGATGCGCAATTGTTCGTGCTCGACGTGGCCGGCGGCGGCGACGTGGCCCGCAAGGGCGGACCGGGCATCGCACGCGCCGATCTGCTCGTGGTCAACAAAATCGACTTGGCACCGCACGTCGAAGTGGACGTGGCCGGGATGGTCGCCGACGCCTCCGGAGCCCGGGACGGCGCTCCGGTGCTGGCGCTGTCCAAAAACCTGCCGGAAACCGTCGTCGAGCTCAAAGCCTGGGTCCATTGGCTCCTGGCCCGCTACCGTTCCGGAGAGCACGATCCGCTGGACCCCGGGCCGATGGCACCGCACTTCCATGCCGACGAAGGAGGCATGGAAGTGGTTCACAGTCATGCCGACGACGGTACTGTTCATTCGCATTGAGACCGCGCCCGCCGAGCAGATCGGAGTTGGATCCCGACCCACCCGGATCCGAGCGGAATTGCGCAACGGTGTGCCAACCCTGACGCTGCTGGACCGCGGAGAGTTTTTGGCGGCGCGGCCGGTCCACTCCACCGGGGCCGCGCTCCGGGTGGCTTTGATCGGTGTCAGGATGATGCTGTTGGGCGGCGATGCCGTGCGGTTGGAGGTGACGCTCGGCCCGGGGATTTCCTTGGAACTCGTGGAACCGGCTGGGCTGGTCGCCTATGACGCGGACGGCGAAGGGAGTTCCTGGACTTTGTCGGCATGCCTCGGCCCGGGCTCCGCTTTGGTTTACCACGGGGCCCCCTTTGTGGTTTCGGCAGGTGCAAATGTGGACCGGAGAACGGAGATCGAACTGGCTCCGGCTGCCCGGTTGTTGTTGCGGGAAACGCTTGTCGCGGGTCGGGCTGAGGACGCCGGCGGCGGGCTGCGGATGCGGAACCGCGTCTGGGATGCCACTGGCGAGTTCCTCGTGGAGGATCTGCATATCCGGGCGGACCCCTTTGGCCAGGCAATCTCGGAAGCCGCGGTGCTGGGCTCGAGCAAAGTCATCGACAGCGTTCTCGCCGCCGGTTTCCGACCCGGAGTTTCGGCACCTCCGCAGCGCGGCATTTTCATTTTGGAGCGTGAAGGCTGTCTGTTCCGCAGTCTGGCCGACGGCGCCGCCGAGGCCGCCGTCGTGGTCGAGCCGGTTTTCGAGCAGTGGCGAGAACAACTGCTGGGCTGAAGTGGATTTCCGTTGCGAGCGCTACGCCGCGTCCACTGAATTCAAAACCGTCGTCAGTTCCGCATCCCCGGGAAGCTTTTGCTGCTCGGCAAGGGGTAAGGCTTCATAAGTGCAAGTCGAGACCGCCATCGGTGCGGTCTGACGAAATCGGCTCAGGCGTAGGAGCTGCGGGGCGTCCTCCGGCTCATGACGAGGCTGGCAGCCCAGAGGGCCAGCATTAGGCCCACGACGGCGAAGCCGAACCAGCTCAGATCCAATCCGGCCAGCAGCGCGAGCGGGCCGCTCTGGATCGCCAGCCAGTCGACCAGCACCGAGCTGAGCGCAACGCTGCCCACCAGGAAAGCCACCGCAATCGAGACGCTGATCAGCACGATGTTGTACGAAGCCCGGCGGCCGGGCCGATCAACCGTCCACTGATAAGCCCGCGACATCGCGATGCTGTTCAACCCGTCGCAGCAGACCATGCCCGCGGTGAACAACAGCGGGAACACCATCGCGGCAAACCACGGCATCACGATCCCGGCGCCACCGGCCAGCAGCATCAGGGTGATCGAGGACGCGGTGTCGAAGCCCAGGCCGAAGAGCAGGCCGACGACGTACATCTTCCAGGGCCGATCGATGGTCCGGCCGAATTTCGCGATCAACCGGTACATCAGTCCGCCGGAAAAGCCCTCGTTCTGCTCACCGGCCCGCAGTCTGCGCAGCACTCCGATCAGGGCGACCAGGTTGACCGCCGCGATCAGCAGCAGGAAGCTACCGGAGACCGCCGGACCCCAGACTCCGGTGAAGCCGGCGAGCGCGGAATCTTCGTCTCCGATCTGGCCGATCAGTCCGGAGACGCCGAAGCTGACCAGTCCGACAGCGGCCAAAACCACCGTGGAGTGGCCCAGCGCAAACCACAAACCGACCGCGGAGGCGTTTCTGCCTTCGCCGATGAGCTTGCGGGTGGCATTGTCGATCGCCGCAATATGGTCGGCGTCGAAAGCGTGCCGCATACCCAGGCCGAAAGCTGTGAGCGCAACACCTAAGCCCAGCGCCGTATCACCGGCCCGGTAGTTTCCCGGCAACACCACGGCGACGAACAATCCCCAGGACACCAGCAGCAAGGTCACTCCGGTGAGCAGGACGGTTGCCGTCGATCCAATTCCTCGCATGGCCGGCCTTTCGTTGCAGCATCGTCTTGAGCAGCAATGCTAGGCAACGGATGTTTCCACCATGTGTCGATGACGCTCAAATACCCCCGTCGAGTGGGCAGGTCTGCAGGTCAAACCAGGGTTTTGACCTGCAGACCTGCCCACTCGCTGGCTCGGCTCACAGCCACCGGCCGTAGCGCCGGATGAACAGCACTTTGATGCCTTGGGTCAGCAGGCAGTACGCCGCCAAGGTGCCGATCAGCCACGGGAAGTAGGTCCAGGGCAAAGCCACCAGGCCCAACGACTGGCCGAATCCGCTGAACGGCAGCACCAGGGCGAAAACACAGGCAGCACCGGTCAGCAGCAACACCGGCCACGATGCCCGGGACTGTACGAACGGGATCTTCCCGGTGCGGATCATGTGCACGATCAAGGTCTGCGAAATCAACGATTCGATGAACCAGCCGGACTGGAACAGTGCCGCTTGGTCCGGCGAATTGGCACCGAAAACGAACCACATCAGCGCGAAAGTGCTCAGGTCGAACACCGAGGAAATCGGGCCGATGGTGACCATGAACCGGGCCAGCCCCTTGGTTTCCCATTTCTGCGGCTTGGCCAGGTACTCCTTGTCCACCTTGTCCCAGGGCAGCGAAAGCATCGAGAGGTCGTACACCAAGTTCTGCAGCAGCACCACCACCGGGATCATCGGGATGAACGGCAGCAGCGCGGAAGCCACCAGCACCGAGAACATATTGCCGAAGTTCGAGCTCGCGGTCATCTTGATGTACTTGATGATGTTCCCGAAGGTGCGCCGGCCCTCCTGGATTCCGGCCTCGAGCACCATCAAGTCCTTCTGCAGCAGGATGATGTCCGCGGATTCCCGCGCGATGTCCACCGCGGTGTCCACCGAGATTCCGACGTCGGCGGCACGCAAGGCGGCGGCATCGTTGATCCCGTCGCCCATGAAGCCGACGGTATGCCCGTTGGCTTGCAGCTGTTCCACGATCCGGGCCTTCTGCATCGGGTTCACTTTCGCGAACACCGCGGTGCCTTCCACCGCCTCGGCGAGCTGTGCGTCGTCGAGCGCTTCGATCTCGCTGCCGGTCAGCAGCGAACCGGGCGCATCGGTCTCGATGCCGACTTGCCGGCACACGGTCCGGGCGACCAGCTCGTTGTCCCCGGTGATCACTTTCACCGCGGTACCGTGCCGGCGCAGGGCCTCGATCGCCGAAGCGGCGGAAGCTTTGGGCGGGTCGAGGAAGGACAGGAACCCGAGCAGGGTCATCTCTTTCTCATCGGCCACCGAATAATCCTCGCGGTGCGAGCCGGGCGCGGTCGCCAGCGCCAGGACCCGCATTCCCTCCGCGTTCTGGGCCGCGACCAGCTCGGCGAGTTCCGCCCGCCGGTCCGGCGTCAGCGGATGCGGGTGGCCTTTGACCAGCACGCTGCTGCACACGTCCAGGACTTCCTCCACCGCACCCTTGGTGATCATCAGGGGCGCGGTTCCGCCCTCGAGCACCACGGTCATCCGGCGCCGCGAGAAGTCGAACGGGACTTCATCGATCAACCGGTAAGCACCGTCCATTTCGGCCAGGATCTCCGGCCCGGCAGCATCCAGCACCGCCCGGTCCAGCAGATTGCGCAGACCGGTTTGGAACCGGGCGTTGGCCGCAGCCATCCGGAGCACCCGCAGGCTCGACGTCCCGTGCACGTCGAGGTGCCGTTCCAACACGATCCGGTCCTCGGTCAGCGTCCCGGTCTTGTCGGTGCAGAGCACATCCATCGCGCCGAGGTTCTGGATCGCGTTAAGCCGCTTCACGATGACCTGGTGTTTGGACATCTTCACCGCGCCCCGGGCGAGGTTCGCGGTGACGATCATCGGCAGCATTTCCGGCGTCAGGCCCACGGCGGTCACCAGACCGAAGAGGAACGCGCTGGTCCAGTCCTTGGTCAACCCGTTGATCAGGAACACCAGCGGCACCATGACCAGCATGAACTTGACCAGCAGGAAACTGACCTTTTTCACGCCTTGGTCGAAGCTGGTCTCCGGCCGCTTCCCGGCCAGTTGCGCGCTCATCGCGCCGAAGTAGGTTTCGGACCCGGTGTGCACCACGACCGCGGTGCCGCTTCCGGAGATCACCGAGGTGCCCATGAAGCCCAGACTGTCCGCCGACAGCAAATTGCTCGCGGTGATCTCCTGGGCGGTGACCGGGGACTTCTCATTCGGCAGCGATTCGCCGGTGAGCATGCCTTCATTGATCTGCAGGTCTTTGGTGCGCAGGAACCGCACATCGGCCGGGATCATGTCACCGGCCGCCAGTTCCACGATGTCCCCCGGGACGACGTCCTCGATCGGGATCTCCCGGGTCACCGGATCGCCGAAGTCGTTCTGCCGGGTCACCGCGGTGGTGGTCTGCACCATCGATTGCAGGGCTTGCGCGGCCTTGCCGGAACGGTATTCCTGCCAGAACCGCATGCCCACCGAAACCAGCACCATGACGCCGAGGGTGACCACGCCCTTGAATGAAGGGCCCTCTTCCGGATCTGCGAACACGATGTCGGTCAACGCCATCACCACGGCGAGGAAGCACAGGATCAAGACGAAGGGGTTGTTGAATGCGGACAGCAGCTGCAGCCAAGCCGGCTCGGGACGGTCATGGTTGACTTCGTTGCGGCCGTAGCGTTCCTGCCGGACTTGGACCTTGAGCTGGTCCAGGCCGCGCATCCCGCTGCCCAGCCGCTCCAGCAGCTGTTCCGGCGGTTTGACTGCGGCGACTGCCATCGATTCGGCCCGTTCCGCCAGCTTGGCATTCAGCCGGGCGTTCTGCCGGGCGCTTTTGGCGAGTGCGCGGCGGTTCTTCGCGGGGGTCCGGCTTTGCCCCGGCGGGTTCGACGGACCCGGCGGAGTCAAGGTCCTGGGCGAGGTGTTCTGCATGTCGGTCTCCTGGAAATCGTGATTCGGGCTGGGATGCGGCCGCTCAGCGGGCGGCCAGGGCGGTGCTGTGCGCAACCGCGAGTGCGTCGTCCACGGTGACCACACCGAGGATCCGGCGCTCCTCGTCGACGACCGGCAGCAGCAACAGGTTGTGGTCTGCCATGGTGCGGCAGAGCTCCTCGGCCTCGGCGTCGGCCGGCACCGACACCGGGTAGGGCTCGGCAGCATGCAGCAGCAACGTCTCCGCTGGCAGCCGCAAGGCCGCGACCAGGCCCAGGACCGCGACCAGCCGGTCCTCGCGGTCCACGCTGTACAGGCTCAAACTGGCTTCCGGTTGCTGTTGCTCCGCATGCTGCACCGCGGAAATCGCTACGCCCACGGTCGTATCGGCGGGAAACTGGAGAAAGTCGGGCACCATCATCCCGCCGGCCGTGGTCGGGTTGTACTTGAGCAGCCGGGTGATCTGCACCCGCTGGCTGGGCGGAATCTGGGCGAGCACTTCGGCGCGGCGATCTTGGGCGAGTTCCATCAGCGCATCGGCGGCATCGTCCGGCTGCATCCGGGCGAGCAACCCGGCGACTTCGGAGTCCGCACGGAGCGCGAACAGGCTGTGCTGTTCGTCCCGGTGCAGTTCCTCGAAGACGTCGGCCTCCAGTTCCGGATCGGAACTCACCCAAGCGGTCAGGTCCGCTTGTTCCGGCCCGGAAGCCTGCTCGATCAAATCCGCCAGCTGCGCGGCTTTCAGCCGGGCCAGACGGTCCCGGTCCCGGGACGGCGAGCCACCCGGGAACCCCACCAGCGGTTCGAAGTCCCGCCAATCGCGCAAGGCGTGCGGTTGCGTCCCACGGTCCCACCAACTGGTTTTGCGCGTGTCCAGGCCGACGGCCGCCCAGCCCTCCGCGGTCCGAGCGAGGTCTACGTCGTACACCCGAACCAACTCCGCCTGTTCGACGTCGATCGCCCGGCAGCCGAGCACATCGGCCCGCAGCAGTACTTCGCCGAGCCGGCGTTGGAAGGGCCGCAGATCCACGGTCGCGGCAACCAGGGCCAAGCCCTCCGCATTGACATCCAGGATCTGGTCGATCGGCAGGAACACCGTTCCGGAGCCCAGCCGCAGCACGATCCCGGACAGCCGCGGATAGTCCTGTGCGGTCAGGTGCACGATCACGTCGGCCAGCACGCCGACCGGGCGGCCGTCCTTGGTGATGACCGGTTTTTTCAACATGTTCGAAAGCAGCATGGTTTTCTCTCTCTGTGAGATTCGGCTTCTCCGCGGTTCCTGGCCAGAGCTCAGGAACCGCCCAAGGCCAGTTGCACGACGCGGACGACGACCAGCACCATGGCCAGCACCAGGTAGCCGCGGAGCACGCTGAGCCCGATCCGGTTGCCGGCCGAGAGCTTCGGCTTGGCCAGCAGCGCCAGCGGCGGCATCCGCCAGGTGTTCCGCTGGGCGAATTCGGCCTGGCGCTCCTGCACCACGGCTTCGCTCAACGGGGTCTTTTTGCGCACCACGAACCAGACCAGACCGCCGATCGCGGTGATCGCCGAGCCGCCGAGCAGGATTCCGATGATGATCGCTTCGGGCAGATCCGGGAAGAGCACGCCCACGGTGAGCACGAGCGAAAGCATGACCAGCACCGCGATCACGATCACCGTGAAGACGTTCATCAGCTTCCGGTTGACCCACGGCCCGAGCACTTCCCGGTCGTTGCACAGCAGCAGCAGGAAGACCGTGGCCGAGGGCAACAGCACACCGGCCAGGACTTGGACGCCGACCGTGAGCAGGCCCAAGGGGCTGCCCGGGATCAGCACGATGGCCGCAGCGCCCACCAGGATTCCGGCGAACACCGCGTAGAACCCTTTGGCCTCGGAGGGCTTGCGGTGCAGCGAATGCTTCAAGCCCAGCACGTCGCCGAGGGCGTAGGAGGTGGACAGCCCGACGGCGGCCGCACCGATGATCGAGGCGTCGATCAGGGCGATCGCGAAGAGCACCCCGAAGACTTCGCCGGCCTTCGCTTCCAGGCCCTGCGCCACGCCTAGCACATCGGTGAAATTCCCGAATCCCTCAGTTCCGGCGAACGTCGCTGCGGCGAAGGACATCATCGCGGCAGCGCCGACGATCACGATCACGATGCCCACCCACAGGTCCACCTTGCTGTACTTCAGGAACCGCGGGGTGATCCGCTTGTCGATCAGGTAGCTCTGTTGGAAGAACAACTGCCAGGGCGCCACCGTGGTGCCCACGATGCCGATGATCAGCAGCATCACGGTGGACAGGTCGGAACCGGCGGGCAGCCCCGGGATGAAGAAATCGCGGGCGATCTGGCCGATCGGCGGATGCACTGCGAGCACGATCGGAATCAGCAGCAGCGAACCCAGCACCAGAATCAGGCAGGCCCGCTCGAAGCGCCGGAACGAGCCGGTGCTCGCCGCGATGATGATCACGATGGTCGCGATGATCACCCCCGGGATCTGCGGCACGCCGAGGTAGCTCAAGCCCAGGCTGATCCCGATGAATTCGGTGACGATGGTCAGCGCGTTGAGCAGGAAGAGGTCGATCACACTGAACGCCCCCCAGAACTTCCCGAACCGCTCCAGGATCAGCCTGGCGTGGCCGACGCCGGTCACCGCGCCCAGCCGGAGCACCATCTCCTGGTTGACGTAGAGCACCGGGATCAGGAGCAGCAGGGTCCACAGCAATGCGGTCCCGTAGTTCTGGCCGGCTTCGGTGTAGGTGCTGAATGCGCCGGCATCGTTGTCCCCGACCATCACGATCAGGCCGGGGCCCACGATTGCGATCAGGGTCTTCAGCCGGGCCTTGAGCGTGCCCCGCGGGGCATTGTCATTGACGGAAATGGTTCCGAGGGCGCCTTTGATGTCTCCGGTGTGGGCCGAATCGAGGACGGCCGAATTGGCAGTTTGATTGGTGCTGGTATCGAGGGTCATGATTCCTGAGTTTCTTCCCTGTTTTGGGCAGGGGTCATCGAGGTGCGGTGTTTGGGGCGCGTCGAAGCGCAACCGAGGGCTGCTGGGCAGCGGTCGGCGAAGGGTGTTCTAAGGCTCGGGGTCAAGTCCCGCGCGCAGTGCAGCGAAACGCGTTGCGGTCAGCGAATCGATTGATCGGGCGCGGGACAGGGTTGATGACCAGAACTCATGGTTCAACTCCCGTCTTCCAGCGCGGCGCGGAGTTCATCGCGGCATTCAAAACCGCAGAACAAGAGAGGTTCGGCATTTTGCCGATGATTGCCCCTCCTCGTCAGACCTTTGGCACTTCGCGTCGTGACCCTGCGGAATCCGCTGGGAGCCAATCGGGATCACCCCTTAGGCCGGGGTGGTCTGTCCTGATCCGGGGCGTCTCTCGACGTTTGGGATCGCTGGCTTGTGTCCGCGAAGGAGCCTCAGCTATCGAGTGGCACCTTGCTTACCCAGGGTAACTCTCGATCCTGGC
Organism: Arthrobacter russicus; assembly: GCF_031454135.1. NCBI lineage: Bacteria > Bacillati > Actinomycetota > Actinomycetes > Micrococcales > Micrococcaceae > Arthrobacter > Arthrobacter russicus. The sequence continues at coordinate 1,529,387 of NZ_JAVDQF010000001.1, forward strand.
ATTGGCAAACCTCAGCCGTGCGCCCGCAAATGATCGTAGAGTTCCCGGGCTGCCAGTCCGAGTGCCTGCTCGGCGAGCGGCTGCACATAGGCCGGCACCGACGACTCGCTGAGCACCACGACGATGAAGCCGGGGTGGCCTTCCGGAGTCGCGATCCCGACTTCATGCCGCAGGTTCAGGAAGGTCCCGGTCTTCGAACTCCAGAGCGTGGCATCGGATTCGAAATGCGGCGCCAGGCGGCGCCGCAGCGCATTGTCTTCCAACAGTTCCATCAGCTGCCGGCCCACCGCCCCGGAATCCGCCCGGATCCGCTGCAGGAGGTTCGCCAGCGACCTGGCCGAACCGGCATTGGCCTGATGCACGTCCAGTTGCTTGATCACGTGCCCTTGCCCGTTGGTGCCGCTGTTGATCGCCAGCTCGAGTGCCAGCCCGGGCTGTTCGGCGTCGAGCACGTCGGCGACCGTGCGCTGGAGTTCGGTGAGCGTATGCCGGACCACCACGTCGGCAACGCCGTAGTTCAGGAGCACCTGATTGATCCGCGCCGGCGGGCAGCGCTCGAAGAGAAGTTCCGCGGCGGTGTTATCGCTGGTGGTGACCGCGAGGAAGGCCAGGTCCGGCAGCGTGATCCAGGCCGGTCCGCGGAACCGCGACAGCCCGGTCGGGCCGTCCAGCCGGCACCGCGGATCACACTGCACCAACTCCGCCGGGTCCAGCCGCCCGTGTTCGATGTCATACAGCACGGCGAGCGCGAGCGGGAGTTTCACCACCGAAGCCAAAGGGAACTTGCGTTCGGTATCGATGCCCAGTTCGGCCCCGGTGGCCAAATCCCGGACCAGCACCCCGGCGGCCAAGCCGGCAGTGCGCAAATGCTCCTTGGCCCGCAGCACCGCGGCGGTGCCGCTCCTCTGCAATTGTTCCGTGCTCATCGGGCAACCGCCAGCCCGGCGGTCGCAGCCGACATGCCCAAGGCCAGGCCCATGGTCCGGCTGAATTCAGCGGCCCCGGTGAGTTCCAACACCGGTTCCCGGGCGGTGACCCGCAGAAACCGATGCAGCTCCAGATCGCCGAGCGGCCGCCAGAACAGGCCGTGCCGCTCGGCTTCCTCCTCGGTGCACAGCAGCAAAGAACCGGCAAAGCTGACCGGAGCGATCCACTCGGTGAAGTGCGTGGCAATCCGCAGCTGCCGCCGGGTCAAGGCTGCGCGGTCCCCGGCCCGGCGCAGCGGGTCCCGGATCGCCGGCACATCGTCGATGGGCTGCACCCAGAGCGCAGCCGAGCGGTCGGCCGCCGGGAAGGTGCGCAGCGAGTCCAAGAAAAACCGCCCGGTCCCCGCGTCCGGCTGGCCGGCCACGCCGAGCCGAGCAGCCCATTGCGCTTCCCCTGCTGGCCCGGCTTCCACCAGCAGATCCACCTCCAGGCTCCGGAAGGCATGCGTCCCGCGATAGACGTCGCAACGGCAGATCCTGATCTGGAAGCCGAGTCGATGCGCGGTCGCGACGACCGAACTCAGATCCGCGAGTTCGCAGTGCTCGGGAACGCAGAGCCGGACCGGGCGGGAGCGCTGTTCGGCTGCCTGCAGGGACAGTTCATCGGCCAGTTCGCAAAGCTGCCGGGCTTTGCCCAACATCGCCGAACCCAGCGGAGTCAAACTGAGATTCCGGGTGGAGCGGTGGAACAGGGCGCCGCCCAGGCTGCGCTCCAAAGCGGCGATCCGGCGGCTGACCACCGGTTGGACGAGGCCCAGCGCTTCGGCCGCAGCAGTAAATGAACCACGGTCGTTGACCTCGACGAAGCACCGGCAGCCGGACAACAGATCCACGGTCCGAGACTAGCCAATATATGCACATTCGACATCAATCTGACTGATTTGTTCTTTGAAAACATGAAATCGGGTCCCGCAGGCTGGAGCCATGGACACACCGAACCGCATAGTCACCGATTCCACCATGCCCGCCCGGCTGTTCAGCCGGCGCAGCGGCCTGCTCGCCGGGCTGGGCCTGCTCGGCACTGCCGCACTCTCCGGATGCAGCCCGCAGCCACTGGCTACCGGCGCCTCGGCGTCGATCAGCCCCGGCATCTGGTCCGGCAAGCTGGCCGAGTTGGAACAAGACCTCGGCGTCGCCTTGAGCGTATGCGCATTCGCCAAAGGCGGGAGCACGCTCGGCTACCGCGCCGAAGAACCGTTCGCCATGTGCTCGACGTTCAAAACGATCCTGGTCGCCGCACTGATCGACAAGTACGCGCACTCCGAAGGCTATTGGGAGACCGAGGTGCCAGTCGATCCGGCGAAACTGCTCGACTATGCGCCGATTGCGAAAAAGTTCGCCGGCCGCAGCATGACCATCACCCAGCTGTGCGACGCCACCGCACGGTACAGCGACAACACCACGGCGAACCTGTTGATCGAGCAGCTCGGCGGAACCTCAGCCGTCACCGCCTTCGCCGCGGCAAAGGGCGCCCCGAACACCCGTTTGGACCGCATCGAACCGGAGATGAGCGAGGCCAAACCAGGCGATGACCGGGATACTTCGACCGCCAAAGACCTCGCTGGAATCTACAACTCGCTGCTCTTGGGCAACGGGCTCGATCTCACCGGCCAAGCCATGCTGCGTTCCTGGATGCTGCGCAACACCACGTCCGCACAGAAGATGCGTGCCGCGATCCCGAAGGACGCCGAGTTGGCGGACAAGACCGGCTCCGGCGGCTATGGCGCCATGAACGACGTCGGCGTCATCTTCCGGAAGGGCAAACCGCCGGTCACGCTGGCGATCTTAAGCCGGGGCGTCAACGCCGCTCCGGACACCGATGGGAATGCGGAGGCGATCGTCAAGGCGACCGAGGTGACCCTCACCGCGCTCGGCTGAGCCGGCCGGTTGCGGCCGGTCAAGCCGGGGCGTCGGGTTCAGCGCGAGGCTGCCGGGGCCAGGATCCAGAGCACCCGAACCGGCTTGGCCGAGTGGTTGGTCCAGGAATGCGGCTCGTGGCCCGGGAAGGAGAGCGTGTCGCCGCTGCGCAGATCGTAGCTGTCGTTGCTGAACCGCAGGGTCAGCTCGCCTTCGATGATGTGCAGCACGTCGACCTCGCAGTCGACCGTGTACAGCTCGTCCTCGCCTTTGCCATACGGCTCGATTTCGGCGTGCAGCACCTGCAACCGGCGCTCGGAACGTTCGGTCAGCAGCCGCTCCACGATGCCGACGCCGCCGAGCGAGACCTTGGGCGCTTCACCGGCCCGGACCAGATGCGTGCTGGGCACGGTGAACAAATCGCCGATCGAGATCGACAGCACCTGGCACAGGACCAGCAACGAAGCAACCGACGGCGAGGTCAGATCCCGTTCGACCCGGCTCAGGAAGCCTTTGGTCAGGCCGCTCGCCTCAGCGACCTGTTCAATCGTGAAACGCTGCGCTTGGCGGGCGGCCCGGATCCGTGAGCCGATCTGCACCGGGCCCGCGTTCGGCTCCACTGGCAATGCCTTCATCGCGTCGTCCCTCCGTTGTCTTTGGTACCGTCCAGTCTGCGTCCACTACACTCGAAGCATCCTACGGCGCGCGTAACGTTTGACTGTAAGCCGGATCACACAATAGCCTACCAAGCAACATTAGTTTTCTATCAGGCAATTTCATTGCTGCTTGATCACTTCGCTAGGGGCCCGCATGGACGCGCAGAACATCGTCAACATCGCCATTGTGGTCGCGTACTTGCTGGGCATGCTGTTGTTCGGCTTCTGGGGTAAAAGCCGCACCAAGAACAACGCCGACTTCCTGGTCGCTGGCCGCCGCCTGGGTCCGCTGCTCTACACCGGGACCATGGCCGCCGTCGTGCTCGGCGGCGCATCCACCGTGGGCGGCGTGGGCCTGGGTTACAGCAAGGGCATCTCCGGCCTCTGGCTGGTGGTCGCGATCGGCGTCGGCGTGCTGCTGCTCAGCCTGGCATTCGCCGGAACCATCCAGAAACTGAAGATCTACACGGTCTCCCAAATGCTGAGCCTGCGCTACGGGCACAAGGCCACCCAAACCTCCTCGATCGTGATGCTGGCCTACACCCTGATGCTCTGCGCCACCTCGACCAGCGCCTACGCCACGGTCTTCGTGGTGCTCTTCGGTTGGGAGCGCTGGGCCGCGATCGCGGTCGGCGGCGCGATCGTGCTGGTCTATTCGACCATCGGCGGCATGTGGTCGATCACCCTCGCCGACATGGCGCAATTCGTGATCAAGACGCTCGGCGTTTTCGGCCTGATGCTGCCCTTCGCCCTGTCCGCGGCCAACCAGCAGGGCGGCTTCGATTCGATCCGGGACCGGGTCAAGGAGAGCTTCTTCCAACTCGACGGCATCGGCGTGCAGACCATCATCACCTATTTCGTGGTCTACACGCTCGGCCTGCTGATCGGCCAGGACATCTGGCAGCGTGTGTTCACCGCGAAATCGCCCGCCGTCGCCCGCTGGGGCGGCACCACCGCGGGCATCTACTGCATCCTGTACGGCGTGGCCGGCGCGCTGATCGGCATGGCCGCCCGGGTGGCCCTGCCGGACATCGACATCGCAGCCGGCGGCAAGGACGCGGTCTACGCCGAGGTTGCCTCCAACTTGTTGCCGATCGGGCTGGGCGGGCTGGTCCTTGCCGCCGCCGTGGCCGCCATGATGTCCACCGCCTCCGGTGCACTCATCGCGGCCGCCACCGTGGCCCGGGCCGATGTGCTGCCCTTCGTGGCCAGCTGGTTCGGCAAGCGGGTCACTACCGAAGATTCAGCCAATCCCGAGCACGACGTCCGGGCGAACCGGTTCTGGGTGCTGGGCCTGGGCGTGCTCGCGATCGTGATCGCAGTTCTGGTCAAGGACGTGGTCTCCGCCTTGACCATCGCCTACGACATCCTGGTCGGCGGGCTGCTCGTGGCGATCATCGGCGGCCTGGCCTGGAAGCGCGGCACCGGAGTGGCTGCCGCCGCCTCGATGGCGGTGGGAGCCGTGGTGACCATCGTGCTGCTGGTGCTCTTCGCCACCGGTGCGATCCCCAGCGAGGACGGCATCTACGCAAATGAGCCGATCTACTTCGGCCTGGGCGCTTCGCTGCTGGTCTACATCGTGGTCTCTTTGGCCACGCCACGCACCCCGGAACCGGTGATCCGGGCCTGGAATCTGCGCTTGGAGGGCGCGGTCGCCAAACCGGAAGCCGTCGCCGCGACGACCGGGAAAAACCCGGCGTAATATTGCGCGCTGCAGCGCGGCGCGGGTCTAAGGTGAAAGTGCTTCATGAGATGCGGTCGTCCTGCCCGGCAGGCAAAGCTCCGACTGGCCGCACGCCAACCCCATGTTCAAGGGTGGCTCGGATGACGAAGCGACCCGGCGGGCCGCGAGACAAACCCGGCGGGTAAGAGCACCTCCGAAAGGCACGCCGGTGTCTGGTTTCCGCGTCGTCCTCCCCGCCGTCGAGGTCAATCTCGGCACCGTCGCGTTCCTGCACGACGGCGAATGGCGCAGTTTCTGGGTCGCCGAACCGGCGGCGCTGCTCAGCGCGCTGGCCAATCCGGTGCAGCCGAGCCGCTGGCATCCGGAGCAATCGACGCTCACGGTCACGGTCGCTAGGACCGGGTGCCGGGCGGGCGAAGAACGGGTTTTCCCGCTCTGCGGCGAAGCCCCCGAGCTGAGCACGGTTTCGGATAGCCGCTCGCACTTCGGATAGCCTGCTGCGCGACAAAGCGCTAGCCAAATGTCAGGTCGCTATCTGGAAGCCCCGGCAGCAGGTCCAACCGAGGTTGAGGCACGCCGAAGCTTGCGGCTGAGGAATCCCAGCCGATTCTCCCGGCCGATAACGGCTAAAGTGAGGGCTGACCCGAGGAGAGAACGTGTCTGCACACCCAGCCCAACCCAGCCCCGGACCAGCAGCCGAGCCGGAACCCACTCCGGCCCAAATCCGCCGCTGGCAGACCTACCTGGCCGACGAGCGGGCCGAAGCCGCGGTCTACCGGGCGCTGGCCACCAAACGCGAAGGCGAAGAACGGGACATCCTGCTGGCCCTCGCCGAAGCGGAAAAACGCCATGAAGCGCATTGGCTCCGGCTTCTCGGCGAGCACGCCGGAAAAACCCGCAAGGCATCGCTGAACAGCCGGATGCTGGGGTTCCTGGCCCGGCACCTCGGCTCGGTCTTCGTGCTCGCCCTGGCGCAACGTTCCGAATCGCATTCGCCGTACTCGAAGGACTTGGACGCGACCGCGACCATGGCCGCCGACGAGGCCATCCACGAAGAAGTGGTCCGCGGTCTGGCGACCCGTGGCCGCAATCGCCTGTCCGGCACTTTCCGGGCCGCCGTCTTCGGCGCCAATGACGGCCTGGTCAGCAATCTCTCCCTCGTGATGGGCATGGCCGGAGCCGGGGTCGAAACCCATCTGGTGCTGCTGTCCGGCATTGCCGGGCTGCTGGCCGGTGCGCTCTCCATGGGAGCCGGCGAATACGTCTCGGTCCGCTCGCAACGCGAGCTGCTCGACGCTTCACGGCCGACCCGGATCACGCTGACTGCGGCCAAGGCACTGGACATCAACGCCAATGAACTGGTCTTGGTCTACCGGGCCCGCGGGATGAGCCAGGCCGAAGCCGAGCACCGTGCGGCCGAACGGATGGGCACCTTCGATTGCGATTGCAATCCGAGTTTCTCACTGCAGCCCGACGACGAGTCGGAAGCGCCCGCCCACGAAACCATCGGCACCGCGTTCGGTGCCGCGTCGTCGAGCTTCTGTTTCTTCGCCTCCGGAGCGATCATCCCGGTTCTGCCGTACATCTTCGGGTTGAGCGGCTTCACCGCGATCATCGTCTCGGCGGTCTTGGTCGGCCTGGCATTGTTGGCCACCGGCGCCGTCGTCGGCCTGCTCTCCGGTGCACCGCCGCTGGCCCGTGGGTTGCGCCAGCTGCTGATCGGGTACAGCGCGGCGGTCGCGACGTACCTCCTGGGGCTGCTGTTCGGCACGGTGACCGGATAGCCGCGGTGCGGCCCGGCTGGATTCAGTCGGCCGGGCTGAAGTGCGCTGCCAGGTTCTCCAGGGTGCGTTCGATGTTCGCCGGGTTGCGCCGGGTGAACCCGGTGATCCGCAAGCCCAGCCGGCCCCGCATCCGGTGGGCATCCCATTCTTCGGTCACCAGGGTGCCGCCGTCGGCCGGTTCCAGGATGTAACGCCAGACGTGGCCGTAGAAATGCCGCCAGCCCAAGCGTCGCCCCTCTTCGAACTCGACCACGTAGTTCATGATTTTGTAGGGTGCGCCGATTTTCATGTCCATGCCGAACTTCGCGCCCGCGCTGAGCCGCTCCGGCCCGTTGGGCTGGACCCCGGTCACGGTATCCGAGCCGTCGATCAGCGGGTGCATCGCCGGGGTCGCCAGCAGTTCGAAAATCTGTTCCGGCGGCGCCGGGACGAATCGGGTGCGCGAGATGAAATACGGATCAGCCATGGCCGAAGCTTACCGGTTCAATCTGCTGGCCCGCCCGGTGCTGCGCGGCTGGCCAGATAATGCGCCGCCGCTTCCTGGATCCGGCGTTCCTGCTGCAACCGTTCCTGGAGTTCGCGGAGCTCGTGCGCCGCCTGGGATTGGGCTGCCGCCAAGCGCTGCTGTTCGCCGGCGATCATCTGGACCTCGGCCATCGCACTGCTCAGTTGGAGCTGCTGTTCGGCCAGCAGCCGCTGCGTCTGCGCCATCAGCTCAGCCGGAGTGCGCTCCGCCGTCGTGGCGGTCAGCAATCCCGGGGCCGGCAGCGGACGCGCAACTCCGGCTTCCCCGGAACGGCCGGGCAGCTGGGCCGGTGCAGCATTCACCCCTGAGTTGAGCACCTCGGCGAACTCGCGGTCGATGTCGTCCTGCTGGTTCGGGAGCTGCGGATCGTCCTGTAGTTCCACGGTCCGGCGCAGGGCGCGCTCTTTGATGAACAGCACGGAAATCAACGCGGCCACCGCGATGATCGCCGAGATCGTGAAAATCAGCGACGTGGCATCGCCGTAGGCGGCTCGGATGACCTCGCGGATCGGGGCCGGCAGGTCCACCAGATCGAGATTGCCGCCGGATTGCTGCGCCGAGGCGGGGACCCCGAGCTTGCTCAGTCCGTCGCTGGACAAACTGCTGACCCGGTTGGCCAGAACCGCACCGAGCACCGAGACCCCGACGGCGCCGCCGAAGGACCGGAAGAACGCCACCGAAGAACTCGCCGAACCGATGTCTTCGGCCCGCACCGTGTTCTGCACCGCCAGGACCAGATTCTGCAGCATCAGCCCCAGGCCCAGGCCGACAATGAAGATGAAGATCCCAACCAAGGTCAGATCCGTGGTGTGGTCGATGGTCCCGGCCAGGCCCAGTCCGCCGATCAGCAGCACGCCCCCGCTGACCAGGAACCGCTTCCATTTGCCGAAGCGGCTGATCAACTGGCCGGAAACCACCGAGCCGATCAGGTTCCCGCCGATCAACGGGAGCATGAGCAAGCCTGCCTCAGTGGGCGTCGCACCGCGGGAAATCTGGAAGTACTGGCCCAGGAACGTGGACGAACCGAACATCGCAACACCGACGGCGACCGAGGCCGCGATGGCCAATGCGGTGGTGCGCTGGGTGACGATCTTGAGCGGGATGATCGGCTGGCTGACCTTGGACTCGACGAAGAGCATCACGACCAGGAGCAGCACTCCCCCACCGGCCATCAAGGCGCTCTGCCACGACCACCAGTCGTAGTATCCGGCCTTGCCGGCGAAGGAGATCCAGATCAGGATCAGCGAGACGCCAGCGGTCAGCAGGATCGAACCGGCCCAGTCGATCTTCGCCGCCCGACGCACGTGCACCAGCTTGAGCGTCTTCTGCAACAGGACCAAGGCGATCACGGCAAGCGGCACGCAGATGTAGAAGGTCCAGCGCCAACCGAGCGTGCTGTCCACGATGAACCCGCCCAGCAGCGGCCCGCCTGCCGTGCCCACCGCCATCACGGCGCCCATGTAGCCCGAGTACCGGCCACGCTCCCGGGGCGCGATCATGGTGCCGATGATCGCCTGGGCCAGTGCGGTCAATCCGCCCAGGGCCACGCCTTGGACCACCCGGGCGGCGAGCAGCATCGGGATGCTCTGGCTCAGTCCGGCCAGCACGGATCCGACGACGAAGATCACGATGCTCAGCTGCACCAGGAGCTTCTTGTTGAACAAGTCGGCCAGCTTGCCCCAAATCGGGGTGGTGGCCGCGTTGGCCAGAAGCGCCGCAGTGACCACCCAGGCGAAATCGGTCTGCGTGCCCTTCAAATCGGACATGATGGTGGGCAAAGCATTGGCCACGATCGTGCTGCTCAAAATCGCCGTGAAGAACGCGGCCAGCAAACCGGTCAATGCTTCCATGATCTGGCGGTGCGTCATCTGCGCCGAGTCGGCCGGCGCCGCCTGGCCCGCTTTCGGAAGAATCCCGACGGACGCCGGCGCGGCCTCCGCTGAATGGTTCGCCACGTGACGGCTCCTAATCTGTGTGCATGGGGATCCCGCGGGCGGCCTTTCGAGCAGCCTTCGCGCGGATTGAATGGTCAAAAGTCGAAGCAAGTTTTTCCAGCAACGAAGCGGCCTGGGCCGCTTCGTCTTCCGCCCAGCCGGCGAGCGCCTCGGCGATCACCGCGGCCCGGCGCGCCTGGGCGACGCCGAGTTCCTCCCGGCCGCGGCCCGAAAGCGTGATCAATTGCGCCCGTCCGTCGTCCGGATCAGGACGCCGCTCCACCAGGCCGACCGCGTGCAGGTCGGAAACTTGCCGACTCAGCACCGAGGCGCCGACGCCGAGTTGTTCGGCCAGATCCGATCCGCGGGCTTCGCCGGCTTCACTGATCATCCGCAGTACCCCGATCAGCGCAATCCCTTGGTCCGCAGGTGTCACATGGGCTGCCGAGACGCAACGCACGGCCCGCTGGAAATCCACGATCCGGTTGACCAGGCGCTCCGCGGTTTCCGGTTCGACCGACACGCGACCCTCCAAATACTTGCTTGCTTAAGGCAACCATATCTTAATAAACATGCTTCGGTCAACTAAATATTCTACTGCCCGGCGCGGCCATTCCCCACAGCCTCCTGCGGCTCCGGCAACGCCGCGACCGGCAGCCGCGGGGATCCGGCCGGATCCCCGGCATCGCCAGCACGGGAGCCGCGAATTTCCCGCCAATCACCCGGCCGGCCCAAGTCCAGGCCTGGTTCGGCGCATTGGGCGTGATCCCAGCCAGAGCGCAGCCGACCTCCCCGCTGCCGGCACCCGCTCCTCCCCGGACGGGCTCCGCCTTCCACAGGCTCAAAGCTATTGATTCGGTTCTCCGATTACGCTGCGACCATTTGTCATCTTGTCCTGACAATAGGACTGCTTCTTGCTAGGCTCGGGAAGAACCCGCCAAGGAGGTCCCGTGCCGCTGAACATCCCGATCGACCGGTCGTCGCCGATCCCGCTCTACCACCAGGTGGTCCAGGGCATCGAAGCCGCCGTGGAATCCGGCGCCCTGGTCGCTGGCAGCAAGTTGGACAACGAGATCGAACTCGCAGCCCAGCTCAAACTGTCCCGCCCGACCATGCGCAAAGCGATGGACGAACTGGTCCGGGCCGGATTGCTGGTCCGCAAACGCGGCGTGGGTACGCAAGTGGTGTCCCGACAGGTGCGCCGACCGTTGGAACTTTCCAGCCTGTACGACGATTTGCTCCGCAACGGCAGCAAGCCGGCCACCCAGGTCATCGACTTCGCGCATCTGGAAGCCCCGGAAGCGGTGTCGCAGCAGCTCGGATTGCTGCCCGGCGCACAGGCCTACCATTTCAGCCGGCTGCGCAAAGTCGGCCGGAAACCGCTCGCGTTGATGGAGAACTGGGTTCGGGACGACCTCACCGCGCTGGACCCGGCGATATTGAAGGCTCAGGGCCTGTACGCGGTATTGCGCGCCGCGGGAGTGAATTTCTCCTTGGCCCATCAGCGGATCGGCGCAGCCGTGGCCAACGAATACCAGGCGGCGCAGCTGGACACCGAGGTGGGTTCCGCTCTGGTCACCATGGAACGCACTGCGGTCGACGACACCGGCCGGGCGATCGAGACCGGCCACCACGTGTACCGGGCCGACTCCTACAGTTTCGAACTCACCCTGGTGCAAAGGTAAAACATGGCTGACTGGATATACCCCCGCGGCACCGCGGCGCACCGCGAATGGGAGCTTTCCCTTGGCGCCTTCGACTCGAAGCTTCCGGCCGCCGGCTGGCAGCACACCGGACTGAAAATCTGCACGCTCGAAGCCGGGGACGCGGTGCAGATCCCCGGTGCTGCCGAGGAACGCCTGGTCATCCCGCTCAGCGGCTCGTTCAGCGTCCGGCTGGCCGGCGACGAGGGCCTGGAACAGTTCGAGCTGGCCGGGCGCGAATCGGTGTTCCTTGGTCGCAGCGATGTGGTCTACGCCGGGATCTGGACCACGCTCACCGTCGGTTCCGACGGCGGCGGCCGGGTCGCCATCGCCAGCGCGCCGGCGTCGGCGTCGTTCCCGGCACGCCGGATCGGCGCCGAGGAGATCCCGGTGGAACTGCGCGGAGCCGGGAACTGCTCACGGCAGGTGCACAATTTCGGCACCCCGGCGGTGCTGGATGCGGATCGCTTCATCGTCTGCGAAGTGCTCACCCCGGCGGGGAATTGGTCCTCCTACCCGCCGCACAAGCACGACCTCGAAGGCGAGCACGAGAGCGCCCTGGAAGAGATCTACTACTTCGAAACCCGGCCGACTGCGGGCGCCCCGGAGCAGGCCGACGCGGTCGGCTACCAGCGGGTGTACGCCTCCGACGAGCGGCCGATCGAGGTCACCGCCGAGGTCCGCAGCGGCGATGCGGTCCTGGTGCCCTACGGTTGGCACGGCCCCGCGATGGCCGCACCGGGCTACGACTTGTACTACTTGAACGTGATGGCCGGCCCCGGGCCGGTGCGCCAGTGGCTGATCAGCGACGATCCGCACCACGGCTGGGTGCGCGCCACCTGGGATGCCCAGCAGATCGATCCACGCTTGCCGTTCGGCGGCTAGCGGTCCCCGATCTTCGATTAGGCTTCATCATTGTGGGGAAGAAGATGGTGCAAAGCCGGGCGTGGGCGAAACAGCAGCTCATTTTGAATGCGGCACTCGAGGTGCTCTACACCGGGGGGCCTTCGGCCATCACCTATCGCGCAGTGGCCGGCAAAGCCGGGATCCCGGTCTCCGGAGTTTCCTACTACTTCCCCACCTTGGTCGAATTGGTACAAGCTGCTTTCGCCCATTATTTCACTCTCTTAGTCTCGAAGATCACCGGAAACATCTTGTCCGGCATGGGCGAGAGCCGCGATCTGAAACTTTTGGCGCGCCTCTTCACCGATGAAATCTTTGCCCGCGACAAGCCCTCGCTGCTCCCGCTCTACGAAACTCTGCTCATGGCTGCCCGGCACCCCGAGCTCTATTCCGCCGCGACGGACGCGATAGCACAACTTCCGCGGGCCGTGACTGCAGGCCTGAACAGCATGGAGGTGCCGGAAAGCGAGGTCTTGGGCCCCGCGATCATCGCCATCATCGACGGATTCAGCATCCGCGGAATCCAACCCGGAAACCACACCCCTTGGAACCGGGAAGCCTTCCAGCGGAGTCTGGAGTTCCTTTTCCTGGGCGCACTCTCCGGACGCTGAGTCCGACTGCGGGCGAGCGGCAAATCGCCCGTAACTTTTTGTACACCCGTACAACTTTTGCTAGAATCTTCGCTGGGGGGACAATAATCATTGCCTCAAACTGCAATCAACTCTTGAAAGGGTCGTCACAGCATGAGGCGAATACGGATCATCAGCACCATCGTCGGGACACTGGCCTTGGCTGCAGCCAGCTTGGCCGCCGCAGCACCGGCGCAAGCCGCTGAAATCGCGATTCCGGATGCAAATCTGAAGTCCTGCATCAACGAGCGACTGGGACAGCAGCCAAACGACCCAATCACCGACGCCCAAGCCCAAAGCATCACCTCGATGTCCTGCTTCCAGCGCGGGATCTCCAGCCTCGAAGGAATCAGTGCGCTGAGCAACCTCGAGTGGTTTGAAGTAGGCGTCAACAACATCTCCGACACAGCCCCGTTGAGCGGGCTGGGCAAGCTCAACGACCTCTTCATGAACAGCAATCGGATCTCCGATCTGACCCCGCTGGCCAGCCTGAAGACCTTGACTCAGCTCCAAGTGAGCGGCAACCAGATCAGTGACGTGACACCGATCAGTGTGCTGAGCAATCTGAAGTTCCTTTCCTTGGCCAGCAACCAGATCACGAACTTGGCCCCACTGGCCCAGTTGACCCAGCTCGACACCCTGTGGTTGCACCAGAACAAGATCAGCGATGTGGCACCGGTGGCCGGTTTGCCGTTGCTGCAGCGCTTGCTGCTCACCGGCAACGCGATTTCCGACGTATCCTCGCTAGGCCCCATGGCGAACCGGATCGCGAACGCCCCGGACCAGTACCTCACGGTGACCGACCAAACGGTCAGTCTTGAGAACATTCTGACTGACGTGAGCCAAAGCAATCCCTTGCGGGGGTTCAATGGCGAAGTCATTGCGCCCGCACCGGGAGCCGTTCCGGTGACTTTCGCGGCTAACGGGGAATCCTGGACGTACAGCGCACCGGGCTACAGCGTCATGTCGTTCACCCGAGCGAAGACCCACGATGCCGCAGTCACTTTTTCGGGGCGTATTGGCCAGAGCGTTCTCCCCGCCCGCCCGACCCTGAAAAACGACTTCGCCACCACCCGGCTCGAGACACCGGTGACCGTCGACGTACTTGCCAATGACGGAGCTCCCGGTGAAAGCCCGCTGGTTCCCTCCACCCTTGAAGTACTGGACGCCGACGAGTACCCGATCGACGTCTTGGTCACCCCGCAAGGGAGCTATCAGGTGGTCGATGGCAAAGTCCTGTTCACACCGGCCAAGGGCTTCACCGGCACTGCCCCCGCGGTGCTCTACCAGGTATTCAACGAAATAGGCGGCTTCAGCAACGCTTCGCTGACGGTCACCGTGACCGCTGAAGATCCAGGCACCCCGGTCGACCCGACTCCGGGAACCGGCTTGCCGGGCACTGGGGCACCGGCTCCGGCGGAACGGCTGGCCAACACCGGAACCGGTGCTGAACCGTTCCTCGGCCTGGCCGGCCTGCTGCTGCTCGGCGGCGGGGCACTGGCAGCAGCCAGCCGGCTGCGCCGCAAGCCCCGCCGGTCCCGCTGATCGACGGCGGCTGAACCCTCCGACTCAGCCCCACTCGCGCGGGATCGGGAGCGGATTCTGGATCGGGATCGGGTTTTGGAGCGGGTTCGGAGCCGAGCGGGTTCGGGATCGCTGGACCGGTCAGCGGTACAGTTCCGGCTTGGTCTCGAGGACGACGGCGGTTCGCTCCCCGGTGCGCTGAGCCGCGACTCCCGCTTCGCAACAGGCCGCGGTGGCGTATCCGTCCCAGGCATTCGGCCCGCCGATCCGGCCCTGCAATGCGGCATCGACCCAGGATTGCACTTCCGCATCATAGGCGGCTTCGAACCGCTCGATGAAACTCGGCGTGACTTCGCCGGATCCGATGTTCTGCACACCGTTTTCGAAGACCGCCTGCGTTGCCACTTCATAGCCGTACCGGGCGTTGACGAAGATTTCCACGTCGGCCAAGATCCCGGATTCGGTTTCGATCAGCACCTGCTGCGGATCCTTGATCCCCTCCGGAGCCAGGCTGGACCGTTTGCCCTTGCGCACTTGCACCGAACTGATTTCTTCGCCGGTCAGAAAGCGGATCGCATCGAATTCGTGCACCACGGAATCATTGATCAGCATCGCCTCGGTGAAACCGGCGAGGGTGTCCGGATTCCGATGCACGCAATGCAAGATCAGCAGGCCGCCCGCGGCACCGCCTTCGATCTCGGCTTTCAACGCCTGGTAGCCGGCATCGAACTGGCGCATGAATCCCACCTGGATCCGTTGCCGGCCCAGCGCCGCCTCGGCTTGGACCACTTTCCAGGCCGAGGCCGCATCCGGCGTCATCGGCTTTTCGCAGAGGATCGGCAGATCCCGCTCCAACGCCCGGTACAGCGCCGCCTCGTGCAGGAATCCCGGGGTGGCAATCAGCACCGCGTTCACCCCGTCGACCTCCAGTGCGGCCTCGAGCGACGCCACCGCCACCGCACCGACCGGCTCCGCGACCGCAGCGGCACGATCCAGATCGATGTCCACGACGACGGCGACGCTCGCGCGCTCCGTGACCTCGTGCAGTCGCCGGACGTGATCGGCCCCCATCCGTCCGGCACCGACAACAGCTACCTTCAAACTCATCGACCGGTCCTCCAATGCATCTGGCCTTTCAAACGATCCGGGTCCGGGACCCGCAAGCGAGCAAATAGTCTTTGGTGCGCCCGGCGATGGGCATCGGCTTGCTGAAATCGCAGGGGTACATGTCCTGCTCCACCACTCCGAAGATCGGCCGCTGGAGTTTTTCCACCGCATCGATCACCTCGCCGAGGTCCGGCAGCCCGGACGGCGGCTCGGTCATCACGCCGGCCAGATTCGCCGCGGCCCAGGTCAGGTCCTGTTCCCGCACGGCGGCCAGGACCGCCGGATCGATTTGTTTCAGATGCAGGTAGCCGATCCGTTCGGGATACTTTTCGATCAGTTCCAGGCTGGACGCGCCGCCGTATTCGGCGTGCCCGGTATCCAGGCAGAGCGTCACCAGCGCGGGATCGGTGTGTTGCAACAACCTCTCGATGTCCGGTTGCGCGCAGACGTGCGAATCGGCATGCGAATGGAACTGCTGCTGCAGGCCGTACTCCTCGCTGAGCACCTTGCCGAGCCGATTGTGACCGTCGAAGAGGTCCTGCCATTGCCGGTCGGAAAGCTCGCCGCTCTCCACGGCCTCGCCGGTGACGTCGTCGCGCCACATCGCCGGAATCACCACAATGTGCTCGCCGCCCATCGCCGCGGTCAATTCGGCCACCCTGCGGGCCGGCTGCCAGGCGGTTTCCCATTCCGCCACTCCGCGGTGGAACGCGGTGAACACGGTTCCGGCGGTGATTCTCAAATCCCGCTGCGCCAATTCGTCGGCCAATCGGGCCGGATCGGTGGGCAGATAACCGTAGGGACCCAACTCGATCCACTTGTAGCCCGACTCGGCGACTTCGTCGAGGAACCGCGGCCAAGGCGTCTGCAGCGGGTCATCGGCGAACCAGACGCCCCAGGAATCGGGCGCGGTGCCGATGGTCAAAGCATTTTCGATCACGGTTTCCTTTCCGTCCCGCCCAACAGCGGCCGTTGCTTGTGCTTGTTTTCCAAGTAGGCCCGGTAAGCCTTCTTGGTGCTTTCCAACTCCGATTCGGCCGCGACCGGAACATCCCACCAGGACTCCGAACCGGGCGCGTCCAGCAAAGGATCGGCCTCGATCTGGATCAGCACCGGGCCGCCGGTTTCAGGCAATTCCTTGGCTTCGGCGATCGCTGCCGCCAATTCGGCCAGCCCCGGGGCCTTGAGCACCCGGACGCCGAGCGAAGCGGCATTCGCGGCCAGGTCGACCGGCAGCACCGGCCCGTCGTCGAAGCTGTGCGCGGCCTGGTCCAAGGCCCGGTATTTGGTCCCGAAACGCTGCGAACCGAGCGATTCCGACAAGGCCCCGATCGAGGCGTAGCCGTGATTCTGGATCAGGACCACGATCAGTTTGATGCCCTCGGCGACGGCGGTGACCAGCTCGGTGTGCATCATCAGGTACGAACCGTCGCCGACCATGACCACGACGTCGCGCGGTTCCCCCGCGGCGAGCACCGCACGCTTAACGCCCAGACCGCCGGCAATCTCATAGCCCATGCAGGAGTAGGCGTACTCCACGTGGTAGCCGAAAGGATCGCGGACTCGCCACATTTTGTGCAGATCTCCGGGCAAGGACCCCGCTGCGCAAACCAGCACGTCCTGGTCCGCCAGCGCCGCATTGACCGTGCCGACGATCGCGTTCTGGCTGTTTCCACTGGTCGGCCGTTCATCGAAAGCACGCTCCACGATGACGTTCCAGCGTTGCTTCTGCCGATCGGTCTCGGCCAGTTGCCCGGGATCCACCCGGAATCCGGCCAACGCTTCGCGGAGTGCGACGAGCGCCTTCCGGGCATCGGCGACGATCGGCAGCGGACTGCCCAGTTTGTAGGCGTCGAAGGCTGCGACATTGATGTTGACGAACCGCACCCGCGGATGTTGGAAAGCAGTCCGGGAAGCCGTGGTGAAGTCTTCATACCGGGTCCCGATGCCGATCACCAGGTCGGCTTGGGCCGCGGCCGCATTGGCCGCCGTCGTGCCGGTCGAGCCGACTGCGCCGACGGATTGCGCATGGTCCCAGGCCAGTACCCCGACGCCGGCTTGGGTATTGGCCACCGGAATCCCGGTCTCCGCAGCGAGGGCAGCCAACTGGTCTTCCGCATAGGCGTACAGCACGCCGCCGCCGGCGATGATCAGTGGGCGCTCCGCCGCGCGGATCAGCCGGGCGGCTTCGGCGATGTCTTCCCGCTCGGCATCCGGACGGCGGATCCGCCACTCCCGTTCCGCCAGGAATTCCAGCGGAACCTCGAACGCTTCGGCCTGGACGTCCTGCGGCAGGCTGATCGTCACGGCACCGGTTTCTGCCGGATCAGTGAGCACTCGGAGTCCGTTCAACATGGCCGATGGCAATTGTTCCGGCCGGGACACCCGATCGAAATACTTAGACACCGGGCGGAAGGCATCGTTGACCGACACGTCGCCGGCGTCGGGCCGTTCCAGTTGCTGCAGCACCGGATCAGCGACTCGGCTGGCGAAAATGTCCGAAGGCAACAGCAAAGCGGGCAACCGGTTGGTGGTGGCCAGAGCGGCACCGGTGACCATATTGGTGGCTCCGGGGCCGATCGACGTGCTCACCGCGAACGTGGCGCGCCGTCGGGTATGCCGGGCATACCCGACCGCTTGGTGGACCTGCGCCTGTTCGTTGCGCCCCTGGTAGTAAGGCATGGTCGCCGGATCGGAAACCTGGGCCTGTTTCAGAGCCTGGCCGATGCCGGCCACATTGCCGTGCCCGAAGATGCCGAACATTCCGGGAATCAGGCGGGCCCGGTATTCTCGGCCGTCGATCCGGTCCACGGTGTATTGGTTGGCCAGAAAGGCCACCAGGGCTTGGCCTACCGTCAGCTTCATCGGCCGGTCTCCTTCTGCAAAAGCGCGGCTGCGGTGGCGACCGCGGCGGCAACGTCGTCATCGGGCGGATAGAGCAGGCTCCGGCCGACGGTCAGCCCTTGGACCCCGGGCAGGGCCAGGGCTTTCTGCCAGCGGGCAAAGGTCTCGTGCTGGTCGCCGTCGGGGTCCCCGCCGAGCAGCACGATGGGCAGCGTGGTCGCCGCGACCACGCGTTCCATCTCGGCCACGACCGGGATCTTGAGCCAGGAGTACGCGCTTGTCGAGCCCAGCCCGGAGGCGATCGCCATCGACTTGATCACGGCGTCGGGGCGCAGGTCATTGCTGATGCTCCGATCCCCGTTGCGGACCGAGATGAAAGGTTCGACCATCGCGATGAGCTGTTCCTCCGCGAGCGCGTCGATGGCCTGGGCGCACGCCTCCAGAGCCTTCGGAGTGTCCGGATCCTGGAAACAGATCCGGGTGAGCATTTTGCCGCCATCCGCGCCGAGCCGCTGCAGCGCGCGGGCCGTGTGCGCAGTGAACCGGTCGTCGATCTCATTGACCAACCCGGCGAGGCCGCCGCGGTTCATCGAACCGAAAACCAGTTTGCCGTCGAGTGCGCCGAGCAGCAGCAAATCGTCCAGGATGTCCGGTGAGGCCAGGACCCCGTCGACGTCGGGGTCGGCGAGCGCGGTCTGCAATCGGTCCAGCAAATCGCCGCGGTCCGCCATCGCGGCCGGGTTCGCCCCGACGGCGAGCGCACCGCGCGCGGGATGGTCTGCCGCGACGATGAAATTCTGCCGGCCGGCCGTGATCCCGGGGTGTTTGCGCCGGGAGCACGCCGCCCGTGATACCGCGGCGGGGTCTTCCAGTCTGATCCGGGTGAGTTCTCGGTAGTCGGCCATGCTCAACTGGCTCCGGCGCCGTGAAGCCGGCCGCGTTCGGCCAGCAACGAGTTGACCTCGGCCGACGTCGGCATGGCATCCGCGCAGGACAGCCGGGAAGCTACGATCGCGCCCGCTGCGTTCGCGAAATCCAAGGCCCGGCCGAGCGGCCAACCGGAAAGCAGTCCGTGGCAGAAAGCGCCGCCGAAGGAGTCTCCGGCACCCAAACCGTTCAGCGTCTGCACCGGAACCGGAGCCGAGACCACCCGCTCGGTGGCGGTTTTGGCCAACACGCCGTCCGCGCCGAGCTTGACCACGGCGATCTGCACTCCGGCGGCGAGCAAGCGGTCCGCCAATTCGTCCGGAGTCCCCGGGCCTACCGCCACGGTGCACTCCTCGACATTTCCGATCGCCACCGTGGCCCGGCCGAGGACCCGGTTGATCTGTTCCCGGGCATCCGCCGCGGAGGGCCAGAACATCGGCCGGTAGTCCAGGTCGATGATGGTGTGCTGGTCTTCGGCCAGTCCGTCGCGAGGCCGTGCATCCAGTGCGAACAGGTGTGAATCCCGGCTGGGTTCTTGGCAGAGTCCGGTCACCGTGAACCAGAAGATCCGAGCCGCCCGGACGGCATCGGTGGGAATATGCTGCTTTTCCAACTGCAGATCCGGAGCCGTCGGTTGCCGGTAGAAATAGAGCGGGAATTCGTCGGGTGGCTTGATGGCGCAAAAGGTGACCGGAGTGGGCCAGCGCGGATCGGTGACGAGGTATTCGTCGGATACGCCGAATTTCCCGAGTTCCCGGTGCAGGTAGTGTCCGAACGGATCGGCTCCGGTGCCGGTGATCACCGCCGAGGCCCGGCCGTGCCGGGCAGCGGCCACTGCGACATTGCTGGGCGACCCGCCCAGGTATTTGCCGAAGCTGGACACGTCTTCGAGGTCCACGCCGATGTCATTCGGATAGATGTCGACGCTGATACGACCGATGGTCAGGAGTTCGTGTGGCACACCACATACTTTGCCGCAGAACACATGTCCTGTCAAAGGTTTGTCAGGACATACTGACATCGCTACTTCTCGAAAGTAATCGCCATGCGCCGCACCCCTCGCCGAGGCAGGCCGATCGACCCGCGGCCGCCATCTGGAAGTCCGCTTTCACATAAAGTTATTTGCGGATTTTCCTACTAACCGCTTGGATCTAACGAAAATTTCGTAAGCCTTAAGTATCGTTACCGCTTTGTTATCTTATTTTGAGCAAGCTTCCAGCATTTTTTACTCGAATTGGTATCGTATCAAGATCTCATCACCGATCACGGCTCAGACCGTCTGATGATAGACAATTGGGGATTCATTGAAAATGGCAATCGGCTGCGATACGACAAGTACAACTTTGGCGACTCTCTGTCGCATTTTCTAAATTTTCCCATCCCGGGTATTTGATTTCGGCGTACTCGTGGACTCCGCCAGGTCATCGTGACCAAAATTTTTAGGCGACTTTTCCTGGCAAGACAATGGCCATTAGTGCGCCCACTTACCCTCATCTATTAAAGCAGGCGTCGATCGGTGTAATGAGTGAATTTATCATCAACTTTTCAAAAATATAACTAGTAGAGGGTTGAAACTACCGATGAAAGCCTACCTACCAAATAAAATTGGCGTTTTTGGACTGACCTGCCTACTCGCTCTGGCTTGGACTCAGACAGCAGCGGCGGCCACTACCCCAGAGACGGCGCCTCCTCCGCAACAAGCGCAGGCGGCTGGCTGTCCCAGCTGGCAGACACAGTTGAGCGAGCTGACAACGGGCGCCATCAAAAACAACGACAAGGTCGTTACAGCCCGGCATCGCGGCGAATTCACCGACTCGATCCCAGAAAACAGCCTCGCCGCATTCGCCGGTGCCTACCAGAATTGCCGTCCAGCGGTGGAGACTGACGTACGCTCCACGAGCGATGGGAACATGGTCGTCTTCCACGATGCAAACGTCGGCAAGATGCTCGAACCCGCGTACGATCCAATCAACGATTCCGGTCCGAACGAAAAAATCAACAACCTCAATCTCCTCGACCTTCAAAGTAAACGGTTGGTCGACGTAAATACTCGTCAACCAACCGCAGAGCGCGTACCCACCGTGACGCAGATGTTGCAGGACTACCTCGACAAAAACGGCCAATCCCTGATACACCTCGAAATCAAGGAAGCCGCACTGATCATGCCCGCTGCGAAACTGATCACCGAGATGGACAGAGCAAATCCCGGCAAAAATTTGAAGCAGCGAATCATCGTCAAGTTCAATATGGCCGAGTATCCAAGCCCGCAAAAGTGGCAGGCTGGGCTATCGGGCGCTGGAGCAGCGACAGACATCATGGGCATGCCCGTCATCACGCCTTTCGCGGCAGAACGCATCAAAGACATTTCGCTGCCGAACCCGCCAGATAAAAACTATGTGTCGAATGTAGAAAGGGCCGTGGCCTTGTGGTCCAGCGCTCCTGGCTCGGTGGCGCCAATCGTCGAAGTCCTGATCAAAGACAGCACCGACTTCGTTAAGACGGAAAGGAAGTCCGGACCGCAGGGACTCTATACGGCACCCGCCAACCTCGACTACGGAAATGCCTTGACCGACTCGATGGCCGATATGGTCACCATCGTCAAGCGGTACCAAAAACCCCTTGGCGTCTTCGTACCGGTGCCGGACTACATCATGTGGCGGACCGGCGTCGTTACCGGATTCACTGTACCGAACACCTTCGGTGACAAAAAGCCAATGGATGTGGCCACGGCGTTCTTCAACAATACGTCGTCATGTTGCTACCGGCTCCCGGATCGCCTCGGCGACGTCGGCGCCACACACGAACGTGAAGACCTACGAATGAATCTTTCCTGGAACCGGGATATCGGCGCCAACATGATCACCGCCGACGACACGGACTCAGTGGACACTTTCTACAGCCGGGACGGGGCTCTGGACACCGCAACCACGCCCTCGGCCAAATCGCCTTCGCCCCGAATGCAGTCCACACTCTCCTGGCAGCTCGGTTACGTCCCCAACCCCGCCCCGCAAAAGATCAGCCTCAAAGGATGGAACGGGGCTTCCTCAGGTTTTTGGGGTGGCCAAGTATGCATCTACAACAATCCTTACGGAAATCACTATGCCTGGGTCTACAACTGCAATAACGGCAGCGCTACCGAATCTGGCTACAGCGATATTCTGACGTCCGAAGTCGTTGGCGACAAGATCCGCATCCGGGATCCGGAAGGAAAATGCCTCAGCGATAGCAGTGAACGCGACGATATCTTCTGGTCAGACAGTTGCCAAGATTCGTGGTCACTGCTCAGCTACAACAGCAAAGGAAACATCATCAACAAAGAAGGCAAGTACGCTGCTTTCCAGACTGCGAAGTTGCTTTACAAGGGCCAGCCCTATTCGAAGATCTACTGGGTCTCGAACCCCGAAGACTACGGAACCTGGACACTGTGGAAAATGGATCTGCGCTGATCACCGAAGGCTGACAAGACTCCGCTGAACAAAGTCAGAAACTCGGGTAGCCGGGTCCGTCAAGACGGGCCCGGCTACCCCTGCGCACCTTAAGAGCCGGCGCAGCTGCCTAAGTAGGTACTATCCACATTTTTGTGCAAATCGGTGAAAATACCGCACGGGCTCTTGAAAAGGCCCCCCTGGAACGAAAGACTTTTGCTAACAATCACCGCACTTCAGGTAAAACCCATTCTGACCTCATTTTGAATGTTCGAAAGGATCACCTGCAGTGAAGAAACTCCTCGCCCTGCTGACGGCATCCGCAGCCGCAGCACTCCTCCTGGCCGCCGCACCCACGGCCGCCCAAGCAGCAACGACCGGCACGATCACCGGCATCGGCGGCAAATGCATCGATGCAGCCGCCGCCAAATCGGACAACGGCACCGCAGTGCAAATCTACGATTGCAACGGCACCAATGCCCAGCAAGTGACCATCGGCGATGATCAGAGCATCCGGATCCTCGGCAAATGCCTGGACATTGCCGATCGATCGACCAGCAACGGAGCCAAGGTCCAGCTGTGGGACTGCACCGGCAGCGCCAACCAGAAATGGGCGTTCTCCAACGCGAGCGACATCGTCAACCCGGCCGCGGACAAATGCCTCGACTCGACTGATCAGAGTTCTGCCAACGGCACCCGGCTGCAGATTTACACCTGCTCCGGCAACGCCAACCAGAAGTGGACCGTGCATCCCGGCGGCAATCCGCCGTCGAACGCCGGGTTCCCGATCAGCGAAGCGCAATTCAACCAGCTCTTCCCGAACCGGAACGCCACCTACTCCTACCAGGGCCTAGTCAACGGCGCCAAGAAATACCCGGCCTTCGCCACGACCGGCGATGACGCCACGAAAAAGCGTGAAATCGCAGCCTTCTTGGCCAATGTGCAGCACGAGACCGGCAGCTTGCAATACTTGCGCGAGTTGAACACCGCGAACTACCCGCACTACTGCGACCGCAGCCAGTCCTACGGCTGTCCGGCCGGCGGCGACCAGTACTACGGCCGCGGCTCGCTGCAACTGAGCTGGAACTACAACTACAAAGCCGCCGGAGATTCCCTGGGCTACGACCTGTTGAACAACCCGGATCAGGTGGCCACCAATCCGACGCTCGCCTGGGGTACCGGACTCTGGTACTGGAACACGCAAAGCGGTGGCGCCAGCACCTCAAGCCACAACTCCATGGTGCAGAACCGGGGCTTCGGCGAGACCATCCGCTCGATCAACGGCGGCCTGGAATGCAACGGCAACGGCGCGGATTCCCGCAATGCCCGGATCAACTACTACAAGAACATCACCAGCATGCTCGGCGTCGACCCCGGCGGAAACCTGGGCTGCTGACCCTTCCAGCCCGACGAAAAGGTGCGCTGAACCTCAGGTTCAGCGCACCTTTTCGTGATTCGGACGTCCGCCCGTCCGTACCGGACCGGTTACAACGACGCTTTGCTCTGCGCTTCCACATCGTCGATGTCGGTCTCGCCGGCGAACTGCGACTGGTAGAGCCGGTAATAGGCCCCTCGTGCCGCGAGCAGATCGTGGTGGCCGCCCTGTTCCACGATCCGTCCGGCTTCCATCACCAAAATGGTGTCCGCATCGCGGATGGTGGACAAGCGGTGTGCGATCACGAAGCTGGTCCGATCCGTGCGCAACGCCGCCATCGCCTTCTGCACCAGCACCTCGGTCCGGGTATCCACCGAACTCGTCGCCTCGTCCAGGATCAACAAGGACGGATTGGCCACGAACGCCCTGGCAATCGTGATCAGCTGCATCTCGCCGGCGCTCACGTTTTCGCCTTCGTCGTCGAGCACTGTCTGGTACCCGTCCGGCAGAGCCCGGACGAACCGGTCCACATAAGTGGCCTTGGCCGCCTCCATGATCTGCTCTTCGGTGGCGTCCAGATTCCCGTACTTGATGTTGTCGTAGATGGTTCCGCCGAAGAGCCAGGCGTCTTGCAGCACCATGCCGACCTTGGAACGCAGTTCGGCCCGGCTCAGCTCGGTGATGTCGACGCCGTCCACCGTGATCCGGCCGGAATTCAACTCGTAGAACCGCATCACCAGGTTGACCAGGGTGGTCTTCCCGGCCCCGGTGGGGCCGACGATGGCCACGGTGGCACCTGGCTTCGCCGAGAACGAGAGGTCCTCGATCAGCGGTTTGTCCGCGGTGTAGCTGAAGGTCACGTTTTCGAACTCGACGTGGCCATCGGTTTTCGCCGGGAGCCGGCGCCGGGCATCCTCAGGCTCTTGTTCGTCCTCGTCCAGGAACTCGAACACCCGCTCAGCCGAGGCGACACCGGACTGCAGCATGTTCGCCATGCCGGCAATCTGGGTCAGCGGCTGGTTGAACTCGCGCGAATACTGGATGAACGCGGTGGCATCGCCCAGGGTCATCTGGCCGGAGGCCACCCGCAGGCCGCCGATCACCGCGATGCCCACATAGCTCAGGTAGTTGACCCACTGCATGATCGGCATCATCAGGCCCGAAACGAACTGGGCGCCGAAGCTCGCCCTGTACAACTCTTCATTGCGTTCGTCGAAGCGCTCGAGCATGTCCTGCTCC
The DNA here is from genome assembly GCF_031454135.1 of Arthrobacter russicus. Classification (NCBI taxonomy): domain Bacteria; kingdom Bacillati; phylum Actinomycetota; class Actinomycetes; order Micrococcales; family Micrococcaceae; genus Arthrobacter; species Arthrobacter russicus. The sequence continues at coordinate 1,554,490 of NZ_JAVDQF010000001.1, forward strand.
CGGCCGAACAGGGTCACCAGGGCGTGCCCGGAAAACGACTCTTCGATCTGGCCGTTGAGTGCACCGGTGCTCTTCCACTGCGAGGCGAAGAGTTTTTGGCTCCGGGTTCCGATCACCCCGGCGACCACCCCGGAGAGCGGGATCGCGATCAACGCGATGAGCGCCAGCTGCCAGGAGACCAAGAACATCATCACGGTGAAGCCGGCCAGCAGCAGCACCGAACTCACCAGTTGGGAGAACGCCTGCTGCAGGCCTTGCTGCACATTGTCCACGTCGTTGGTGACCCGGGACAGCACATCGCCGCGCTGGCCGGTGTCGAAGTAGTTCAACGGCAAGCGGTTGAGCTTCGCCTCGACGTCGCTGCGCAGTTTCCGGATTGCCCGCATCACGATCACGTTCAGCACATAGCCCTGGAACCAGTTGAACACCGAGGCGACCAGATAAATCGAAAGCACGACGACGATCAGGAAGGAGAGCGCGTTGAAGTCGACGCCCTTCCCCGGCACCACGTCCGATGCCGCGAGCATGTCCGCGAAATTGTTGTCCCCGCTGGCCCGGGCCCCGGCGATGACCTGGTCTTTGCTGACCCCCGCCGGCAACCCGGCGCCGATCACGCCGTTGAAGATCACGTCCATCGCCCGGCCCAAGATCTTCGGACCGATCACGGTGAGCACCACGGATACCGCGACGGCGCCGAAAATGGCGGTCAACGCCAGCCATTCGTGCCGGAGCAGCCCGACCAGCCGCTTCGCCGAGGGCCAGAACGCTTTGGCCTTCTTGGCCGGCGCACCGCCGAACATGTCGCCGTCGGCTTCGGTCGGTTTGAATTCTTCCTCGACGAAATCATCGTCGTCGAGCAGCGCCGTCTGGGCTTGCTCGGTCTGGGCTTCGGGCTTCGCCGCGCCTCGCCGGGGTCTCCGTCCGGGCCGCGTCGGCTCGGCCGCGGCTTGCCCGTCCTCAGCTTGCTTGCTCATGCTGCATCCTCCGCACTGATCTGGGAAGCAACGATTTCCTGGTAGGTCTCCGAGGTGTCCAGGAGCTCCTCGTGGGTTCCGCGAGCCACGATCTCACCGTTGTCCAGGACTAGGATCTGGTCGGCATCGGTGATCGTTGCCACCCGTTGCGCGACGATGATCACCGTGGCGTCGGCGGTCTTCGCCTTGAGCGCCTTGCGCAGTTTCGCATCGGTGGTCACGTCGAGTGCGGAAAACGAATCGTCGAAGAGGTACACCTTGGGTTCGGTGACCAAAGACCGGGCAATGCACAGGCGCTGCCGCTGCCCGCCGGAGACGTTGGTGCCGCCTTGGGCCACCCGGGAATCGAGGCCACGGCTCTTCTGCCGGACGAAATCCGCGCCCTGGGCGACGGTGAGCGCCTCCCAGAGCTCGTCGTCGCCCGCATTCGGCTTGCCGAAGCGCAAGTTCGATTCGATCGTGCCGGAGAACAAATACGGTTTCTGCGGCACCATCGACACCCGTGAGGTGATCGCTTTGCGGCTCAGTTCGGTGACCGGCACGCCGTCCAGCAAGACCTCGCCGGAGGCCACGTCGTAGAGCCTCGGCAATAGCGAAAGCAGCGTCGTCTTGCCCACCCCGGTGGCTCCGATGATCGCGACGGTCTGCCCCGGGCTGGCGGAGAACGAGATGTTCTTCAGCACCGGTTCCTCGGCTCCGGGGTAACTGAAGCTGACATTGCGGAATTCCACTTCGCCGCGGCTGGCCGCTGGCTCGGTGGGGGTTTCCGGAACTTTGATGCTCGCCTCGACGTCGAGCACTTCACCGATCCGCTCGGCGCAGACCACGGCCCGCGGCACCATCATCGCCATGAACGTGCCCATCATGACCGCGGTCAGGATCTGCAGCAGGTACTGCAGGAACGCCGTCAGCGAACCGATCTGCATCTGCCCGGCGTCCACCCGCTGGCCGCCGAACCAGAGCACCGCGGCGGTCGCCAGGTGCAGAATCATGGTGATCAGCGGGAACATCAGCACGAAAATCGAACCGACCCGGAGCGAGACCTTGGTCAGATCGTCGTTGGCCGCGTCGAAACGTTTGGTCTCGTACGGCTCGCGGACGAAGGCCCGGACCACCCGGATGCCCACGATCTGCTCCCGGAGCACCCCGTTGATCTTGTCGATCTTCGCCTGCATCGATTGGAACAAGGGCATCAGCAAATAGACCAGATAGCCCACCACTACCAGCAGCAACGGCACCGAGACCCAGACCAACCAGGACAAGCTGAGATCTTCGCGCAACGCCATGATGATGCCGCCGATGCACATGATCGGTGCGGAAACCATGAAATTCAGCCCCAGCAGCAGAACCATCTGTACTTGCTGGATGTCGTTGGTGCCCCGGGTGATCAGCGTCGGCGCACCGAATTTGCCCAGCTCCTGCGCGGAGAAGCCGGAGACTTTGCGGTAGACGCTGCGCCGGAGGTCACGGCCGACCGCCATTGCGGCTTTGGAGCCGAAGTAGACCCCGGCGATCGCAGCGAGCACCTGGACCAGGGCCACGCCGAGCATCACGCCGCCGACGCGCCAGATGTAATCGGGGTCTGCTTTGGCAACGCCCTGGTCGATGATCTGGGCGTTGAGACTGGGCAGGTAGAGGGCGGCGATGGTCGCCGCCAATTGGAAAACGAAAACAGCGATGATGTACGGCACATACGCCCCACCGTATTGCCGCAAAAGCTTGATCAGCATAAGGATTCCTCGTCGCAGATCTGCGAGTATTCAAGATTGGATAGCAATAAGCCTAGACGAGGATACCGACAATATGTCACAAAAAACAGGTCCAAGCCGGTGAAACAGGTGCAAACATCGACCTGTCTCACCGGCTTGGACCTGCCAAACGCGAAGAGTTTTAGAGCGCGGCGTAAACCTCGCGCAGCAGCTTGGCAGTCTCGGACGGCGTCTTGCCGACCTTCACGCCAGCGGCCTCGAGCGCTTCCTTCTTGGCCTGCGCGGTGCCGGCAGAACCGGAGACGATGGCACCTGCGTGGCCCATGGTCTTGCCTTCCGGCGCGGTGAAGCCGGCGACGTAGCCGACAACCGGCTTCGTGACGTTCGCCTTGATGAAGTCTGCGGCACGCTCTTCGGCGTCGCCGCCGATTTCGCCGATCATCACGATCGCCTTGGTCTCCGGATCGGCTTCAAATGCAGCCAGCGCATCGATGTGCGTGGTGCCGATGACCGGGTCGCCACCGATGCCGATCGCGGTGGAGAAGCCCAGATCGCGCAGTTCGTACATCATCTGGTAGGTCAGGGTGCCGGACTTGGAGACCAAGCCGATCGGGCCCTTGCCGGTGATGTTGTTCGGCGTGATGCCGACCAAGGACTCGCCCGGAGTGATGATGCCCGGGCAGTTCGGCCCGATGATCCGGGTGACCTGGTTCCCGTCGGCGTCGAGCTTGGACTGGGCCAGCGCCCAGAACTCAGCCGAATCCTGCACTGGAACGCCCTCGGTGATGATCACGACCAGGCCGATGCCGGCCTCGATCGCTTCCACCACGGCGTCTTTGGTGAATGCCGGCGGGACGAAGATGATCGACACATCAGCGCCGGTCTTCTCGATTGCTTCAGCCACGCCACCGAAAACCGGCAGTTCGACGGCGTTGCCGTCCTTGTCCGTGTGGCTCACCGTGCTGCCGGCCTTGCGTGCGTTCACGCCGCCAACAACCTGCGTGCCGGCCTTGAGCATCAACGCGGTGTGCTTGGTGCCCTCGCCGCCGGTGATGCCCTGGACGATGACCTTGGAATCTTTGTTGAGGTAAATAGACATCTTCTGCTATCCCTTACTTCGCAGCGTGGGCGAGCTCGGCAGCCTTGTCAGCGCCCTCGTCCATGGTTGCAGCCTGAGTCACCAAGGGGTGATTGGCCTCGGTCAGAATGCGGCGGCCTTCTTCGACGTTGTTGCCGTCGAGCCGGACCACGAGCGGCTTGTTCGCCGCGGTGCCCAGGATTTCCAGAGCCTTGACGATGCCGTTGGCCACTGCGTCACAGGCGGTGATGCCACCGAAGACGTTCACGAACACGCTCTTGACCTGCGCATCGTTGAGGATCACGTCCAGGCCGGCCGCCATCACCTCAGCGGAAGCTCCACCGCCGATGTCCAGGAAGTTCGCCGGTTTCACATTGCCGCGGCTCTCGCCGGCGTAAGCGACGACGTCCAAAGTGGACATCACCAAACCAGCGCCGTTGCCGATGATGCCGACCTCGCCGTCGAGCTTGACGTAGTTGAGGTCGTTCTCCTTGGCCTTGGCCTCGAGCGGATCAGCAGCGTCTTTGTCTTCCAGCGCTTCGTGGTCCGGGTGCCGGAAATCGGCGTTGGCGTCCAGGGTGACCTTGCCGTCGAGGGCCAGGATGCGGCCGTCTCCGGTCTTGACCAGCGGGTTGACCTCGACCAGGGTGGCGTCTTCCTTCTCGAAGACGTCCCAGAGTTTTTTGATCGTCTCGATCACGCCGTCGCGCACATCCGCGGCGAAGCCTGCGGTGTCCACGATCTCTTCGGCCTTGGCCTGGTCGATGCCCACGGCCGGGTCGACGGCGATGCGAGCCAGCGCCTCGGGACGCTCAACCGCGAGGACCTCGATCTCCATGCCGCCTTCCACCGAGCACATGGCCAGGTAGTTGCGGTTCGCGCGGTCCAGCAGCACCGAGAAATAGTATTCTTCGGCGATGTCCGCGCCCTGGGCGATCATGACTTTGTGCACGGTATGGCCCTTGATGTCCATACCGAGGATGTTGCCGGCGTATTCGAACGCCTCGTCTGCGGTCTTGGCGACTTTGACGCCGCCGGCCTTGCCGCGGCCGCCCACCTTTACCTGTGCTTTGACAACGGTCACGCCACCGATTTTCTCGGCTGCGGCCTTGGCTTCTTCTGCGGTGTTGGCGACGATGCCAGCGAGCACGGGGACTCCGTGTGCTTCAAACATGTCGCGCGCCTGGTATTCAAACAGGTCCACGGGCTCAAGTCCTTCTACGTCGAAGTAGTTTTCGTTTCAATCGGGTGATCATCTGCACCTGACCCAGGGCATGTTGCAATGCCCCATGGGGAACTTTAGTGCAGCGGCCTAAGCGGCCGCCTCCAGAGTACCTGTTTAGTGAGTAACCCCACATTCCGGGCCGCTACTGTTGCTTGCCGCCGAAAAGCTGGTATTTGTCCTGGGCTACGAAGAACCCGGCGCCATTGCCCAGGTTGGCGCAGGCCACTCCGGAATCCATCGGGACGCAACGGTAGCCTTTCGCGTCCAGGGCGGATCCCTCGGCGAGCACCGGCAGCCCGGCCAGGAGTTTTTTGCTGCTGCTGGCGTCGTCGCCGGAGGCTTCGATCCCGGTCAACCCGGCCCGGCACGCACCGTAAACCGCGCCGTCCGGTGCCAGTTGGGCCACCCCGCCCAGGTATCCGATCCCGGTGCCGCCGCAGTCGTCACGGATATCTTCGGCCCGCGGGGCCGGATACTTCGCCAGCTCGCAGAGCACCACCGGGATCACCGGCTGCGGCTGATTCGCGGCATCGGCGAAGTTGTTCGGTTCGAACGGGGTATTGACGTGCCCATTGCGCGAATCGGTCAGCACACAGGCGATCCCCCGATCCGCGACGGCGAAGCCGCTGACCCCCTCGGCGAGGGTCTTGGCCGCCGAAGCCGTCGGCTCGACGGCCTTTGCGGCCTTGAGTCTTTCCAGGTACGACGGCGGCGGCCCGGAAGCAGCGTTCGGGTCCGGACTGCTGATCGAGATGCACCCGGTACTTGCCAGCAGCAGCGCCAGCACACCGAGGAGCACACTGGCCACGGTCCGGGGTGCGCGGTTCATGCCCTTAGACTGCCGTACGAATTCCGCGGGTGCAAACAGTGTGAAGAGGTTCCGCTGTCCACCAGTTTTTGCCGTTTTCAGCCGCCCAACCCATGGTCAGACTTTGCTCAGCGGCGCATAGCGCAACAGCAGCCGCTTTTCCTCGCCGGCGAAGCGCACTTTGGCCACTGTCTTGTCGCCGGCGCCTTCGAGCGCGATCACGGTTCCGGTGCCGAAGCTGGTGTGTTCGACCTGGTCCCCCACGGAGAGCTGCGGAACTTCTTTTTGCGGTTGCACCCGGGCCGCCCGGGTGGAAAGACTCGGCGGAAGCTGCCCGGAGTCTCGGCCGCCGACCGCTGAACCGGCACCCCAGTAAGAGCCTTCGTAGCGGTCCCGGCCGAAGCCCGACGATCCGATCGACGGAATCATCCGGGCGCTGCCTTCGCGCTTCCATTCGATCAACTCCGCAGGCACTTCGTCGATGAACGGACTGGCCGGGTTGTACTGGCTCTGCCCCCACAGGCTGCGCACCTCGGAGCGGGTCAGGTACAACCGTTTGCGTGCCCGGGTCAGCCCCACGTAGGCCAGCCGGCGCTCCTCGGCCATTTCCTTGGCGTCGGTGGCCGAACGGGCATGCGGGAAGATCCCGTGTTCCATTCCGGTGAGGAAGACCACCGGGAACTCGAGGCCCTTGGCAGTGTGCAGCGTCATCAGCGTCACCACGCCCAATCGACGGGCCTCGGCGACCGCGGCTTCGGTATCGCTGCCCGGGGCGTCGGGGATCTGATCGGCGTCGGCCACCAGGGCCACGCCTTCCAGGAAATCGGTCAGCGAGCCCTCCGGGTTGTCCCGCTCGTATTCGCGGACCACCGCGACCAGTTCGGCCAGGTTCTCCACCCGGGATTCGTCCTGCGGGTCGTTGCTGGCGCGGAGCGTTTCCAGGTACCCGGTCTGCTCCAAGACTGCTTCCAGCGCAGTCGCCGCTCCGGAGGTCTCCGCAACCTGGCTCAGGTCATCCATGAGTTTGACGAAACCGTTGACCGCGTTCAAGCTCCGGGTAGCCATCGCCGGCGCTTCATCGGCTCGCCGCAAGGCCGCCATGAAGGAACTGCGTTCCCGTTCGGCGAGGGCCGCGACCGCGCCCTCGGCCCGGTCGCCGATGCCGCGCTTGGGCTCGTTCAGGATCCGGCGCAGGTTGACGTCGTCGTCCGGGTTGACCAGCACCCGCAGGTAAGCGAGTGCATCCTTGATTTCCTTGCGTTCGTAAAACCTGGTGCCGCCGACCACCCGGTACGGCAGACCCACCCGCATCAGGATTTCTTCGATCGAGCGGGACTGCGCATTGGTCCGGTAGAAAATCGCCACGTCGCCCGGGCGCAGGTCTTCGTCGTCTTGCAGCCGGTCGATCTCCTCGGCGATGAACCGCGCTTCTTCGTGTTCGTTCTCCGCGACATAACCGATGATCTTCTCGCCGTCGCCCTCGGCGGTCCAGAGCCGCTTCACCGGCCGGTCCGGATTCTTCTCGATCACTGCGTTTGCGGCGCTGAGGATGGTCTGCGTGGAACGGTAGTTCTGCTCGAGCTTGATCGTCCGAGCGTTCGGGTAGTCCTTCTCGAACTCGACGATGTTCCGGATGTCCGCACCCCGGAAGGCGTAAATCGACTGGTCCGAATCGCCGACCACGGTCAGCTCGGCCGGCACCTGGTCCGGGCCTTCGCCGGGCCCGACGATTTCCTTGACCAGCGCGTACTGCGCGTGGTTGGTGTCCTGGTATTCGTCCACCAGAACATGCCGGAAGCGGCGCCGGTAATAATCCGCGACTCCGGGGAAGGCCCGGAACAACCACACGGTCTGGGCGATCAGGTCGTCGAAGTCCAGGGCATTGGCCTGCCGCAACCGCTGGGTGTATCCGCGGTAGACCTCTGCCACGCCTTGTTCAAAAGGATCGGTCGCCGTCGAGGCGTAGGCATCGTCGTCGATCAATTCGTTTTTCAATGCGGAGATCTTGTGCTGCATGGCCTTCGGCGCGAACCGCTTGGGGTCCAAGCCCAGGCCTTTGGCGATCAAGGTGATCAGCCGGAGGCTGTCCGCCGAGTCGTAGATCGAAAAACTCGTACTCAAACCCACGGTGCTGGCCTCGCGGCGCAGGATCCGCACACAGGACGAGTGGAACGTGGAGATCCACATGTTTTTCGCGGTGTCACCGATCAGCGCACCGATCCGATCGCGCATTTCCGCCGCGGCTTTGTTGGTGAAAGTGATCGCCAGAATCTGCCCCGGGTGCGAACGCCCGGTGGCGAGCAGGTAGGCGATCCGGTGGCTGAGCACGCGGGTTTTTCCGGATCCGGCGCCCGCCACGATCAGCAGCGGCGAGCCGGTGTGCACCACAGCCGCTTCCTGCTGCGGATTGAGTCCGTGCAACAACTCTTGGGCGTCGATCTGCGGGTTGCCGGATTCCTGGGGCGCACTGCGGCCAAAGCGACCGGCGTCGAAGAGCATGTCCATGATCAGCTAAGTCTAGTTGTCGGCACCGACAGCCGAGGCATCGCCGGCCGCCGGGGATGCCCCGGGGCCCAGCTCCCCGGATGCCAGCGCCGCGCGCAACCCGGCGACTGCGGCGGCTCCGCCGGCGACGAACCAGTTCAGCCCGTTCACCCGCAGGACCTCGGTGACCCCGCCGGCTGCGGTGACGATCGCTTTCCCGGGCAGCCAGTCCCAAAGCGGCGTCGAGTGTTGGAACCAGCAGCCCCATTCGCCTTGGGCCACCCTGGAGAGATCGCAGGAGCCCGAGCCTAGCAACCGGAAAGTCGCCAGCTCGGCGACTGCGGCAAGCCACGGGGCAGCAGCTTCCGGGCGGGCCAACCAGGTCGGGTGCAGATAGGTCGCGGCGCTGAGCTGGTCCAGTGAGGCCTGCGACGGAACCGGCAAACGCTCGCCATTGAGCGTCGCCGGAATCTGCTGCCCGCCGAGCCAGAGCTTCTCTTCCTGCGGTTGGTAGACCGCGCCGAGTAAGACCTGCGGATCGACCGGGTCCCCGCCGTCGACCCGCAGTGCGATCGCGGAACACCAATAGCTCGAACCGGAGAGGAAATTGTAGGTGCCGTCCACCGGATCGATCACCCAAGTGCGTCCGGAGCTGCCCGTGAACTGGGCGCCCTCCTCGCCCAGGATCCCGTCCTCAGGACGGCAGTTCCGCAATTGCTGCAGCACGTATTTTTCCGCAGCCTTGTCCGCCGCAGTGACCACATCGGACACCGACGTCTTCCGTTCTCCGTTCAGTCCTTCGGCGCGCATCGCCAGCGCCATCCGGCCGGCATTGCGGACCAGCGCCGAAGCCAGCTGGGCATCATCGAGGGCAGGGTCGAGGTCTTCGTAGACTGGCATGCTTCCACTCTACTTATCCACAAGCCGGAACTCCCCATGTACCCTCAGGGCGGCCCCGGACTATGCTCGTCTCACTTTTCCGCGACTCCTGGAAAGGGCTTCTGATGGGCACCGCCGAATCACCCCGGAACCCGGCCGACGGCGCGGTATCCGACCGGATGTCCGGCTTGCGGAGCCGCGATGTCCGCAGCCTGGCGGCAACCATGGAAAGCCTCGCAGAGGACTTGGATTCGACGTCGGGCCGGCTCGGGCGCGGTATTGCCGGCTGCGCTTGGGCCGGTCCGGATGCGGCCGGGTTCCGCGAGCGCTGGGCGGGCCGGCAGCGCCCGGCGCTCGGACTGGCCGCAGCCGACCTGCGCCGGCATGCCGAAAACCTGCTCGGGCAGGCGGCCGAGCAGGAATACACCAGCCGGGCCCGCGTGCTGGCGCAGTCCGGAACCGATCGCAACGTCGAAGGCCCGAACGGATTCCTGCCGACCGCCGCGCCATGGGACGGCTCGGCCACGCCGGCTCCGCGCGGGCCCGGAGACGGGACCGCCCCGCAGCCGCGGCACGCGATGCAGAACATCGCGGCGGCGGGGCGCCAAGCCGCAGCGGATCAGGTCTATCTGGCGGGCATGCTCGCCCGAATGGCCCGCGGCGAACCGGTCCCGGTGTCCGCTCTGGCCGCAGCGAAACTCCTGGCTGCCCAGGCGGCTGCGGAATTCAGCACGGTGCTGGCCAGCGGCGGAGCCGCGGAACCGATCAGCAGCAGCCTTCCGCAGTTGGGCGAACCGCTGCCGGTATCGGCCAACCGTGCCGGGATTCCGTCCAGCCGCACCCCCAGAACGGTTTCCGATCTGCTGAAACTGACCACCGACGCCTATGCGCTCACCGGGCGTCCCGGAACTTTGGAGGGCGCGCTCCGGATCACCTGGGTCTCCGCTGCGGGCGGCCGGGGCCGCTACATCGTGAGCATCCCGGGCACCCAGCAGTGGGCCACGGTCGGGAACCCGAGCGCTTTCGGCATGCGGGGCAATCTGGTCACCGCCTCCGGACAACGATCGGTGCTCAGCCAGGCGGTCATCGATGCGGTAGGCGCCACCGTTCCACCGGGTTCCGAGTTGCTGCTGACCGGCCATTCGCAAGGCGGGATGACCGCGATGAATCTGGCCGCCGATCCGGCCGCGCTCGCCGGGTACCAGCTCACCCATGTGGTCGTTTACGGCAGCCCGGTGGACAACGACCGGCCGGATCCCGGAGTCACGGTTTTGGCCTTCGAACACGCCAACGACGTGGTTCCGAAAACCGACCTCGGAGGTCTGCTCAGCAGCGGACTGCGTCATCCGTTGCCGAGCAATCTGCACAAAATCCAATTGCCCGACCCGCCGGGAGTCGACCGGCTGGACGTCGCCGGGAATCACCAACCGGGCGGCTACACCGCTTCGGTGCAAGCCATGGAAGACTCACCCGGTGCTGCCGGGCTGTTCGGCGTGCCATCGCTCGCCGACTACCTCGGCGGCGATCCGGCCGAGACCAGCGCGGTCGATGTTCCGGTCCGCAGCCGGATCCGGCATTGAGCTGCCGGCCGGGTCTGTGCCGGGCCCGGATTCAGCCGGCCAAAACCTGGTCGATCGGATTTTTGAGCGTGGCATAGTCGCTGGAGTCCACCGAAAGCAGGCTGCCATTGAGCACCACGGACGGGGTGCCCTTCAAGCCCAACGCCGTAGCGTCCTGCAGGTCTTGCGCGACCCGGTTCTGGACCTTCGCCGAGGCGAAGTCCGCATCGAAGCGTGCCATGTCCAGGCCCAGCCCCTGAGCGAATCCCCGCAAGGTCTCACGCTGGCCTTCGGTCGCCTTCGCCCAACTCTGCTGGCCCAGGAAAACCGCCGAGGCCATGGGTTCGAGTGCCCCCTGTTCTGCAGCAGCCTCCACGGCCTGCGCGGCGAGCGGGGCATTCTGGTGCATCGGCAACGGGTAATTCCGGACCACGATCCGCACCGAATCCGCGTATTCCGCCTTGGCCTTCTGGATCAGCAGGTCCATTTTCGCGCAGTACGGGCATTGATAGTCGGTGAACAGCACCAAGATGGCCTTGGCACTGGCTGGGGCGTTGACCTCACGGGAGTCCGCGCGGACCAGTTCGGTCGGCACCGCCTTGGCCGTGGCAGGCTGCGGTTGGCTGGCCGAACTTTGGCTGCTCGCGCTTTGGCCGCCGGACGCTGCTGTCTGCCCGCAGCCGGCAAGCAGCACTGCGGTCAGCCCGGCTGCGACCACCGAAGCAGCGATTTTCACACGTGTCATCTCATCCCCCGAAGTAGATCTGCAATCTGGGAAAGCCTATCCGCGCCCGGCCGGGGACACCTTGTTTCGTGATCGGCCTAACAACTGCACCGCGATGCCCGGCGCCCGGACACAGCCGGGGATGCCAGAATGGAGGGATGGCGAAAACCCCTGCCCAACGCGCAAAAAAACATGGCGACAATGCTAGCCCCGGCCCAGGGCTGCCGGCCCGCGCCGGCGGCAATCCGTCGACGGCGCGCACCCCGGAAAAAGCAAAAAGCAACGGGAATCTGATCGTGATCGCCGGGGTGGCGGCAAGCGCTTTCTTGTTCTGGTACTTCCATCTGCTGACGCTCAATCAGATGACCCAACTCACCGACGGCTTGGCCATGCCCGACTCCATGGTCTTCGGCTTCGACGCCGATTATGTGGCCACGCTCAAAGGCCTGCTCAACGCCGACGGCCTGGGACAGCTGCAATACGTGCACAAAACGGCGGGCACGCTGTTCCCCTTGATCTTCGGTTTCAGCTGGCTTTTGCTGATCGGCCTGAATGTCGCCTCCCGGAAATTGCGTTGGATGCTCTGGGCCGCCCCGGTGCTGTTCGCCGTCGTACAACTGGTGGCCAATGTCCAGATCGATGCGATGCTGGCCAGCCCGACGACCGACGCCGGCCAGGTTGCTTGGACCAGTATTTTGGTAGTCGCCTCCTGGGCGCTCCTGGTGCTCTCGCTGATCGCGGCCGCGATCGCCATGTTCGGCCGCCGGAAGAAGTCCAAGGCCGCGGCCGCGGAGGCTCAGCCCGAGGCTTGAGCCGCTTGGGCCTTCCGTTCGGCGCGGACCCCGCGGGCCACGGTCATGCCCACCACCGCAAAGCCGATCACCACTGGATAGACGATCAACCGCTCCACCAAGCCGCCCGGGAACCCGGGGACATCGAGCCAAAGCGAAAAGACCGTGAACAGGATTGTCGCAACGACCGCGACGATGCCGCTCAGCAGCAGGATCCAGCTTGACCAGCTGCGGCGGTACCAGATCCACCAGAGCAAGAACTGGGCGATCGAACCGCAGACGAAGAACAACGCCGCGCCGAGGTAGTGCAACGGGCCGATGGTGTCCTCCGGAAAGATCCCGACCGCCATCACGCCGATGCCGCAGACCACCAGGAATCCCCTGACCCAGTGCGCGGCGCGCAGTTGCGGCGGCTCCGCCCCATGGAAGTGCGCGGCAACGCCCAAAAGCGTGCTGCTGAGCAGCAGGCCGCCGAGCAGCATGCCCAAGCCCTGGAGCACGAACGAACCATTCATCACCCAATTCAGCGGCGAGCACACCGAGCGTCCGTTGTAGATCCCGCAATGCGCCGCCCCCAAATCGCTGATCACATTGAAGATCGGGCTATACGCACTGCGGCCCGCCCAGGCCAGGCTGACCACGAACTCGGCCAGGAAAATCTGCAAAACGCTAATCACCGACCAGGCGCCGAATAGCGCCTTGGTCGTCGATCTCGTGTCGAATGCCCGGTCTGGGATGCTTCGCGGCGCGTTCATGATTCCAGCCTAACCAGCCAGGCTGACAAAACTCCTGCGGCCGGACCGCAGCCGTGGCGGGTGTACTGTCGGGGTACGGAGTCACCGCGGCTCCCCGATGAGGGAGCAACCATGGCCGATAAATCACCCAGACAAAGCGCGGCTAAAAAATCCGGCAAATCGATTAAAGAAAAACGGGCCGATAAGCGGGCCACCGAGGCCGGCAAGAATGCCGCCACCCTCGCGGAAAAGCTGACCCAGCCCAAGAAGCGCTGATCCGTGGTTGCGGATTTGTCCCTGGGCGTCATTGCGGGATCACGCAAGCCGGACGAACGGCGGCTGCCGATCCACCCGCTGCAACTCGAACGGATCGACGAGGCATTGCGGATGCGGATGCGCCTGGAAACCGGGTACGGCGAACGGTTCGGCGTATCCGACGCCCAGCTGGCTCCGCTGGTGGCCGGACTCGAATCGCGCGAAAAGCTGATCGAGACCTCGGACATGGTGCTGCTGCCGAAGCCGCAGGTCTCGGATGTCGCGGATCTGCGCGACGGACAAGTCCTCTGGGGCTGGCCGCATTGCGTGCAGGACCGTGCGCTCACCCAGTTGGCCGTGGACAAGAAGCTCACCCTGATCGCGTTCGAGGCGATGAACCATTGGGCTTCCGACGGCGGCTTCGGCCTACATGTCTTCCACAAGAACAACGAATTGGCCGGCTACTGCTCGGTGCTGCACGCCTTCGCGCTCCGCGGCATCACCGGAGACTACGGCCCCCGTCTGCGCGCGGTCGTGATCGGTTTCGGGGCCACCGCCCGCGGCGCGGTGACCGCCTTGAACGCGCACGGCGTCCATGACGTCCAGGTCCTGACCAATCGCGGCGTCGCCGCAGTCGGCTCGCCGATCCACTCGGTGCACATCGTGCAATTCGACCACGATGAAAATGCCCCGTTCCTGAGCCATGCGATCACCGACGCCGGACGGGTGCCGCTGGCTCCGTTCCTGGCCGACTTCGACGTCGTGGTCAACTGCACCCTGCAGGACACCGCGGCGCCGCTGACCTACTTGGACTTGACGGACCTCGACGGATTCCGGCCCGGAAGCCTGATCGTGGACGTCTCCTGCGACGAAGGCATGGGCTTCAGCTGGGCCCGGCCGACGTCGTTCCAGGAACCGATCTTCGAGGTCGGCGACCACATCAGCTACTACGGCGTGGACCATAGCCCGTCCTATCTGTGGAACTCGGCCAGCTGGGAAATCAGCCAAGCCTTGACGCCCTTCCTGGAACCGGTGCTGTCCGGCCCGGAAGCCTGGGCGGCCAACGAAACGATCAGCCGGGCGATCGAAATCCAGGACGGCCGGATTGTCAATCCGGCGATCCTGTCCTTCCAGCACCGGTCCGCGGAGTACCCTTACCTTCCGGAGCCTTCGGCACCATAGACTCTTGGCATGCCCAATCCAGCGATCCTCCTCGTTTCGGACCAGTACGCCGAGATCCTCGAAACCCAGTTCTGGCGATATCAACGCGAGTACGATCTGCACGTCGCGCACAGCGCGGAGGAGGCCATGGCGGCGACCGAACGGATCCACGCCGCCGGCGGACAGGTGGCGCTTTTCGTGGCCGATTCCAGACTGGCGGACGTGCATGTGCTCAAGGCATTCCACGATTGGCGCTCGATTGTGCCAACGGCGCGGCGCTTGGTCACCGCGAGCTGGGAAAACTTCCTGGAAGATTCAACCGCCTTCCGGCCGGGCCTGGCGAAGGGCAAATTCGATGCTTTCCTGCTGATGCCGCGCGGCATCAGGGATGAAGAGTTCCACACCGCGATCACCGAGATGCTCTCCGACTGGGGATCGACCAGTGCCACGCCGGAGGTCGATTCGGTGCGGATCGTCACCCCCACGGTCGACGGGTCAACCTTGTCGATCCGGGACTTCCTGTACCGGATGGGCATGCCGACCCGGACCTACGGTCCGGAGAGCCCGGTGGGCCAGGAAATCCTCGCGGAGCTGGCCGACGCCGGGGTGTCCGGTACCGAGGTGCGCTTTCCAGTAGTGAAACCGATGAACGGCACGCCGGTTTGTGCCCCGACGGTGCATGATGTGGCGATTTCGATCTATGGCGCACCGAGCGACATCGACGTCGACCAAGTGGTGGATTTGGCCATTGTGCGCGGCGGCCCGGCCGGCCTGGCCGCCGCGGTCTACGGAGCTTCCGAAGGGTTGAGCACCGTGGTGGTCGAGGCCGAGGCGATCGGCGGCCAAGCCGGCACCAGCTCGATGATCCGGAACTACCTTGGCTTCCCCCGGGGCATCTCCGGGATGCGGCTGGCGCAACGGGCCCGCAGCCAGGCGATCCGTTTCGGCACCCGATTCTTCACCGGGTGGCCGGTGGAGAAACTGACCCTGGGCGAGGACCACCACGTGCTGAGCACCGGCGGCGGCGAATTGCGTGCCCGGAGCGTGGTGATCGCCAGCGGCGTCGCTTACCGGAAGCTCCAAGTGGAAGCTGTGGACTCGTTGGTGGGACGCGGCGTCTTCTACGGCGCGGCGATGACTGCGGCACGGGAAATGGAAGACCGCGACGTGTTCGTCGTCGGCGGCGGGAATTCCGCCGGCCAGGCTGCCGTGCACCTCTCCCGTTTCGCCCGTTCGGTGACCATCCTGATCCGTCGCCCGTCATTGGCGGAGACCATGTCCAGCTACCTGATCAATGAAGTCGAGTACAACCCGAGAATCACCGTCCGCGGTTGCGGCGAAGTGGTCGACGGCGGCGGTGAAGGCCAGCTGGACTGGATCGAGATCCGGGACACCACCAACGGCACCCTGAGCCGACACCAGGCCGGTGGGCTGTTCCTGCTGCTCGGCGCCGAACCGCACTGCGAATGGCTTCCGGACGGCGTAGTCCGCGACGCGAAAGGCTTCGTGCTCACCGGGCGCGATGTGCCGAAGGAAACCTGGGTCAACGGTTTGCCGCCCGGAAACTTGGAAACCACCGCGCCCGGGGTGTTCGCGGTCGGCGACATCCGGGCGGACTCGATGAAACGGGTGGCCTCGGCCAGCGGAGAGGGCGCCAGCGTGGTCCCCTTGGTCCATGCCTGGCTGGAGCCGCGGCGCTGAGCCGACGCCACTGGACCGGAAGCTTCGCCTGCCGCACCGGCACTCCTGTAAGCTGAATCCTGTTGTTTGACCGGGTTGGCCGCCGCCGCGCAGCCGCCCTGGCCTCTGTAGCTCAGCAGGATAGAGCGTCCCTCTCCTAAAGGGAAGGCCGCCGGTTCGAATCCGGCCAGGGGCACTTGCCACCGCTCGGCCGGAGCATTCCGGTCCGGCCAAGCGGCAGGCCGACGCCGATGAATCGTTCAATGGGAACCTGCCACTCATGTTCGCAGCAAGGCCAAACCAGGGGGACGATTGGGAAACACCATTGGACCGATGGTCGCGGGATTGTTTGCGATTGTCATCGGATTTTTGGTCTTCAAGTTCCGAGAAAGAATTGGCACCCTGCAACACGAGGCGTTGCAGATAATCCCGCTTTACCGGACTCTGTACAAGGAAACTCTTATTCTCTGGTGCGGATTCGGTTCCGTGATGTTCATGATTTTCGGAGCCGTCTTCATCGTTTTGGGCATAGCGAATGCTTTTCGATAGGGCATCGAGGATTTAAAGGTCGGCCGCCGTCGGCCTTGTCCGTGACGATGCCTGGAACCCGGATGTCTGGCCTAATATGTCCTCATGACACCAGCACGCCGCCATGGGGACACCAGCGAGCTTGCTGACCGGTTGCCGGGGTTGCGGGATCTGAGCGTATTCCTGCAGGGCAGTTGGCGCGTCGAGCGCAGCGTGCTGGACCGCAGCCGCAGCCTCAGTGGCGGCTTCAACGGCAGTATCGACTTTTCGCCGGCCGATGGCGGCCTGCACTATCGCGAAACCGGGCTATTGTCCTGGAGCGGATCGATCGCTCCAGCGACCCGGGAGTACTTCCTGCGACGGACTGGAGACCCCGCCGGCCTGGACTGGTATTTCGTCGACCCGGACGGATCGCCGAGCTATTTCTTCCACCGCATGGACCTGCGAACCGGCTCCTGGCAAACGGAGCACCCCTGCTCCGCCGACCTCTACCGGGTGGACTACGCCGTAGCGGACCAGAACACTCTGTCCGCGGTCTGGGACGTCTCCGGACCGAGCAAGGATCAGCTATTGAGCAGCAGCTGGCATCGACTCGGCTGAGCCGCTAGCCCCGCCGGTTCCCTGATCGGCCTGGGCGAACTGGGTTTCGTACAGTTCCGCGTAGCGGCCCTGCGCAGCCAGCAGCTCGCTGTGCGTACCGCGCTCCACGATATTGCCGCCTTCCAGCACCAGAATCGCATCGGCCTCGCGGATCGTGGACAGCCGGTGTGCGATCACGATCGCCGTGCGGCCGCGCAATGCCTCGCCCAGAGCTGCCTGGACTGCCGCTTCGTTCGTCGAGTCGAGCGCCGCCGTGGCCTCGTCCAGAATCACCACCGCCGGTTGCACCAGCAGCAGCCGGGCTATCGTCAAGCGCTGCCGTTCACCACCGGAAAGCCGGTAACCGCGTTCGCCCACGACGGTGTCCAAGCCGTCGGGCATGGATTCGATCAGCGACTCCAATCGCGCCCGGCGCAAGGCCGACCACAGATCGGCTTCACTGGCCTCCGGCTTCGCGAGCAGCAAGTTCGAACGGATCGTCTCGTGGAACAGGTGCCCGTCCTGGGTCACCATGCTCAACGCGGAGCGCAACGAATCGAAGGTCGAATCGCGCACGTCGAGGCCGCCGATCCGCACCGCACCGGAATCGACGTCGTAGAGCCGGGCCAGGAGCTGCGCGATGGTCGACTTGCCGGCGCCGGAGGAACCCACCAGGGCAATGGTCTCCCCCGGTTTGGCCGTGAAGCTGATCCCGTGCAGGACTTCTTCGCCCCCTCTGGCGTCCAGAGTCGCGACGTCTTCGAGCGACGCCAGGGAGACCTTGTCCGCTGCCGGGTAGCCGAACCGGACATTGTCGAATTCGACGCCGAGCGGACCGGTTGGGAATTCCTTCGCCTCCGGCTTCTGGTCGATCAGCGGCTTCAGATCCAGGATTTCGAACACCCGGGCGAAGCTCACCAGTGCACTCATCAGATCCACCCGGGCACTGGCCAGCGCGGTCAGCGGCGCGTACAACCGGGTCAACAGCAGCGCCAAGACCACGACGTCGCCGGCTGCCAGATCGCCGCGCACCGCATAGAACCCGCCCAAGCCGTACACCAGGGCCAGCGCCAGCGCGGAGACAAAAGTCAAAGCCGTGACGAACACGAACTGCATCATGGTCGACTTCACGCCGATGTCGCGCACCCGGGCAGCGCGCACGAAGAACTCCTTCGATTCATCCGCGGGACGGCCGAAGAGCTTGACCAGGGTCGCCCCGGGCGCGGAGAAACGCTCGGTCATCTGGGTGCTCATGTCGGCATTCAGATTCGCGGCTTCTTTGCGCATGCTGGCAATCCTGGAACCGAACCGCCGGGCCGGGATCAGGAAGATCGGCAGCAGCACCAGAGCCAGCACGGTGACTTGCCAAGAGGTGCCGAGCATCACGATCAAGGTGAGCACCAGGGTGACCAGGTTGCTGACGATGCCGGAAAGCGTGCCGCTGAATGCTTGCTGCGCCCCGATCACGTCGCTGTTGAGCCGGCTGACCAGAGCCCCGGTACGGGTCCTGGTGAAAAACGCGATCGGCATCCGCTGCACGTGGTCGAACACCGACTTGCGCAAGTCCAGGATCACATCCTCACCGAGCTGCGAGGAGATCCAACGGACCAAGAGCCCGACGCCGGCTTCGGCGACTGCCACCAGGGCAATCATCCCGGCCAGGAAGATGATCAGTTGCAAATCGGTCCGGGCCACGATCGCATTCACGATCTGCCCGGCCAACAGCGGCGTCGCAACCGCGATGAAGGCCGAAATCACCGAAAACACCACGAAAACCACAAGCCGGGCCCGGTACGGCTTCGCAAACGCGATGGTGCGCCGCACCGTTTGCCGGGTGACACCGCCGTTGTCTTTCTGCGCACCTGCGGTGCTCCACAGCGAATGCCAAGCAGCGCCTTCCATGCTCATGACTGAAACTCCTCCTCGATCGCCCCGCGATCCCTTGTGTCCGCCTACCCTAGCGCCGGTTACTGACAGTTTGTTCCCATAGAATTCGGGGCACAAGGAAGGGCCGCCTGAGCCCGCTCCGTCATCCGGGGAAATACAACCGGGGCCGCTAGGCGTTTGGCCTGGTAACGTCGAAAAGCTAGACCGCCAAGAACAAAGGAATTCTGCATGAAACGCCGCCAGATCGCCCTCCTCGGCCTGCTCACCAGCCTCGCGCTCCTGGTGGCCGGTTGCGGTGCCTCATCGAGCGGATCGAGCTCCGGGGCCGACAGTTCGTTGAGCGATGTCCAGCGCAAGGGCGAATTGGTCATCGCCACCGAAGGCACCTATAAGCCGTTCAGCTTCCATGAGAACGGCGGCTCCGGGGCGTTGACCGGTTACGACGTGGATGTCGCCCAGGCGGTCGCGGACAAGATCGGTGTGAAGGCGAACTTCCAGGAGACGCAATTCGACGGCATTTTCGCGGGCTTGGACGCCAAACGGTTCGATGTCATCGCGAACCAGATCTCGATCAACCCGGAACGCCAGCAGAAATACGAATTCTCAACCCCTTACACGGTCTCTACCGGCGTAGTGGTGACCAAATCGGACAATTCCTCGATCACTTCCGTCGCCGACCTCAAAGGCAAAACCACGGCGCAGTCGTTGACCAGCAATTGGTACAAGATCGCGACCGATGCCGGCGCCAACGTGCAGGGTGTGGAAGGCTGGGCGCAGTCGGTGGCACTGCTGCAACAGGGCCGGGTGGACGCCATCGTCAACGACAAGCTGACCTATTTGGATTTCGTCAAAACCACTCCGGATTCCGGGCTCAAGATCGCGGCTGAAACCACGGACAAGTCGCTGAGCGCATTCGCCTTGTCCAAGGGTGCCAGCACGCTGACCGCAGCCATCGACAAGGCCCTGTCCGAACTCGCCGCGGACGGCACGCTGGGCAAGATCTCGGACAAGTACTTCGGCACCGACGTCTCCAAGTAATCCTTGGCGTACAACCGGCTGGGGCCGGGTTAGGCTGAACCATGAATTGGGACTTGGTCTTGAGTTCGCTCGGGCCGCTTCTGCTGGGCGCAGTGACTGCCACGATCCCTTTGGCGATCGCCTCCTTCGCGATCGGCTTGGTGCTGGCATTGGCCGTGGCCTTGCTGCGGTTGAGCCGGAACGCGCTGCTCGCCGGCATCGGCCGGTTCTATGTCTCGGTGATCCGCGGCACTCCGCTGCTGGTCCAGCTGTTCGTGATCTTCTACGGCCTGCCGAGCCTCGGCGTGCGCTTGGAGCCTTGGCCGAGCGCGATCATCGCATTGTCCCTGAACGTGGGCGGCTACGCGGCCGAAGTGATCCGGGCGGCGATCCTCTCCGTGGCCAAAGGACAATGGGAAGCTGGCCATATGATCGGCATGTCCCGCGGGCAGACGCTGTTCCGGATCATCCTGCCGCAGGCTGCCAGAGTGTCCTTGCCGCCGCTGTCCAACACCTTCATCTCTTTGGTGAAGGACACCTCATTGGCTTCGTTGATCCTGGTCACCGAACTTTTCAAGGAATCCCAGAAGATCGCCGCGGTGAGCGGGGACTTCATGGTGCTGTACCTGGAGGCAGCGTTGATCTACTGGGTGATCTGCCTGGTCCTCTCCACGATCCAATCGCAACTCGAGAAGAGACTGGACCGTTATGTCGCCCACTGAACGGATCGCCCGGGATCAGCCGTCCACCGGAGAAACCGTGCTGTCGGTTTCCGGGCTGCGCAAAGTCTTCGGTGCCAACGAGGTGCTTAAAGGCATCGACCTGAGCGTGCGCCGAGGATCCGTGGTGGCCCTGATCGGACCCTCCGGATCCGGCAAGACCACAGTGCTCCGCTCGCTCAACGGCTTGGAAACGCCCGACGCCGGAGTGGTCGAGATCGGCGATGTCACGGTGGACTTCGCCGGCAAGCCGGGCAAGCGCGAAATCGCCGCCTTACGGGACCGCTCCGCGATGGTCTTCCAGCACTACAATCTTTTTCCGCACAAGACCGTGCTGGAAAACATCATCGAAGGCCCGGTCCAGGTCCAGAAACGGCCGCGGTCCGAGGCGGTCGCCGAGGCCGAATCATTGTTGTCCAGGGTCGGTTTGCTGGCGAAGAAGGATGCCTACCCGTTCGAGCTCTCGGGTGGTCAGCAGCAGCGCGTGGGCATCGTCCGGGCTTTGGCCCTGCGTCCGCAACTGCTGCTCTTCGACGAGCCGACCTCGGCATTGGACCCGGAGCTCGTGGGCGATGTGCTGACCGTGATCAAGGAGCTGGCTCTCGAAGGTTGGACCATGGTGCTGGTCACCCACGAATTGGCTTTCGCCCGGCAAATCGCCGATGACGTGGTGTTCATCGATGGTGGAGTGGTCGTGGAACACGGCCCGGCCGGGCAAGTATTGGTGGATCCCCGGGAGGCCCGGACCCGGCAATTCCTGAAACGGATTTTGCGCGAGGACTAGACGCCGAGCATCGGCACCAAGTACTTGGCCACCATGCCCTGCACTTCTGCTTCGTCGTTGAAATCGACCTTGATCGCCGGAGTGATCACGAAGGACACGGTCAACCGAACCAGCAGCTCGGCCACTACATCGACTTCCAAATCCGCCGGTAGCCTGAGCGTTTCCTGCTCCCGACGCATCAGCCGGGCCACGAAATCGATCACGAAGACGATGATCGATTCGTCATAGGAACGGCCCTGGACTTCGGCGTCGGGACCCTGCCCCCAGAGCAGCGCTTCCTTGTACAAGGGATTGCCGTTGATCGAGCGGAGGATGATGGCCACTCCGTCCACCACCACGTCGGCGGCTTTCCCCGGCTTGGAGACCGCGTCTTCGAATCCGGTCATCAGCTTCTGCAATTCACGGATGATGACCTGCTCGATCAGCACGTCCTTGTTTTTGAACCGCCGGTAGACCGTGATCCGGGATACCCCGGCGCGCCGGGCGACATCTTCGACGCTCGATTTGCGGATGCCCTGAGCACCGAACTGTTCCGATGCGGCAGCGAGGATGCGATTGCCGATCAGATCCGTCACCGGTTCGACGGCCGGTGGTTGGACGCTGTCCAGGTCTCCTAATACGTTCATTATTGCCGAAGTATATCCCCAGGTGGCATCGCGAGTCCTGGTCCACGCCGGAATATGACCCGGGCCGATTTCACAACCTGTGAGCTGCGTCATATTCAAAAGCGCCGCGAAAAAGTCTTGCCTGCCTGGTTTTCCTGATTGATACTTAGAAACACTTGTTGTGTCAATGTGTCATCAACATTGGGGTTACGAGCTCTGCAACGTACATGGGATCAAGGAGGAACCTATGAAAACCAGCACCAGCTCTGCACGTGGCGGCCGCACCAAGTGGCGCCGTTCGGCCGTTCTCTTCGTACCATCCATCGCCGTCGTCGGCGTCTTGGCGGTCGGCATGGCGCAAGGCGCCTTGGCCGCTTCGTTCGGCGTCTCCGGCGGTAACGTCAAGCTGACTGCCGAGTCCGTCTCGGCAGACGGCATGTCCGCCTATATGGGCACCGCAAGCAGCACCACGGGGGCCGGTCATCCGGTGATGCTGGCCGGCATCACCTCGGCCAGCCTGCGGAACATGTGCGCTTCCGCTGTCGTGGACGTGCCGATTTTCGGCCCGGTTTCCATGAATCTCTTCGCCGGCAAGGATGCTCCGGTGGAAGGCAGCACGATCACCGCTGATGCGTCATCGCTCCTGGGCGGCGACGCCTCGGTTTCCGGCATGCAGGCCGGGCGGGATGCTTCGACCCTGGATGCCGCACCGGGCTTCACCGGCACCCCGGGAGCCTTCGGTTTCCAGGCCAAGAACTTGAGCGCCAACAACTTCAAGGCCACCGCCTGGCAAGCCACCGGCGGCACCATGAAGATCTCCGGACTCGAGCTCTCGATGAGCGCAGGCGTCAAGGAATGCTACTGAGCCGGCAATGAATTGCCGCTAGCCGATTGGACCAGGAGGGGGTGCGGAGCTTCGAATCCGCACCCCCCTTCCGGTTCGACCTTGATCCAAGGCAACAACTGATCGAAGGATTGTACCGATGTCGCTACGTTCCGCAGTCAACACCGTCAAAGAATCCAGGGTCCGCGCCGCCGACTGGTTGGACCGGATCCTGCCTTTCCCCCGCGCCCGTCACTGGTTCCGCGAATGGCGGCGGAGCCGTCCGTTTTGGGCCGGGATCTACCTGTTGATCAGCGGCGGCATCATCCTTTCCTTGCCACTGGCGCCGCTGCCCATCATGTTGACGGTGGGCATGGCGGCGATTTCCGGTGCGGCCATCGGATTCATCATCATCGTCGCCGGCCTCTTCGTCTGGTTCGCCCCGCAACAACGCAGCTTCATCGCGGTCGTCGCGGCGGTATGCTGCGCGATCTCGTTCGTCACCTCGAATCTGGGCGGCTTCGGCATCGGCTTGATCTTCGGATTGCTCGGCTCGAGCATGGCCTTCGGCTGGCAACCGCCGGAAAACTCTGCCGAGGGACGGCGCCAGGCAGCCCGCCGTCGGGCCATTGTTGCCCGTCGCGCAGCCCGCCGGGCCGCGGCGACCGAACCCGACGCCGCAGTCGAAACCGCTGCACCGACCATGCCGTTGTCCGTGGCAACTGCCCAGGTACCGGCGATTTCCGCCGCAGCGGAGACCGCTGAATCCGCGGTCTTGGACCCGGAGCCCCTCGATCCGGAGACCGTCGAGGAGGAGACCGATCCGAGCCTCGAGGCCGCAGACGACGGCGTCCGGCCGGATCAGGAACCCAAAACCGGACGCAAACACCGGGTGTTGCCGCTCGCAATGCTGCTGCTGGCCTCGACAGTGACCGCCGCCTTGCTGGTGCCCCTCGGCGTGGCTTCGGCCCAAGCCAGCACCTCGAGCGCGGCATGGCCCACCTGGTGGCCGACCTGGCCCACCTGGCCCGGCCAGAGCAAAAGCCCCTCGCCGAGCACCCCGGCCCCGACACCGCGGCCGACTTCCCCGCCGACCAATCTGCCGACTAATCTGCCGAAGCCTTCGGTGCCGGGTACTGGGCCTTCGGTGCCGGGCACCGCACCTTCGGCGCCGGGCACTGGGCCTTCGGCTCCCGGAACGCCCGGAGCCTCGCCGGATCCGGCCGCAAACGAGCAGGGCGCCCCGGCGGCGGACTCGCCGGACGATTCCACCACTGCGCCACCGGTGATTTCCGCTGCGCCGGCGCAGGAAACCGTCAACGTGAACATCTCAAAAGTGACGGTCAAGAACCTGTCCGCCGATCTCTTCACGGTCAAAGGCAGCAAATACGTCAATACCGTCAATGGACCGCTCAAAGTTCTGGTCTTGACCGCGAACTCCCTGACTGCCAAGGCCTACTCGCTGGCCAGCACCGACGCCGGCCCGAGAGTTACCTGGAACAGCGATATCGTGGGCCGGAACATGGAAGTCTACGTGACCCAGCTCGATGCCTGGGTGGGCGTCCTCGGGTTGCCGGTCGCGCCGATTAGGCTGACTCCGGATTCGGTGCCGAGTTGGCTCAGCGTGCCGATCCCGCTGTTCGTGGCGAGTGATATTTCGATGGACCAAGTACTCATGAAGATCGACATCAGCAGCGCACCGAATCTGAAGATCAACGTCCTGCCGGCCGCCTGACCACGAACTGGCCGACCCAGAGCACCAGCAGCGCCAAGCCCGAAAGCAATGCCGCCGCGACGCCGGCTGCAGTGCCCAGCACCAGCAGGGAAAAGAAGTTCCCGGGTCCGAACCCGCCCACGAAGGAAAGCCGTTCCAACGGCAGCCCAACCGCGACGACTTTCGACTGGATGTCGGATTCCGCGATTGTCCCGGACTGGTTCTGCAACTGCGCCCGGGAATCCAACGAAGCGTTCCGGTTGTCGCCCAGGAGGAAGACCCGGCCGGCCGGAACTTGCGCCGTGAACGGAGTCGCAGATGCCACGGTCGGCTGGCCCGGCACCTGATTCAGGTAGGGCTCGGGCACCGCCTGCCCGTTGACCCCGAGTTGCCCGCCCACGGAACAGCAGCTCACGGAATCTCCGGCCACCGCGAGCACTCGCTTCACCTCGGTCGAGGCAGCTGCTTGGGCCCCCCAGTCCCTCGCGTTGAAAATTACGAGGTCGCCGGCCTTCGGACTCCGGTCCCAGGTATCGGCGATCATCCGGTCCCCCACTTGCAAAGTGGGGACCATCGAAGGACTGGGCACCACGTAAACCCGGTAACGCACGAAGAAAAGCACCGCACCGGCCAGGCAGAGCACCAGCCCGCAACCGAAAACCACACCTAACCAGACCGGCGCCCTGCGCTCATTGCTCGATTCCATCTGGCCTCCGATCATCCCGGCAAAGATTCTCCGGCTCCCACGAGCTATTCCAGAATACCGGTCGGCGAGCTGGAACACTTCTGCACCGATAATGTGACTGAAGTTTCCAAAGTTGTTGCCGAGACCAATTTCCTCGGCTCCAAGTAAGCCATCTGTGCAGATCTGTTCTCGCAGGTCTGAAATACTCGGCGTAAATCAGCGTTTGAAGCGCAGGGTCACCAACTGGAACGGCCGCAAGGTCAGTTCCGCCGAATCCGCCCCGAGCACGACGCCGGCCGGCGGGTCCACGCGGTCTTCCAGCAAGTCGGTGACGCTGACCTCGGAGACCGGGAAATTGGCCCGCAGCAATCCCGTCGAGCGTTCCCCCAATGCCTCGTAGAGGCGCACTACCACGTCGCCGGATCCGTCTTCGGCGAGCTTGACCGCTTCGATCGTCAAGGCCGCGTTGAAAACCGAGAACAGCGCCTCCACCGGCTGTGCCCCGGAGACCACACGGGGGGCGAGGTTGGTCCGGTAACCCTCCTCGACCGCATCCGCGATGCTGGCGCCGGGTCGGATCGAGACCGTCAGTTCATGCGCTCCCTGGTCCGCGGTGGGGTCCGGGAACTTCGGAGCGCGCAGCAGCGACAGCCGTACCGTCGTCGTTGTTCCGTGGTCCGCACCGCGCACTGCCCGGGTCACATCGTGCCCGTAACTGGAGGCGTTGGAGACCGCGACCCCGTACCCGGGTTCTGCCACGTGGATCCAGCGGTGCGCGCAGATCTCGAACTTCGCAGCTTCCCACGAGGTGTTCGTGTGGGTCGGTCGGAAAATGTGGCCGAATTGGGTCTCCGAGGCGCTGCGCTCGGCCCGGACGTCCAGATCGAAGCCGAGTTTGAGCAGTTTCTCCCGTTCCTGCCAGTCGATCCGGTTGACGATGGTCAACGACGGCGATCCGGCGGCCAGGCTGATCCGCTGGGTCATCGGCGAGGATCCCACCAGCCGCTCGACCACCACCACGGCGTCCCAGCCACCGCGTTCCAGGGTGACCGAACGCACGTCCGAGCAGAAGCTCACATTTCGCCGGTAGAACTCGTCGATGTCCCAGCCGTCCCAAGCATTCGGGGTGTCCCGGTGCAGTTCGAGTTTGTTGCCGGCCCCGCCCGGAGCGATCGCCTCGCGACCGGTGGCGAAGTCCATCAGGGAAGTCACCAGGCCGCTGCTGTCGATCACGGCGCGGATGATCCCGTTGTCCAGCACATAACCGCCGTCCAGCTCGGTCACCTGCACCGGGGACTCGCTGCGCACTGCGGGAGCGGCGGCGAGCGCCGGAACCCCGTCACGTTCGTGCGGAGCGGCGTTGAAGCTGAAATCGGTATCCCCCTCGCCGACCAGCGCCTGCATCGAGTCCGCGATGATCTGCTCCAGGGAAACCGCGATCGCGGCGTAGTTCCGCTCCGCATCCTGATGGACCCAGGCGATCGAGCTGCCGGGCAGGATGTCGTGGAATTGCTGCAGCAGCACCAAGTGCCAAAGCCGCTTGATTTCCGCCGCCGGGTATTCGGTGCCGCAGCGCACCGCGGCGGTGGCGGCCCAGAGCTCGGCTTCGCGGAGCAAGTGCTCGCTGCGCCGATTGCCCTTTTTGGTGTTCGCTTGCGTGGTGTAGGTGCCTCGGTGCAGCTCCAAATACATCTCGCCCAACCACACCGGTGGAGCCGGGTAGTCAGCTTGGGCCTGCTCGAAGAAACTCTTCGCACTGGCCATCCGGACCGCCGGGGATCCCTCAAGGTCTGCGGTGCGCCGGGCTGCGGCGACCATTTCCCGGGTTGGTCCGCCGCCGCCGTCGCCCCAGCCGAACGGCACCAGGGAAACGTTGCTGCGCCCCTTCTCCCGGTAATTGCGCTGCGCGTGCGCCAGCTCGCGGCCGTTCAACTCGGAGTTGTAGGTGTCCACCGGCGGGAAGTGGGTGAACAGCCTGGTACCGTCGATGCCTTCCCAGAGGAAGGTGTGGTGCGGCATCACGTTCTCCTGATTCCAGGAAATCTTCTGGGTCAGGAACCAGTCGATCCCGGCCGCCGCCACGATCTGCGGCAAGGCTCCGGAGTAACCGAAGGAATCCGGCAACCAGGCCTCTTTCGCGTCCACGCCGAACTCGTTCCGGAAGAAGCTTTTGCCTTCCAGGAACTGCCGCGCCATGGCCTCGGAACCGGGCATATTGGTGTCCGATTCGACCCACATGCCGCCCACCGGGACGAACTGGCCCGCAGCGACCTTTTCCTTGATCCGGCCGAACAGCTCCGGATAGAAATCCTTGATCCATTTCAGCTGCTGCGCCGAGGAGCAGGAGAACACGAAGTCCGGGTATTCGTCCATCAGGGCGATCACGTTGGAAAAGGTGCGCGCGCACTTGCGGATGGTTTCACGGACCGGCCAGAGCCAGGCGGAATCGATGTGCGCGTGGCCGGTCGCCACCAGCTGGTGCGCCGAAGCGTATGCGGGTTGCGCCAGTACCTGGGCCAACTCGGCCCGGCCGGCCGCTGCGCTGCCTGCGACGTCGTCCGGGTCCAAGACGTCGAGCATCCGTTCCAGCGCGCGCAGGATTTCGTGCCGCCGCGGCAACTCGGTGGGCAGCTCGTGCATCAGTCCGGAGAGCGTCCAGATGTCCTGGCTGAGCTCCCACACTTCGGTGTCCAGCTCGGCGAGCTCGATCCGGCCGATCCGGTAGATCGGATCCGTGCCGGAGGTGGCTTTGTCGCCCAAGGCCGTCGGTTGAAACTGCCAGTCGCCCGCGACATTCGGATTCGCCGCTGCTTCGACGAAGAAGTCGATCGTGCCGTCCGTACCCTTCAGCAGCTCCAACGGCACGTACTTGTTGCGCGGCGAGAGCGCCTTGACGATGCTGCCGTCGCGCCGCCAAGCAATTCCTTCGCATTGGAAGCCCGGCATTTCATTGTCATAGCCGAGTTCGACGACGACTTCGGCCTTGCTGCCCGGGCCGCCGAAGCCCTCGGGAACCATGCCGGTGATGTGCAGCCACTTGGTGCTCCAGGCCGCACCCCACGCTTCGCCTTCGGCAACCGGCGCGAAATCCTGCCCGACGGCTTCGTCGAACGGTACCGGTTCTCCGGGGACATCCCAGCCGGTGACGGTCAGGGGAACGGATTTGCGGTAACGGGCCGGGGCGATCCGTTCCCGGACGAACCGGTCCAGACGCGCTTCAGTCAGCCGACGATCGTCGTGCACGGATTCTCCTCATTTGGCCAAGGTTTTGAATTATTTGTCTCAGGTTTTGACTTACAAAGCCTAGCGGTGCGCATAACCGCTGCCAAGCCTGCGGCGACTGATTTGGAATCCTTTCCACGGTTGCTTCGAGTAGATCCCGAACCGCTGCCGCCTTACCTGCGCTTCAGAGAGCAACCCAGCCCTGCGCTAGCAAGAAGACCAGTCTTCTTGCTAGCGCTCGAGGGACCCGACGCTGGCTTCAGACTGCTGCGGCAGAGCCCCCGCGTACACGTTCAGCGAGCTGCCCCGGTTGAATCCGATCAGGCCGACGCCGCTCTCCTGGGCCAGCTGGACGGCCAACGACGACGGCGCGCTGACCGCGGAGAGCAGCGGGATGCCCGCCATCGCGGCTTTCTGCACGAGTTCGAAGGATGCCCGGCCGGAGACCTGCAATACCGTATCCCGCAACGGCAGCCGCCCTTCCCGCAACGCCCAGCCGATGACTTTGTCCACCGCATTGTGCCGGCCCACGTCCTCCCGCAGGCAGAGCAGCTCCCCATTGCTGCGGTACAGCCCCGCCGCGTGCACGCCGCCGGTCTTGTCGAAGATCCGTTGCCCGGTACGCAATTGGTCCGGCAGAGCCAGCAGCATTTCCAGCGCGAACCCGGGCGCCGCTTCGGCCGGAGCGAACCGGGACGATTTGCGTACCGCATCGATCGATGCGGTACCGCAGATTCCGCAAGAACTGGTCGTGTAAACGTGCCGGTGCAGATCCGGCAACACCACGTCCGGGCGCAACTGCGCCTGCACCACGTTGAAGGTCTGTCTGCCGTTTTCATCTTCCCCGGCGCAGAACCGGAGCGAAATCAACTCGTTGGTGGCCGCGATCACCCCCTCGGAGACCAGGAACCCGGCCACCAGGTCGAAATCCGCACCCGGGGTGCGCATCGTGACGCTGAACGGCTCGTCGCCGATCCGGATCTCCAACGGCTCCTCGGCGGCCAGCACGTCTTCACGCCGTCGCGATCCGCCGTCGGCGTTCATTCTGGTGACTTTGCTTAGCGAAGTGAGCCTGCTCATGCCTCAAGCCTAGGCCCACGCTTACTATGGGGTATGAGCAACGCTCCCGATGAAGGCATCAACGAAGCTGACCTGAAGGTCGGCGAACCCAAAACCAAGGCCGCCGGCGTTCCGGGGGTGCTGCACGCGATGGAGATCGCGCTGAAGCAAATGGGGCCGATCCGCACCGCTGAGACGCTGTTGCGGTTGAACCAGAAAGACGGCTTCGACTGCCCCGGTTGCGCTTGGCCGGAAGCAGACAAGCGGCACCTCGCCGAATTCTGCGAAAACGGGGCCAAAGCAGTAGCCGAAGAAGCCACCAGGCGGCGGGTTTCGCCGGAGTTCTTCGCCGAGCATTCGATTGCCGATCTGCTCGAGCGCGATGATTACTGGCTCGGCCAGCAAGGCCGGCTGACCCACCCGATGCTGCTCGACGACGTCGGCGCAGCGGACCCGGAACGGCATTACCGGCCGATCGAATGGGCTGAGGCCTTCGCCCTGATCAAGTCCGAGCTGCAGGCCATGGACTCGCCGGAACAGGCGATTTTCTACACCTCCGGCCGGACCAGCAACGAAGCCGCTTTCCTCTACCAATTGCTGGTCCGCGGACTGGGCAGCAACAATCTTCCGGATTGCTCGAACATGTGCCACGAGTCCTCCGGCTCGGCGCTCGGGCAGACCATCGGCATCGGCAAAGGATCGGTGTCGCTGGAGGACATCCACGAGGCGAAATTGCTTTTGATCGCCGGCCAGAATCCAGGCACCAACCATCCGCGGATGCTCTCCGCCCTGGAGAAGGCGAAGCGCAACGGCGCCCGGATCATCGCGATCAATCCGCTGCCCGAGGCCGGTCTGCTGCGGTTCAAAAACCCGCAGAACATCAGCGGCGTACTGGGCGACGGGACCGAAATCGCGGACGAGTTCCTGCAAATCCGGATCGGCGGCGACCAAGCGCTGTTCCAGTTCTTGGGCAAGCTGCTACTGGAAGCCGAGGCGGCCGGCCGCGAGGTCCTGGACCACGGGTTCATCAAACAGCACACCACCGGTTTTGCGGACTATTCGGCGGCGGTAGCGGATCTGGACTTGGCCACCGTTTTGGCAGCCACCGGCCTGACCGAAGAGCAAATTCGCTCGCTTGCCGCCGATCTGATCGCCTCCGACCGGACGATCGTCTGTTGGGCGATGGGCCTGACCCAGCACAAACACTCGGTCGCCACCCTGCGCGATGTGGTCAATCTGTTGCTTTTGCAAGGCAATATCGGCAAGACCGGCGCCGGCGTCTGCCCGGTGCGCGGACACTCCAATGTGCAAGGCGACCGCACCATGGGAATCTTCGAGAAGATGCCGGAATCGTTCCACGACGCGCTCGACGCGGAGTTCGATTTCGCCTCGCCGCGGAAACACGGCTTCGACACCGTCGCGGCAATCCACGCCATGGAACAAGGGAAAGCCCGGGTTTTCATGGGCATGGGCGGCAATTTCGTCCGGGCCGCCCCGGATACCGACCGCACCGAAGCGGCACTGCGCAGGACCGCGCTGACCGTGCAGGTGTCCACCAAGCTCAACCGCTCCCATCTGGTCACCGGAAGCCGGGCACTGATTCTGCCCACCCTGGGCCGGACCGAGCGGGACCGGCAATCCGGCGGAGACCAGAAGGTCACCGTGGAGGATTCGATGAGTGCGGTGCACGCCTCGCACGGACGGCTCGCCCCGGCCTCGGAGCAATTGCTTTCCGAAGTGGCGATCATCGCCCGGCTCGCGCAAACCATGTTCCAGGACGACGACGGCGCCCGGTTGCCGAACACCCCGGTGGCGGACTGGGCGGCTTTGAGCGGGGACTACACCCGGATCCGGAAACACATCGCCGCCGTGGTACCCGGATTTTCGGACTACGAGGCGAAGATCGAGCGGCCGGGCGGCTTCGTGCTCCCGCACGGCCCGCGCGACGGGCGGCGGTTCGCAACGCCCAGTGGGAAGGCCGTGTTCACCGGGAATGAGCTGGAATTCCCGGAGATCCCGGCCGGGCGCCTGTTGTTGCAGACCCTGCGTTCGCACGACCAGTACAACACCACGATCTACGGCAAGGACGATCGCTACCGCGGCATCTACGGCGGCCGTCGGGTGCTCTTCATCAACGAGGTCGACCTGGACACCCTGGGCTTCGCCGAGGGCGATGCGGTAGACCTGGTCTCCGAATGGACTGATCCGAAGACCAGAGTCTGCACGGAGCGCCGTGCCGAGGAATTCCGCCTGGTCGCCTACCCGACGCCGGTGGGCTGCGCGGCAGCCTACTATCCGGAAACCAACGTCCTGGTGCCGCTGGAATCCACCGCGGACGTGAGCGGCACGCCGACCTCGAAATCAGTGATCATCCGGTTGGCAGCCAGGACTCCGGTCGCTGTCGGCTAGTTCCAGGGAAAGCTGAACGCAGGAACCGCTTCGCCCAGTTTGACCCCGTGCGGCGGAACCACCAGGACGCCTTCGGCCTGCGCCAAACCGTGCAGCATGGCGGATTCGGTCTTCGCCACCGGTGAGGCCAAACCATAGAAATCCCGGTACGGCAGCAATCGGCTCCGGCCGGGGTCCGGTTCGTGGGCTGCCCCGGAAAGCACCTCGATCGCGGCCGGGCGGGGCAACCCGGCCAACCCGGCGAGCAACGGCTGCGCTACCGTGGCCAGAGCCATGAATGCGGCCAAAGGATTTCCCGGCAAGCCGACCAGGAACCTGCCGCCGGGCAATCTGGCCAAGAACACCGGCCCGCCCGGTCGCATTGCGACGCCGTCGATCATCAAGTCCGCGCCGAGTTCGTCGATCGCCCGGCGGACTTGGTCGGCCGCGGAACGCCCGGTACCGCCGGTGCTGATGAAGACTTCGGCGTCCGTCGCGGAAAGCGCGGCGACGGTTTCCGGCAGCCGATCCGGCAGCCTCGCCTCGCCGACGACCTCCGCGCCCAGCGCCAGCACCGCTGCGGAAAGCTGGGGAGCGAACACGTCCCGGACCCGACCCGGACCCGGGATACCCGAATCGACCACTTCGTCGCCGGTGAACAGCAGCCGGACCCGGGCCCGTCCGGCGACGCTGAGCGAGTCGGCACCGGACAGCGCCGCGAGGGCGAGCCGGACCGGGTTCAGGATAGTTCCGGCGGCCAGCAGCTGCTCCCCGGCGACGGCCTCTTTGCCGCTCGGCCGGATGTGCTGCCCGGCCCTGGGTTCGCCCGGCTTGGCCTCGGAACTGAGCTGCAGCACCGGCAGCCCTTCGGCATCCGCGGACACCCGCCCGCTCTCGCTGCGCAATACCGCCTTCGCGCCGGGCGGGACCAAGCCCCCGGTGAGGATGTCGCTGGCCTGCCCGGGGTACAGCCGTTCACCCGGGGAAACGAAAATCCAGGGCGCCGAGCCGTTGACCGCCCAACCGTCCATCGCCGCGGAGTCGAAATGCGGAATGTCCTGCAAAGCGACTACCGGTTCGGCGAGCCTCCGCCCGCACAGATCCGGACCGAGCGGCAATGCCGTTTCAGGCACCGGTTCGGCGGCGTCGAAGGCTGTTTGCCGGGCTTCCGCCCAGCTGTGCCGGATCCGGTGCTCACGCATCAGGTGCCGCAGCGGCCTTCCACGCGACGATCCGATTCGCGGCGGCGATCGCGGAGCTCAGGGACACCGCATCGGTGGCCTGGCCGCTGCCGGCAGCCAGACCCGCGGCGTAACCGGCGATGAAAGTGGTCAGCGGCGCCGCCGGCCGGACCACGGTGTGGGCGGCTTTGCCGGCCAAGGCCAAGACCGCATCGATGTCGACGGGTGTGTCCGCGATCTCCAGCTGCGCCAGCAATTCGGCACACCACGCTTCCAATACCTCGGCTTGGTTCATGGTGTTCCTTTCGCAATTCCCCACCGGGCCGCGTCAGCCCAGTCGTCGATGTCCGCGGTGGCCTGCTCCGGGGCAGGAATCCGGGCCAGTTCCAGACTAGCAATGACGCTGCGCAGGCTCGGCCCCTTGCCCGGGTGCGCACCGGTACCGGACCCCGCGCGTTGCACTGCGTCGCGCAATGGCGCGACCCGATAGCGGCCGAACAGCTGTTGCTCCCGTCCGGCCACGTCCACCAGCAATCCGCCGTCCGGCCCGGGAACGGCCTGGAACAGCGCCTGCAGCCCCGCCGCAGGCTCCGGGAGGTCGGCAGCCAGCAAGAGCAGCCAGGGCTCTTGGATCAGCTCCAGTGCGGCCTGCAGGCCGGCCACCGGTCCACCGAACGCCGGTTCTTCGCGGGTCCAGCGGATTTCGGCCGCCCCCGGCAGCTTTCCGGTCAATGGCTGCAATCGCCCGGGATCACCGACCACGACGGTCGGCAGTCGCCGGTCGGCGATCCGCCAGACGGCAGCGATCACCGAAGTCAGCAGCGGCATCCCTCGGTATTCCAGCGCCGGTTTGAGTTCGCCGTCGAGCCTGCTGCCCCGGCCCCCGGCGAGCACTACCAGAGCGGTCGCTTCTGCAACGGCTGTTCGTTCAGGCAGCGGATTCACTCAGGAACGGGTCCCAGTCCGGCGTCGGGCGCTCCAACTCGCGGATCTGCCAATGCCCGCCGCGCGGCGGCTTCGGCACAATGCGCAGCCGCCAGCCCATTTCGCCCGGAGTATGGTCGCCCTTGAGGTTGTTGCAGCGCAGGCAGCAGGCCACCAAGTTCTCCCAGCTGTCCACACCGCCGCGCGACTTGGGCTGTACATGGTCGATGGTGCTGGCGGACTTTCCGCAGTACGCGCATCGGTGTTCATCCCGACGCAACACCCCGCGCCGGCTCACCGGTGACTCCCGGTCGTACGGCAGGCGGATGTATCGATTGAGCAAAATCACCGAAGGACGGCTGAGGATTTCCTGCGGTCCGATCACCGGGTCATCGCCTTCCGCGAGGATCGAGGCCTTCCCGGCCAGCACAAGGATCAGCGCCCGGCGGAAGGTGACTACCGCCAGCGGTTCGTATCCAGCATTCAGCACAAGGGTTCGCATATGCGTTCCTCATTCAGGCTGACCCGGAGTCTTCTCGGCGGAGCCGGCTGCCCTGCCGCAGCCCCGGGTCGTGAACTCAATCCAAGCCTAGGCCGAACCCGCGCATTTGAGCGAATCCCCAGTCCGGAACGGTCCACGTGTCGGGAAGAATTCACCCCGCGGCAACCTTCACCGGCTTTGCTGCCGGGCAGTGGAACCGGAACGTTCTGTCCCACTGAGTTCGCCAGCTCGGTGGGACATACCCGCTTTGTCCC
Source organism: Arthrobacter russicus (assembly GCF_031454135.1). Classification (NCBI taxonomy): domain Bacteria; kingdom Bacillati; phylum Actinomycetota; class Actinomycetes; order Micrococcales; family Micrococcaceae; genus Arthrobacter; species Arthrobacter russicus. The sequence goes on from NZ_JAVDQF010000001.1 coordinate 1,589,422, forward strand.
ACTGAGTTCGCCAGCTCGGTGGGACATACCCAACCGAAAAACTAGCCAATACGCCAGCAGGCCCGCACCGTTGCCGGTGCGGGCCTGCTGATGGAATAAGCGGACTAGCGTCCGATGGCGATGTAGTAGTCCGGCGGGCCGGTCGGGATGTTGACCGAGGCGACAACCGTCTGGTTGCCGAGCCAGCCACCGTGCACGGCCTGGCCGTTGCCGATGTAGATGGCCACGTGCTGTCCGCCGTAGCCGTTGTTCGAGTAGTAGGCGACGTCGCCCGGCTGCGCTTCGGCGGCGCTGATGACCCGGCCCAAAGACGCGAAGGCCGAGGGGCCCATCGGGGTGGTCGGCAATCCGGCAGACCGCAGGGCGGTCCGCACCAACGCGGTGCAGTCCTGGGTGACGCCGAGCTGGGCGAGCGCCGAAGCAACCACCACAGCGCCGGCACCGCTCGCCGCGACGTTAGCCGGGGCAGCTTGGCTGGGCGCCGGGGCTGCCGGTGCAGCCTGGCTGGCGGCGGCCGGAGCCTTGCTCGCGGTGTTGCTCTGCGGCGCCACGGTCTGCTTGACCTTCACCGGAGCGGGCGCCGAAGAAACCGTGGGGCTTTCGAACGCGATCTGGACCGCAGCCGAGGCGGTGACCGCCGGAGCCGTCGCGATGTTGAGCGTGGTCGGAGCCGACTCGCGCTGGCCGACGGTCGGCTCTGCCGCGTTCGCGGCGATACCGGTGGTCAGGACCAAGCCGGAAGCGGCGGCGATGACAGCGGCCTGGCGACCCACTCCACCTGCGTTTTCGCTGACCGCTTTCGCGATCACTGCGATGGAGTTGGTTTTGGTGTCCGCGCGGTGCCGCGCAATTCCTACTCGACTGCCCATTGAGTTTCCTCTTTCAATTTACTCAGTTTTGGTACTTCCCGGCGGTTGTCGTAGCGGGTCGCCGGCCCCGTGCTGAAGCTTTGCGGTTAGCGCAGCGTGTAGAAAACCGAAGATCCGACTTCGGCGACCGAGGTGATCAAGGTGCCCTGCGAGGGGTTGAGTGCGCCGATCTCCATGCCGTTGCCCAGGTAAATGGCAACATGGCTCCCGCCGTTCTGCACCACCAAGTCGCCCGGCTGCGGGGTGGAAGTCTGCTTCATCACGTTCCACTGGTTGGTCCGCGGCAACGAGATCCCGGCCTGGGCATAGGCCCAACCGGTGAAGCCCGAGCAGTCCCAGCCGTTGGGTGTGGTGCCGCCCCAGACGTAGGGCTTGCCTTTTCCGCTCAGTGCATAAGCGACGACGGCAGCAAGGCCGGCACCTGCCTGGACATCAGCGGCTTCCGTGGCAACGGGCTTCTCCGCCGTGGCCGTGGTGGTGGCAACCCGGTCCGACTGCACTGCGGTCCGCGTGCTGATCGCCGGCTTCGGCGTAGAGCTCGTGGCCGGACGGTCGAAGACTACCGTGGCGTCTGCTGCTGCGGTGACCGTCTGCGCGGCGATCTTGAGGCTGCTACTGGCGTTCTCCGCAGAGGCCCGACCGGTGTCTGCGGCTTCAGCCGGCAGACCCAGGCTGGTCACGAGCCCGGTGGCAACCACTACTACTGCGGCCTGACGGCCGAAGCTGCCCGCATTGGACGCTACTGCTTTTGAAACTGCAGTCAGCGGATTAGTGCT